>NZ_JBMSEE010000005.1:0-417435 GCF_049446155.1 Caldimonas sp. KR1-144
GGCATGCTTATGGGTGTTCATCCGGGTCGGCTCTTTGGGTTGGATTGAGGTTTGGCGACTTCCAGTCTCTCAAACCCCATCCGGATGAACACCCGATACAACCTATTGAAGCTTCACACCTAGGCGGCCACCGCGCGGCCGTGCCAGCCCTTGGGCACCGCGCCCAGCAGGCGCCGCGTGTAGTCCTCGCGCGGCGATTCGAGCAGCGACTCGATGTGGTTGCGCTCGACCACCGCGCCGTCCTTCATCACCAGCACCTCGTCGGCGATGAAGCGCACCACCGCCAGGTCGTGGCTGATGAAGATGTAGGCCAGCCCCAGCTCGTCCTGCAGGTCCTTGAGCAGGTTGAGCACCTGCGCCTGGACCGAGACGTCGAGCGCGCTGACGGCCTCGTCGAGCACCAGCACCTCGGGATCGAGCGTCAGGCAGCGCGCGATCGCGATGCGCTGGCGCTGGCCGCCGGAGAACTCGTGCGGGTACTTGCCCCAGGCGCTGGCGTCCAGGCCGACCTTGGCCAGCAGCGCGCGCGCCTTGGCCTCGCGCTCGGCAGCGCCGGCGCCGATGCCGTGGATGGTCATCGGCTCGACCAGGGTCTGGCCGATCGTGAAGCGCGGGTTCAGCGAGGCATACGGGTTCTGGAACACCACCTGCAGGCGACGCCGCCACGGCTGCCATTGCGACTTGCTCAGCGAGAACAGGTCCTTGACCTGACCGTCGCGGCCGTGGAACAGCGCCTCGCCGTGCATCGGCCCGCCGGCCGGCTCGTGCAGGCGCAACAGCGCCAGGCCGGTGGTGGTCTTGCCGGAGCCGGACTCGCCGACGATGCCCAGCGTGTGGCCGCGGCGCAGCGTGAAGCTCACGTCCTTGACCGCCTCGAAGGGCTTGCGCCCGAACACGCCCGAGCGAAGCCAGAAGCTCTTGCGCAGCGCCTTGACCTCGAGCACGACCGGCGCGGCCGGGTCCTTGGGCTTGGCGACGCGGTCGGCGTTGGCGGCGACCGTGCCGGTCTGCGCGGCGCCGTTCTGCGCGGCAATATGGTCGTCGATCACCATCAGCCGCGCCGGCGGCTTGTCCAGCGTCGGGCGGCAGGCCAGCAGCGCACGCGTGTAGGTGTCTTGCGGCGCCGAGAAGATCGCGCCCACGTCGCCTTGCTCGCGCACCGTGCCGTGGCGCATCACGACCACGCGGTCGGCGATCTCGCCGACCACGCCGAGGTCGTGGCTGATGAACAGCATGCTCATGCGATGCCGCTCCTTCAGCTTGGCCAGCAGCTCGAGGATCTGGCGCTGGATCGTCACGTCGAGCGCGGTGGTCGGCTCGTCGGCGATCAAGAGCTTGGGTTCGCAGGCAATCGCCATCGCGATCATCACGCGCTGCTGCTGGCCGCCGGAGAGCTGGTGCGGGTGGGCGTCGAGGCGGCGCTTCGCATCGGGCAGGCCCACCTCGTTGAGCAGCTCGAGCGCGCGCTCGCGCGCCTGCCTGCGGCTCATGCCCAGGTGCAGGCGCAGCGGCTCGGCGAGCTGCTCGCCGACCGTGAACACCGGGTTCAGCGAGGTCATCGGATCCTGGAACACGCAGGCGATGTCCTTGCCGCGCAGCTTCTGCAGCTGCGACAGGTTCGCCGCAAGCAGGTCGCGGCCCTGGAAGGTGATGCCGCCATGCCGCTCGGCGTTGTCGGGCAGCAGGTTGAGGATGGACATCGCGGTCACGCTCTTGCCGGAGCCGGATTCGCCGACCAGCGCGACCGTCGTGTTCTCGGGGATCTGGAAGCTCACGCCGGTGTCGCCGCGGCCGACCGCTTCGCTGTAACTCGCCTTCTCGGCACGGCCGAGGCGAAAGCGCACGCGCAGGTTGTCGATATTCAACAGCATGGCTTGCTCACTCCGCTCCGCGCAGCTTGGGATCGAGCGCGTCGCGCAGCGCATCGGTCATCAACGAGAACGCGGTGACGAACACCGCCATGAACGCGGTCGCCGCCGCGAGCTGCCACCAGTAGCCGAGGATCAGCTCGCCTTGTGCGTCGGCGAGCATCGTGCCCCACGAGACCTGGTCGACCGAGACGCCCAGGCCCAGGTAGCTCAGGATCACCTCGGCCTTGATGAAGCCGACCACGTGGATCGACAGCTGCACCAGGATCACATGGCTCACGTTGGGCAGGATGTGGCGGAACATGCGCGAGGCCGACGACGCGCCGATCGCCTCGGCCGAGCGCACGTACTCGCGCACCGAGTGCTTAAGGAACTCGGCGCGCACCAGGCGGTAGATGCCGGTCCAGCCGGTCAGGCCCAGGATCAGCACCACCGAGCCCACGCCGCGGCCGGTGACCGCCGCGAACGCAAAGATCAGCAGGATGCTCGGGATCGACGTGAAGACGTTGTAGAGCCACTCGAGGAAGTCGCCCGCCTTGCCGCCGAAGAAGCCGGCCACCGCGCCCAGCAGGGTGCCGATCAGCGTGGCCAGCAGCGCCGCCGAGACGCCGACGATGATCGAGATCTCGGCGCCCTTGATCGCCTTGGCCAGCACGTCGCGGCCGAGCCGGTCGCCGCCGAAGGGCAGCGTGTCTTGCTTGACCACTTCTTCGGTCGCGTACTTCTTGGCCGCGGCCTCCCATTCGGCATAGCGCGGCGCGAGCGGGTCGACCGCCGACAGGTCCACCGGCGGACCCTTGGGCGCCTTGACGATGGCGCTTTCCTGCGCCGGCGCCGGGCCCATGAAGCTGGGCTGCGCGTTCGGCACGCCGATCTCGCGCTGCCAGTCGCGCGCGACGAGGCCCAGCGCCGCGGCGATCACGAGCAGCAGGAACAGGGCGACGATGCTCGCCGAGACCATGCCGACGCGGTCGGTCCTGAAGCGCCGCCAGGCGGCATGCCAGACGCCTTCGGAGCGCTGGATCGTCTTGTTCGCGGCCACCGCGGGAGCGTTGGGAAGCACGGCGCTCATTTCAGAACCACCCGCGGATCAACGAGCTTGTAGAGCACGTCGGTGAGCAGGTTGATCACCATCGTGAGAACGGCCAGGTAGATCGTCACGGCCTGGATCACCGGGTAGTCGCTGCGGTTGACGGCCAGCAGCACCTCGCGGCCGATGCCGGGGATCGAGAAGAACACCTCGATCAGGAACGAGCCGACGAAGATGCTCGGCAGCCCGACCGCGATGTTCGTGAGGATGGGGATCAAGGCATTGCGCAGCACGTGCTTGAGCAGGATCGTGCGCTCGGCCAGGCCCTTGGCGCGCGCGGTGCGCACGTAGTCCTGGCCGATCTCGTCGAGGAAGAAGCTGCGGTACAGGCGCGTCTGCGGCGCCAGGCTCACCATCGTGGCCAGCAGCACCGGCAGCACCGAGTACACGGTCAGGTTGGTCCAGAAGCTGTCGGTCCAGCCCTGCACCGGGAACCAGCCGAGCCGGAATGCGAACACGTACTGGCCCGCGATCACGTAGACCAGGAAGCTGATCGACAGCGCCACCGTGGTCAGCACCATGATCGCGCGGTCGGTCAGCGAGCCGCGCACATAGGCCACCGCGAGCGCGAACGGGATCGCCAGCAGCACCTCGAGCAGGAGGATCGGCACCATCACCGTCAGCGTGGCCGGCAGGCGGGTCGCGAAGATGTGCGAGACCGACTCGCTCGTGGCCCAGCTGCGGCCCCAGTCGAAGCTCAGGATCTGCTTGACGAAGATCCACAGCTGCTCGATCACCGGCCGGTCCAGCCCGAGCTGGGCGCGGATCGCCTCGATCTGCTCCGGCGTCGCGTTCTGGCCGCCGAGGATCTCGGCCGGGTCGCCGCCGAAGTACTTGAAGAGAAAGAACACCAGCAGCACGACCCCGATCAACGTCGGGATCATTTGCCACAGGCGCCGTATCAGGTAGGCCGCCATGCTGTGGGATCGCGGTAATACAAACAAAGGCCCGGGCGCTTGTGGCGGCCGGGCGGCTCGAGGATTTCTCGTGAAGGCGCGAGTCTAGGGCTTTCGCAGCCCCATGCCGGTGCGCGTTTCCCCCGTGACGGCTGGAGCGCGCTCCTTACGGCGACGGCGGGCATGCAACTCGCATGCCGCCGCAGCAAGGCATGGGCGCGCTTCGGGGCCGCTCCCGATGGCGCGGCGCGGCCGAAGCCCTAGACTTGCCGCCTTTCGGCGCCGGACCCCGGGCGCCGGAGGCTTCCCACGAGGAGTTGTTTGTGATGTTCCGACGCGGCCTGCCGATCCGGGCCCTGCTGCTCGCCGCCGCGCTCGCGGTGCCGGTCCTGCACTGCACCGCCGCCGATGCGCCTGCACAGGACGCGCCGAAGAAGGTCCTGCGCTACGCGTTTCGCGTCGCCGAGACCGGTTTCGATCCGGCGCAGCTGTCGGACCTGTATTCCGCCACGATCGCCGCGAACATCTTCGACGCGCCGCTGGCGATCGAATTCCTGGCCCGCCCGGCGCGCGTGAAGCCCAACACGGCCGCGTCGATGCCGGAGATCTCGCCGGACTTCAAGACCTACACCTTCACGATCCGCCCCGGCATCTATTTCGCCGACGACCCGGCGTTCAAGGGGCAAAAGCGCGAGCTGGTCGCGGCCGACTACGTGTTCGCGATCAAGCGCCACTACGACCCGCGCTGGAAGAGCCCCTCGCTGTACCTGCTGGAGAACAACAAGCTGGTCGGCCTGTCGGAGCTGCGGCGCGAGGCGATCGAGAAGAAGAAGCCGTTCGACTACGAGCGCGAGGTCGAGGGCGCGCGCGTGCTCGACCGCTACCGCTTCCAGATCCGCCTGGCCGAGTCGCAGCCGCGCTTCGAGGAGACCTTGAGCGACCCTGCGCGCTTCGGCGCGGTCGCGCGCGAAGTCGTCGAGATGTACGGCGACAAGATGATGGAGCACCCGGTGGGCACCGGGCCGTTCCGGCTCGCCGAATGGCGCCGCGCGTCGAAGATCGTGCTCGAGCGCAACCCGAACTTCCGCGAGGAGTTCTACAACGAGGAAGCGCCGGCCGACGACCCGATCGCGCAGAAGGCCGTCGCCAGGCTCAAGGGCAAGCGGCTGCCGCTGGTCGACCGCGTCGAGGTCAGCATCATCGAGGAGGACCAGCCGCGCTGGCTGGCCTTCCAGAACCGCGAGCACGAGGTCATCGAGGAAGTGCCGGCCGGCTATGCCGACCTGGTGATGCCCAACGGCAAGCTCGCGCCGCACCTGGCCAAGCAGGGCATCGAGATGGTTCGCTACCTGCGCGCCGACGTGCACACGACCTACTTCGGCATGGAGAACCCCGTCGTCGGCGGCTACACGCCGGAGAAGGTGGCGCTGCGCCGCGCGATCGCGCTGGCGGTGGACATCGACAAGGAGATCCGCCTGGTGCGCAAGAGCCAGGCGATCCCGGGCCAGGGCCCGATCGCGCCCAACACCTGGGGCTACGACGCGGCGCTCAGGAGCGAGATGAGCGAGTACAACCTGCCGCGCGCCAAGGCGCTGCTGGACATGTACGGCTATGTCGACCGCGACGGTGACGGCTGGCGCGACCAGCCCGACGGACAGCCGCTGGTGCTCGAGTACGCGACCGAGCCCGACCAGTACAAGCGCGCGCTCGCCGAGCAATGGCACAAGAACATGGACGCGCTGGGCATCAAGATGGTGTTCAAGGTCGGCCAGTGGCCCGAGAACCTCAAGGCCTCGCGCGCCGGCAAGCTGATGATGTGGATCGTCGGCTGGAGCGGCGGGCCCGACGGGCAGGCCTTTCTTCAGCTGGGCTACGGACCGAACAAGGGCCAGGCCAACCACGCGCGCTTCGACCTGCCGGCCTACAACGCCGCCTACGAGCGCCAGAAGGCGCTGCCCAACGGCCCCGAGCGCCAGGCCGCGATGGACGAGGCGCAGCGGCTGATGATCGCCTACATGCCCTACAAGATCCACGTGCATCGCATCTTCACCGACCTCGCCCAGCCCTGGGTGATCGGCTACCACCGCAACGTCTTCATGCGCGAGTTCTGGAAGTACGTCGACATCGACGCCGAGCAGCAGCGCAGGCTCGCCAAATGAAGCACATCCTTCTCGCCGCCGCGCTCGCCGCGGGGCTGTCTGCCGCGCCGCTCGCGCGAGCCGCGACCGGGGCCGCCACCGAACCCAAGGTGCTGCGCGTCGCGCTGCGCGAGGCCGAGACCGGCTTCGATCCGGTGCGCATCTCCGACCTCTATTCGCGCTACGTCACCGCGCACATCTACGAGGCTCTTTACACCTACGACCCGCTGGCGCGGCCGTTCAAGGTCAAGCCGCTGACCGCCGCGGCGATGCCGGAGCACTCGCCCGACTACAAGGTCTGGACCGTGCGCATCCAGCCCGGCATCTACTTCCACGACGACCCGGCCTTCAAGGGCGCCAAGCGCGAGCTGGTCGCGCAGGACTTCGTCTACACCTACAAGCGCTACTTCGACCCGGTCTACAACAGCCCCACCTACAGCCAGCTGCATGAAGAGGGCATGCCAGGCCTGGAGGTGCTGCGCGAGCAGGCGCTCAAGCAGAAGCAGCCGTTCGATTACGACCGCGAAGTCGAGGATGTGAAGGCGCTTGACCGCTACACGATCCGCTTCACGCTGGCGAAGTCGCGCCCGCGCTTCATCTACACGCTGGCGGCCTGCGACCTGTTCGGCGCGGTCGCGCGCGAGGTGATCGAGCGCTACGGCGACGACTCGGCCGCCCACCCGGTCGGCACCGGCGCCTACAAGCTCGGCCCCTGGCGGCGCAGCTCGCTGATCGTGCTGGAGCGCAACCCGGCCTACCGCGAGCGCTTCTACGACGCCGAGCCGGCGCCCGACGACGCCGAAGGCCAGGCCATCCTCGCCAGGCTCAAGGGCCGGCGCATCCCGATGATCGACCGCGTCGAGCTGCGCCCGATCGAGGAGAGCCAGCCGCGCTGGCTGGCCTTCCTCAACGGCGAGCTCGACATCGTCGACCCGGTGCCGCCCGACCTGGCCTCCGCCGCGATCCCCGGCGGCAAGCTCGCGCCCAACCTGGCCAAGCGCGGCATCGTGATGCACAAGGTCGTGAACTCCGACGTCACGGTGTCCTACTTCAACATGGACGACCCGGTGGTCGGCGGCTACGCACCCGAGAAGGTGGCGCTGCGCCGCGCGATCGTGATGGGCTACGACACCGAGCGCGAGATCGGCATCATCCGCCGCGGCCAGGGCATCGCTGCGCAGACCACGGTGGCGCCGCACACCTACGGCTACGACCCGGACTTCATCACCGACAACTCGACCTACAGCCCGCCGCGCGCCAAGGCCTTGCTCGACCTCTACGGCTACATCGACCGCGACGGCGACGGCTGGCGCGACCAGCCCGACGGCTCTGCGCTGGTGCTGCGCATGGCCAGCGAGCCCGACCAGCTCTCGCGCCAGCTCGACGAGCAGTGGCGGCGCGACATGAGCGCGATCGGCATCCGCATCCAGTTCGAGACCGGCAAGTGGCCCGAGCACATGAAGGCCGCGCGCGCCGGGCGCTCGATGATGTGGCGCCTCGGCCAGAGCTCGGCCACGCCCGACGGCCAGCAAGGCCTCGCCACCCTGTACGGCCCCGAAAGCGGCAGCGAAAACCTCGCGCGCTTCAGGCTCGACGCCTTCGACGCGCTCTACCGCCAGAGCGACGCGATGCCCGACGGCCCCGAGCGCCTGGCCGTGATGCGCCAGGCCAACCTGATCGCCACCGCCTACGCGCCCTACAAGTTCCACGTGCATCGCATCTATGCCGACCTGACCCAGCCCTGGGTCGTCGGCTACCGCCGGCCGACCTTCTGGCTGGAGCAGTGGATGTACTACGACATCGACACGCAGCGCCGCCAGGCGCATTGACGGCCATGCTTGCTGCCCTGATTCGCCCGCTGTGCGCGCCGCTGGCCGCGCTCGCCCTCGTCGCCGCCGCCGTCGCGCCCGTCTCGGCCGCCGAGCCCAAGGTGCTGCGCATCGCGTTTCGCGTCGCCGAAACGGGCTTCGATCCGGCACAGATCAACGACCTGTACTCGCGCTACGTCACCGGCCACATCTTCGAAGGCCTGTACACCTACGACCACCTCGCGCGCCCGCCCGTGCCCAAGCCACTGACGGCCGACGGCATGCCCGAGCACTCGGCCGACTACAAGGTCTGGACCATCAAGGTCCGCCCCGGCATCTACTTCCAGGACGACCCGGCCTTCAAGGGCCAAAGGCGCGAGCTGGTCGCGCAGGATTACGTGTATTCGATCAAGCGCTTCTTCGACCCGGCGATCAAGAGCCCGGTCTACAGCAGCTTGCGCGAAGAAGGCATCGTCGGCCTCGACGACGTGCGCCAGGAAGCGCTGAGGCACAAGACGAAGTTCGACTACGACCGCGTCGTCGAAGGCATCAAGGCGGTCGACCGCTACACGATCCGCTTCACGCTCGAACAGCCGCGCCCGCGCTTCTGGATCGGCCTGGCCACCGGGGACCTGCTCGGCGCCGTCGCTCGCGAGGTCGTCGAGCACTACGGCGACGAGATTGCCGCGCACCCGGTCGGCACCGGGCCCTTCAAGCTGGGTGCGTGGCGGCGCAGCTCGCTGATCGTGCTGGAGCGCAATCCGAACTACCGCGAGCGCCTCTACGACGCCGAGCCGGCCGCGGACGATGCCGAGGGCCAGGCGCTGCTGGCCAGGTTCAAGGGCCGGCGCCTGCCGATGCTCGACCGCGTCGAGATCAGCATCATCGAAGAGGAGCAGCCACGCTGGCTGGCCTTCCTCAACGGCGAGCTCGACCTGATCGATCCGGTGCCGCCCACGCTGGCCAAGGTGGCCGTGCCCGGCGGCAAGCTCGCGCCCAACCTGGTGAAGAAGGGCATCAAGGCCCACACCGTCGTGAACTCCGACGTGGGCTTTACCTACTTCAACATGGAGGACCCGGTGGTCGGCGGCTACACGCCGGAGAAGGTGGCCCTGCGCCGCGCGATCAGCCTGGCCACCGACCTCGAAGGCGAGATCCGGCTGGTGCGCAGCCAGCAGGCCATCGTCGCGCAATCGGGCATGCTGCCCAACACCTACGGCTACGACCCGAACGTGCGCGGCGCCAACGGCGAATACAGCCCGGCGCGCGCCAAGGCCCTGCTCGATCTCTACGGCTACGTCGACCGCGACGGCGACGGCTGGCGCGACCTGCCCGACGGTTCGCCGCTCGTGCTCGAGGTGGCCACGCAGCCCGACCAGCTGTACCGCCAGCTCGAGGAACAGCGCCAGAAGGACATGGCCGCGATCGGCATCAGGATCAGGATCACGCCGCGCAAGTGGCCCGAGAACCTCAAGATGGCGCGCGCCGGCAAGCTGCAGGTCTGGTCGCTGGCCACCAGCGCGGCCGGGCCGGACGGCCAGAGCTCGCTGATGCGCGTCTACGGCCCCGCCGCCGGTGGCCAGAACCTCGCGCGCTTCAAGCTGCCGGCGCTCGACGCACTCTACGACCGCGCCAGCGTGCTGCCCGACGGCCCCGAGCGCCTCGCGCTGCTGGCCGAGATGAACAAGCTCGTCGCCGCCTATGCGCCCTACAAGTACCACGTGCACCGCATCTACGCCGACCTGACGCAGCCCTGGCTGATCGGCTACCGGCGGCCGACGTTCTGGCTGGAACAGTGGCATTACCTCGACATCGAGGGGCCGGTGCCGCAACGCTGAGAAGGAAGCTCCCTCTCCCCGAGCGAGAGGGAGCAAGGCTAAGCTGCGGTTCGAACGATCCAAGAACCGGAGACAAGCCCCCATGCCCGCGCTGCCCGAGCCGCAGATCCGCCGCTACCTGCGCTTCCTGCACGACACCCGCGGCCTCGACTTCGAGGCCGACACCCCCGCCGGCTACGACGCGCTGTGGCGCTGGTCGGTGAACGATCTCGAGGCCTTCTGGCGCTCGATCTGGGACTACTTCGAGCTGCGCTCGCCGACCCCGTTTTCCAAGGCGCTGGTCGACGAACGCATGCCCGGCGCGCGCTGGTTCGAGGGCGCGCAGCTCAACTACGCGCAGCAGGTGTTCCGCCACGCCGACGCGGCCCATGCGGGCGGCCATCCGGCGATCGTGTTTCGCAACGAGCGCATGGGCCGCGCGCTGCAGACCACCAGCTGGCCCGAGCTGAAAAGGCAGGTCGCGGCGCTCGCGCAGTCGCTGGTGGCGGTGGGCGTGGAGCCCGGCGACCGCGTCTGCGCCTACCTGCCCAACATCCCGCAGACGGTGGTCGCCTTCCTCGCCTGTGCGAGCGTCGGCGCGGTGTGGTCGGTGTGCTCGCCCGACATGGGGCCGGTGGCGGTGCTCGACCGCTGGCGGCAGATCGAACCCAAGGTGCTGATCACCTGTGACGGCTACGTCTCCGGCGGCGTGGCCTACGACCGCCGCGCGGTGGTGGCCGAGCTCATCGCCCAGTTGCCGAGCGTGCGCCACGTGGTGACGGTGGCCAACCTCGAGCCGGCGTTCGGCGCGCTGGACGCCGACGGGCGCAGCGTTCAGCGCTTCGAGGACATCGCCTCGCGCGAGGCGATGTTCGAGCCGCTTTCGCTGCCCTTCGACCACCCGCTGTGGATCGTGTATTCGAGCGGCACGACCGGCCTGCCCAAGGCCATCGTCCACGGCCACGGCGGCATCGTGATCGAGCAGCTCAAGGCCGGCACGCTGCACAACGACATCGGCTCGGCGGCGCAGACCGGCGAGCGCTTTCACTGGTACTCGAGCACCGGCTGGATCATGTGGAATTCGCAGGTCTCGGGCCTGCTCGGCGGCGCGACGATCTGCATCTACGACGGCAACCCCGGCGGCCCGCGTGCTGGTGTTGAAGGTGGGCCGGACTGGGGCGTGCTGTGGCGCTTCGCCGCTGATGCCGGCGTGACCTTCTTCGGCGCCGGCGCGGCCTTCTACGCGAGCTGCCTGAAGGCCGGCATCGAGCCGATGAAGGAGGGCGATCTCTCGTCGCTGCGCGCGATCGGCTCGACCGGCTCGCCGCTGTCGGACGAGTGCTACCAGTGGATCTGGGACCACTGTCCCAAGGTCGACGGGCGCGACATCTGGCTCACGCCGATCTCCGGCGGCACCGACTTCGCCGGCGCCTTCGTCGCCGGCCTGCGCACGCTGCCGGTGGTCAAGGGCGAGATGCAGTGCCGCTGCCTCGGCGCCGCGGTCGAGGCCTGGAGCGAGCCCGACGCGAGCGGGCGCGGCCGTGCGCTGGTCGATGAGGTCGGCGAGCTGGTGTGTACGCGGCCGATGCCATCGATGCCGCTTCGCTTCTGGGGCGACCCGGGCAACCAGCGCTACCACGACAGCTACTTCGACATGTACCCCGGCATCTGGCGCCACGGCGACTGGATCCGCATCACGCCGCGCGGTGGTGCCGTCATCTACGGCCGCAGCGACGCGACCATCAACCGCCACGGCATCCGCATGGGCACGGCCGAGCTGTACCGCGCGGTCGAGGCGCTGCCCGAGGTGGTCGACAGCCTGGTGGTCGACCTGGAGTACCTCGGCCGCGAGAGCTACATGCCGCTGTTCGTCGTGCTGCGCGAAGGCCTCACGCTCGACGAGGCGCTCGTCAAGCGCATGCGCGACGCGATCCGCCAGGCCCTCTCGGCACGCCACGTGCCCAACGAGATCTTGCAAGTGCCGGCGATCCCGCGCACGCTGTCGGGCAAGAAGATGGAGCTGCCGGTGAAGAAGCTGCTGATGGGCGCCGACGCGCGCCAGGTGCTCAACCCCGATGCGATGGCCAACGCGGACTGCGTCGCGTGGTTCCAGGCCTTCGCGGCGTCGCGGCGCTGACGAAGGCCGAGGCCATGGCCGCGCCGGCCAGCGACACCGTCTTCGCGGGCTCGATCCCGCAGGTCTACGACCGCCTGCTGGTGCCGCTGATCTTTGCCGCCAGCGCCGACGACCTGGCGCAGCGCGCCGCGGTGCTGCGACCCGACCGCGTGCTCGAGGTGGCCGCCGGCACGGGCGTGCTCACGCGCGCGCTGGCCCAGCTGCTGCTGCCGCAGGCGCGACTGGTGGCCACCGACCTCAACCCCGCGATGCTCGCGCGCGCGGCCGCGGTCGGCACCGCGCGGCCTGTGCAGTGGCTCGTCGCCGACGCGCAGCGCCTGCCGTTCGACGACGCGAGCTTCGACCTCGTCGTGTGCCAGTTCGGCGTGATGTTCTTTCCCGACAAGGCGCTCGCCCATGCCGAGGCCTTGCGTGTGCTGCGCCCGGGCGGCAGCTTGCTGTTCAACGTCTGGGACCGCATCGAGCACAACGACTTCGCCGCGGTCGTGACCGACGCCCTCGCGCAGCGCTACCCGGCCGATCCGCCGCGCTTCATGGCGCGCGTGCCGCATGGCTATTTCAACCGCCAGGCGATCGAGCTCGATCTCGCCGCCGGCGGGTGGGTGCAGCCGGCGCGCATCGAGGCCTGGCGCGGCACGAGCCGGGCCGATCGCGCCCTCGACGCCGCCACCGCCTATTGCCAGGGCACGCCGCTGCGCCACGAGATCGAGGCCCGCGAGCCGGGCGGCCTGCTGGCGGCCACGCAGGACTGCGCCGACGCGATCGCGCAGCGCCACGGCGCAGGGCCGGTGGCCGGACGCATCCAGTCGCTCGTCGTCAGCGTGCGCCGCTGATCGCGCCCGGCGGCGCGCCGCCGAGCGACGAGCGCGTGCCCGCGGCCGGCTCGAAGCGATAGAAGCGCTCGTTCAGGTAGCGCGCCACCTCGCGCACGTCGTCGTCCTGCCAGGCGAGGCCGATGCTGCCCTGCCAGCGGCGCACCTGCGCCTCGAGCGTGGGCCAGTCGCGCGCGGCGCGCGCGTCGCGCCAGTGCATCTGCTCGGAGTGGCAGGCGCTGCAATGGGTGGTGTAGAGCAGTTCGCCGCGCGACTGCGCCGCCGCGGGCAGCGCCGCCGCCCACAGCGACGCCAACATCGCGATTCCTGCGTGCTTCATGGCCGGCCCTCCTCGCGAACCCACCATAGACCCGCGGCGCCGTGCGCGGCTTGCGCTCGGTCAAGCACGGGCGCGAGGTGCGAACATGGCGCCGGTGCGATCTCGGAGCTCGCGATGATGAAAGCCTACACCGGCTCCTGCCACTGCGGCGCGGTGCGCTTCGAAGCCGACCTCGACCTGACCCAGCCGTCGTTTCGCTGCAATTGCTCGATCTGCCGCCGCACGCGCTTTTGGCCTGCGGTGGCGCGGCCCGAGGGTTTTCGGCTGCTGGCGGGCGCCGAGGCGCTGACGCTCTACCGCTTCAACACCGGCCACAACCATCACCTGTTCTGCCGTGTCTGCGGCGTGCGCGCCTTCGGCATCGGCAACGAGACGCCGATCGGCAAGATGTACGGCGTGAACCTCGGCTGCCTCGAGGGCGTCAGCGAGGCCGAACTGGCGGCGGTGCCGATCGTTCATGTCGACGGCATGAACGACCGCCTCGAGCCGCCGGCGGTCACGGCGCATCTCTGATGCGTGGCCCTGAGCGCGGCGCTGAGCGCGGCCGCGCCGCCTGCTGCGCTCCTCGTCAGGCCCGGCCGGCGGCCGCCGCCTGCAGCGCCGCGATGTCGATCTTCACCATCTTGAGCATCGCGTCGGTCGCGCGCCTGGCGCGGGCACGATCGGGATCGTTCATCAGCTCCATCAGCTGCCGGGGCACGATCTGCCAGCACACGCCGAAGCGGTCGCGCAGCCAGCCGCACTGCTCGGGCGTACCGCCGCCCTGGAGCAGTCCGTCCCAGTAGCGGTCGACCTCGGCCTGGTCTTCGCAGCTGACGACGAACGAGACCGCGTGGTTGAAGGGGTCCAGCGGGCCGGCGCTCATCGCGGTGAAGGGCTGGCCGAACAACAGGAACTCGACGATGGTCACCGAGCCCGGCGGGCCGCTGGGCGACTCGCTGGGCATCTTGGTCACGCTCTTGATGCGCGAGTCGGGGAACAAGGCCGTGTAGAAGGTCGCGGCCTCTTCGGCCTCCTTCGCGTACCAGAGGAAGGGGGTGATTTTCTGCATCGACATGGCGGCTCTCCTGCGAAGCTTGACAAGCGAGGGCCGCGGCAATCGATGGGCCGAGCCCCCGCCTGACGACGAACGAGGCGCCCGCGAATCGACACGGCGCGACGCGATGCCGCGAGAGGTCAGCGCGCCTGCGCCAGCGCCTGCGCGATGCCGTGCCCCACCTGCTGCATGAAGGCCGTCACGCGCGCGGTGGCGCGCAGGTCGGGATGGGTGAGCAGCCACAGCGGCGTCTCGAGCGCCGGGATGTCGTCCGAGACGGGCATCAGCAGCGGCTCGTGCGGCTCGACGAAGCTGGGCAGCACCGCGACGCCCAGCCCGGTGCGCACCATCGCCAGCGCCGAGTGCAGCAGGTCGACGCGCAGCACGACGCGCTCGGACGGCACCTGCTCGTGCATCCAGCGGTCGAAGAAGCGCGCGCGGCGGTCGCGCTCGTAGCCGATCCACGGCGCCTGGGCGATCAGCTTATCCAGCGGCGTGCGGCGCTGCGGCAGCGTGCGCTCGCCGCGGCGCGCGTAGACGCGAAAGCGCGCGCGGCCGAGCTCGCGCCCGACCAGGTGCTGCGGCACCTCGGCCGACAGGCGCAGCGCGACGTCGGCGTCGCGGCGCGACAGGTCGACCAGCTGCGAGGCCTCGTCGACCTCGACGCCGATGCCCGGGTGCGCGCGCACGAAATCGGCCAGCGGCCGGGGCAGCAGGTACAGCGTCGTGATGTGCGCGACGTTGAGCCGCAGCGTGCCCGACAGCTGCAGGTCGCGCCCGAGGATGCGGCGCTGCATCTCCTGCAGCGCGGGGCGCAGCCGACCCGCGTGCTCGACCAGCAGCTCGCCGGCCTCGGTGGGCGCGTAGCCGCTGCGCTGGCGCTCGAACAGGCGCGCGCCCAGGCGCGCCTCGAGCGCGTCGAGCCGGCGCAGCACCGTGGAATGGCGCACGCCGAGCGCGCGCGCCGCGCCGGCCAGCGAGCCCTGCTCGGCGATCGCCAGCGCGTAGCGCAGGTCGTCCCAGTTCAGCGCGTCGGCGCCGGCGGCGGGGGGCAAGAAGGTGCGGCGCGGCATGTGCGTTTATGCAAACTCGGAACGCATTCTTCCACGTTGTGCGTGCTTTGCCGCACATCTACATTGGCCTCACCCCATCGATCAAGGAGAACGCCATGACCACGACTTCGCTCCTGCTGCTCGTCGCGCGCCGGCTGCGCCGCGCGACGGCCCAAGCCCTGGTCCGCTGGTCGGAGCGCCGCTACGAAGCGTGGCGCAACAGCCCGCAAAGCCATCGCCGCTATTGAGTGCTTCACGAGCCCGCCCGAAAGGACCGTCATGCCCTTCCTTCACCTGCGCGTCGCCCGGCCGCTCGGCCAGGAGCTGACGCAGTCGCTGGCCACCCGGCTGACCGCGATCACCCACGAACACCTGCACAAGCGCGCCGAGGTCACCGCGGTGCAGATCGAGTCGGTCGAGCCTTCGCAGTGGTTCGTCGGCGCGCGCTCGCTGGCGGCGCTGGAGCGCGCGAGCTTCCAGCTCGAGATCCAGGTCACCGAGGGCACCAACACCAAGGCCGAGAAGGCCGCGTGGATCGCGGCGGCGTGGGCGCTGCTCGACGAGGCCTGCGGCCCGCTGCATCCGGCGAGCTATGCCGTCGTGCAGGAGGTGCGCGCCGACGCGTGGGGCTTCGGCGGTGCGACGCAGGAGCGCCGCGCGATCCTGCCCGACACGCCAATGGTCGCGCCTCAGCCGAAGTGACGCGCGACCATCGTCCACAGGACGATGTTGCCCGTCACGCCGGCCACGACGATTGCCAGCGAGCACAGCCGGTCGCCGAAGGCGCGCCGGCGCGGCGCACCGGGCTCGCGTGCGGGCTTGCGCATCGCCGTCAGTGCGCGGCGGCAGTGCGCGCCTTCTCGAGCAGCTCGCGCGCTTCCTCGCGGCGTCCGGCGTCGGCGATCTGGCGATCGGGGCGCGACGGCGCGGCCAGTGCCTTCTCGAGGTAGGGCAGCGCCTCGGCGGCGCGCTTTTGCTCGACCAGGAATTCGCCGTAGAAGAAGTTGGGATCGATGCCGTTCGGATTGATCTCCAGCGCCTTCTTCAGGTTGGCCTCGGCCTTGGCCTTGTCGCCGAAGCCGATCGGCCATCCGGGCACCTTGTAGTAGAGGACGCCCAGGCTGTTGTAGGCCGAGCCGTCGAGGGCGCGCGGATCGATGGCGATCGCGCTCTCGTACAAGGCCTTGGCCTGCTTGGCCTTGGCCAGCGCGCCGAAGCCGCCGGCCTCGCCGGCCCAGGAGCTGACGATGATGGCTTCCCAGACCATCGGCTCGCTGCGCCCGGGCAGCGACTGGCTGAGCTGATGGGCGCGCGCGGCGAGCTGTTCGTAGCGCTTCTCGCGCTCCCGGCTCGGCGTCTGGTAGCGGATCACTTCCCAGCTGCGCTGCAGTTCGGACACCGCATCTTCGACCGGGCCGGCATGCGCGAGCGTCGCCCCGGCAAACAGCGCCGGCAGCAGCAGGGCATGGATCTTCACGGACAAGGGCTTCACGGACGGACCTCCTCGGACGGGTTCATGGGTTCGGCGCGGACGCCCGACGGATCGAGCGCGCGTGCCTGCGCGGCCAGCACGCCGTCGAGCGCCGCGGGCAGCGCGCCGTTGATGCGCACGGCCAGCCGCTCGGGAAAGCCCAGCGTGCGTTCGGGCGTGCCGCGTTCGATCTGCCGCGCGATGGCCCGCGCGACGTGCGACGGGTCGTCGACCGGCGTGCGTGTCGCGCGCTGGTGCGCGCGCGCGGCCGCGTCGTTGAAGCCGGTGTCGGTCGCGCGGGGCGAGCAGTGCAGCACCCGCACGCACGTGCCGGCGAGCTCGCGGCGCAGCGCCTGCGAGAAACCGTGCAGGCCGAACTTGCTGGCGCCGTAGATCGCCTGCCCGGGCAGGCCGATGCGGCCCACGGCCGAGCCGACGTTGAGCACGAAGGCCTCGCCGGCGGCGAGCAACTGGGGCAGCAGCGCTTGCGTCAGCTGCATCGGCGCGATGAGGTTGGTGGCCACGACCGAGGCGATCTGCGCCGGCGTAGCCTGCGCGAAGCGGCCGAACGCGGCCTGGCCCGCGTTGTTGACGAGCCCGTTGGCACCGAAGTCCTGCGCGGCGACGCGCACACGCTCGATGCCCTCGGCGCGCGTCAGGTCGGCGGCCACCGCGCGTGCGTCGGGCAGCGTCGCGGCGAGTGCCTCCACGCGCGCGGCATCGCGGCCGACGAGCAGCAGCGCCGCGCCGCGCGCCGCCAGTTCGCACGCGAGCGCGCATCCGATGCCGCCGGCCGCGCCGGTGAGCACAATGTGCGAGCCGGCCAGCTTCATGCAGCCTCCGCCGGCGCGCCCGCCATCGCGTCCGGCATCGGCAGGTCGCGGAACACGTCGCCGTAGAGCCGGTAGAAGCGCTGCGCCGCGCGAACGATGTCGGCCTGATCGGCCGGATCCTCGACGGCATCCATCAGCATCGCGAGGTGGCGCGTGTGCTCCTGGTCGAGTGTGCCGTGCGAGCGCAGGTAGCTGAAGGCGGCGTCGGGCAGGCCGAGGCCGGCCTGGATCCGGTCGGCCGCCTGCAGCGCGAGCGCGACGCTGGTGCCTTCGAGCACCAGCACCATGCCGAAGAAGCCCAGCGGGTTGCCGCGCGCAATGGTGTCGTAGGCGTAGGCGACCATGACCTCGGCCGCATGCTCGGGCCGGCTGTCGCGCGCGGCCTGCGCGTCGCCGCCGGCCGCGCGGATGTCGTCGAGGATCCATTCGTCGTGGCCCTGCTCTTCCTCGATGTACTCGTCGAGCGCGGGCAGCACCCAGGCCAGCCGGGGTTGGGCCGCCACTTGCGCGCGGCAGGCACGCAGCAGCGGCACCGTGTGCCGCACGTGGTGGTAGGCCTGCTGCAGGAAGGCCAGGTAGCTCGGGCGCGAGACGCGCCCCGAGAGACAGGCGCCGATGATCGGCGCTTGCAGCATGCGCGCGCGCTCGGCGGCGGTCTCGGCCAGCAGGCGGGCATGGAAGCCGCTCGCGGCGGCGGGTCGTGGATCGGTCATCGTGCGAAGGTTTCGTGGCCGGATTCGATGGCGGGGAACAGGGCCGCGGCATGGGCCGCGGCGATGGCCGAGCGCAGCGGCCGCCCGTTGGGCGTCGCGAAGCCGCTGGCGGGCGAGAACGCGTCGCGCCCGCGCAGCCAGTGCGCGATGCGTGCGTAGTCGGGCAATTGCGCGTTGGCCCGCGCGACGGCGGCGTCGAGCGCCGCGTCGTCGATGGCGGGCGACGACGGCCACAGGACGGCGCCGAGCCGCGGCTGGCCGTCGCCGAACACGACTGCCTGCGCGATCGCGGCCTGCTGATGCAGTGCGGTCTCGACCCACTCGGGCGAGACGTTGCGCCCGAAGGCCGTGATCAGCACCTGCTTCTTGCGGCCGGTGACGTGCAGGAAGCCGTCGTCGTCGAGGCGACCGAGGTCGCCGGTGCCCCGCCACGGCCGCGCATCGGCAGGCTCGCCGAGGTAGCCGAGCGAGAGCGCGCCGCCGAGCTCGATTTCGCCGTCGGCGGCGATGCGCACGCGCGCATGCGGCAGTGGCCGGCCCGCGCTACCAGGGCGGTCGGCGCCGGGCAGGTTGAGCGTTTGCACTGAGCCGCCCTCGGACAAGCCATAGCCTTCGTAGGCCGGCAGGCCCATCGCGCGCGCGGCCGCGAGGTTGGCCGTGCCGACCGGCGCGCCGCCCACCGCCACCAGCTTGAGCGACGGGCAGGCGCGCAGACCCTGGGCGTGCAGCCAGCCGCTCCAGGCGCGCAACTGCTGCGGCAGCAGGATCAGGCTGTGCGGCTGCGTCGCGCGCACCGTGGCGTCGAGCCGGGCGGGATCGAAGCTCGACGAGCCGCCCAGGCCCACGGCCTCCAGCGGCCGCAGGATCACCGTCGCGCCGCGCGCCAGCGGCGCCAGCACGCCGGCCACGTGCTCCAGCAGCACCGCCAGCGGCAGCGCGCACAGGTGCCGTCGGATGCCCAGCGCGCCGGTCGCCTCGCCGATGCCATGGGCCACGGCGTCCAGCTGCGACGCACCGAGGCACACGCCCTTGGGCGTGCCGGTGCTGCCCGACGTGAAGGTCACGATGCGCGTGCCGGCCGGCATGGCGACGCCGCACGGTGCAGCGGCGGTGCGCATTTCGCGCATGGCGAGTCCGGGGGCGAACTCGCGGATGCGCCCGCCGCTTGCGGCGGCCGGCGGCAGCCACAGCAGCTCGGCGCCGGCGGTGCGCAAGGCGTGCGCAACCTGCGTTTCGGTGAAGAAGGCGGGCAAGGGCAGGTGGACCACGCCGCTGCGGCGCGCCGCCGCATCGGCGACGACCCAGGCGGCACCGTTGTCCAGGCGCGTGGCGAGCACCGTCGCGCCCTGTTCGCGCAGGTGCTGCGCGGCGATCTCGACGGCGCGCTCGAAGCGCTCGGCGTCCCAAGTGCCGGTCGCGTCGTCGAGCAGGATCGCGCTGGTTTCGGCCGTCATGCCACGGACCTCGCTGCGCGCAAGCGTGCGATCGCCGTCGGCAAATGGCCCGCGAGAACCTGCGGCCGGTGTTCGTAGTAGCGCCCCCAGCTCGCGGCCGCGGCACCCAGCCGCGCCGGATCAGCGCGCTCCAGCACCAGCGGCTCGATGCCCATGCGCGCGAACAGATGCCGCAGCTCCTGCGTGAGCGTGCCGACGACCCACTCGATGCGCCGCGCGGCCAGGCGCACGGCCAGGTCGGCGATCAGCCGGCGGCCCTCGCCCGGCCGCGCGGCGGCCAGCTGCCCGACCTCGGCGATGCGCGCCCGCGCGGGCCGGCGGCCGGTCAGCCGCTCGATGGCGCGATCGACCGGCTCGTCGAGGTATTGCTCGAGGAACAGCGGCTCGCTCGCGAGACGGATGCCCGCCGCGGCGACGACCCGCCCGAGTGCGTCGCGACGCGCGACGAGCTCGGGCATGAAGACGGGAACGGCAGCGTCGAAGCGGCGCGCGAAGACTTCGCCGATGAACTGTTCGATTTCGCGGCGCTCGGCGCCGGCCCGGACCAGGCCCTGCGGCGCCTGAGTCTCGAGCGGGCCCTCAGAGGCGCGAACGGCCCCCGAGGACGCTTCGAACGATGAGGCAAACGACATGACGGATCCTCAGTGAAGAGCCGTCATGCTGCGTACGCACAATTAGCCCGGCCTTAAGGGCCGGCCGTCATCTGTGACCGAAGGTGTCCGCCGAGGTCAAGGGCAGCTCGGTGAAGTAGCGCCCGCCGTGGAAGATCAGCGGCGTCGCGTCGGCGTCGACGCGGCAGCGCTCGACCTCGCCGACGAAGATGACGTGGTCGCCTTCGACGTACTGGCTGCGGTTGAAGCACTCGAACACCGCGGCCGCGCCGTCGATCAGCGGCACGTCGTGCTCGCCGGCGTGCCAGGGCACGCCCTCGAAGCGGTCGACCACGGCCTTGCTGGCAAAGCGCTCGGCCAGCGCGTGCTGCCCGGCCGCGAGGATGTGCACCGCGTAGTGCGAGCCGCGCGAGAACGCCGGCATCGAGCCCGCCGTGCGCGCGAGGCTCCACAGCACCAAGGGCGGCGCCAGCGAGACCGAGTTGAACGAATTGGCCGTGAGGCCGACGCAGCGCCCGTCGGCCGCGCGCGCGGTGACGATGGTCACGCCGGTCGCGAACATGCCCAAGGCGGCGCGGAACTGCGCCGGCGTGAAGCTGGGTTCGCGCGCGCGGCGCGGCGGGTTCATGCGGCGCTTCCTTCGGCCTGCGCGCCCGGCTCGCGGCGCCCGAACATGCCCCAGCCTTCCATCGTCAGCACGACCTCGTCGCGCTGGTTCAGGCCGTCCCAGCGGCTGCGCACGAGGCCCACGTGCGGGCGGCTCGCCATCGGCCGCGACTCGAGGATGTGCATGCGCACGCGCAGCGTGTCGCCCACCAGCACCGGCTTTTGCCAGCGGATGTTCTCGAGCCCGGGCGAACCGAGGCTGCTGGACTCCAGCAGGTAGGCGTCGCACATCATGCGCATCACGAGCGCGCAGCTGTGCCAGCCGCTGGCCGCGAGCGCACCGAACAGCGAGGCCTTGGCGGCCTCGTCGTCGAGGTGGAAGGGCTGCGGGTCGAACTCGCGCGCGAAGCGCACGATCTCCTCGCGCGTCAGCACGTGGCCGCCGAACTCGCGCACCTCGCCGGCGCGAAAGTCTTCCCAGTACCAGCGTTTCGTTGCGTTCATGAGCATGGCATCAGGCCGGCTGCGCGAGCAGACGCTGCAGCTCGCCGCTGTCGGCCAAGGCCGCGAGGTCGCTGGCGCCGCCGACCAGCTGGCCCTTGACGAACACCATCGGGAAGGTCGGCCAGCCGGTCCACATCTTCAGCGCATTGCGGCGTCGCCACTGGCTCAGGTAGCTGCCGAAGCCCAGGTAGTGGAAGGGCACGCCGACGCGCTCGAGCGTGCGGCGCGCACGCCGGCAATGCGGATTGCCGGCCATGCCGATCACCAGCACGGCGTTCGATGCGGCCGCGGCGCGCACGTTGTGCACGATGTCGGCGTGGAGGTCGGCGACACGCTGGCGGATCGCCGGATGGAGCTGGGTTTCGTCGAGGATGTCGCGCGGCATTGGATGCAGATCAGGTCGTCGCGGACTTGGCCGCCGGCTTGCCGCCGGCCAGTTGCCTGCCGAGCGCGCCGCAGGTGGCGCGCTGCGCGTCGCCGGCCGGCAGCGTGCCGCAGCGCTGGTCGAGCGAGGCGCGCAGGCGCTGCGTCGCGGCGCGGCGCTCGGGCGTCGTGGCCCAGCCGGCGAGCTTGGCGTTGATGCGCTCGAGCGATCGGGCATTGCGTTCGTAGAAGGCATCGCGCTGGCCGTCGAGTTCGGCATAGACGCTGGCCGCGGCCTGTTCGATGCGCTGCGCGTCCTGCGGCGCGAGGTCGACCAGCGCGGTCACGTAGTTGGCCCCCCACTGCACCCGCGTGGCCGGCCCCTTGGACTCGGCGTAGGCGCGCTCGTACCAGCGCAGCGCGGCCGCCTTGTCGCCGCGTTTCTTGGCGTTGCTGGCGAGCTGGAGCATCGAGTAGTAGGGGCTGTGCGAACGCTTGATCTCTGCTTCGAGCAGCGTGTCCGACTCATCGAGCAGGCCGGCCTTGGACAGCGCATGGCCGGCGCTGGTGATCACCGACTGGCGCTCGACGTCGCTCGTCACCTCGCGGTCCGCACGCGCGACCTGGGCGCGCACGTGCTCGAGCAGCACCGGCGACAGCGCGGCCTTGGGGTCGTCGAGCTGGGCGATCGCGATGCGCGAGATCAGCGCGCCGATGCGGTCGCCTTGCGAGAGGCGCGTGTCGGCGGTGAGGCGGTCGAGCGTGGTTGCGAAGGCGGCGGCGAGCTGCTCGCGCTCGGGCGTGCCCTTGGCGCTGAGCACCTTCACGAGCTCGGCCGCGTAGTTGGTGACGATGTCGAGGTTGTCCTGCACCTGCGCGTCGTCGGCCAGCAGCGCCAGCGCGCCGTCGCGCGCGGCGGCCGCGCTCCCCGCGTCCAGCGGCCGGCCCTTGAACTCGTCGTCGGCGCGCGCGACCAGCGCCTTCAGCCCGAGGCGCTGACCGGCCTGCGCGGCCGTCGGCGGACACTCGGCCGCGAGCCGCGCCAGCGTGTCGGCCTGCTTGCCGGGCGCGAGCAGCTGCTGCTCGTCGGTGTCCCAGCTGTAGTAGGCCAGCAGCCGCCAGTCCTCGGCGCTCAGGCGCTTGGGCTGTCGCAGCGCCTGGCCCAGCACTTCCTTGACCGGGCGCGCCTGGCCCAGGCCCAGCGACAGCACCTGCAGGTACTTGCGCGCATCGACCTCGCCCGGCAGGCGCGTGAGTTCGCTGCCGTCGGGGCGGAACAGGATCATCGTCGGGTAGCCGCGCACCTTGAACTTCTCGCCCAGCTTCTGCGCGCCGGGCAGGTCGCCGTCGAGGTAGATCGGCACGAAGGCGCGGCTCTTCTCGATGAAGTCGTCGCGGTTGAAGATGGTCGCCTTGACCTGATTGCACGGCGGACACCACACCGCGCCCCAGTAGACGAAGACCGGCTTGTTGGCGCCGCGCGCCTGCGCGAACGCGCGCTCGACCTCCTCGGGCCCGGTGGCCTTGATCCAGGCGATGCCCTCGTCCTGGTGCTTGGCGATCTGCGCCACCGCACTGGGCGCGGCGGGCACGGGCGCCGAAGCGGTGGCCGCGGCCGGCGCGGCGGCGGGCTCGGGCGCGCGCGAACAGGCCGCCGCCAGCACGGCGGAAGCCACCAGGGCAAGACGCAGCGGGATCGACGAGGAGCGGGGCATGGTCACTGCGGGCGCCGACAGCGCGGCTTCGTGGGCCGCCCGCGCGGCGCAAGGGTCGATGAAGCCGCAAGTGTCTCAGGTCGGCGGATTCGATGACGCGTCGGGGTCGCCGGCCTCGCGCGCGTCGCCCACATCACCGAGCGCGGCCTGGGGCGCGTCGTCCCAGGCCGGCACGGCCGGCGCCGCGCGCGCCAGCGCCATCCACACCGCCAGCGGCAGCGTCATCGCCCGCCGTGGCGCGTCGCGCACGCGCTCGAGCCGGCCGAAGCCGCGCCCCTCGCTCGCCGGGTGGGCGACGATCACGCCGCACTCGGGCGGAATCTCATCGGGCTCGGCGATGCCGGCGGCGATCACGTAGCTGCATTCGGCCGCCAGCGCCAGGTAGGCGGCGCGCTTGGCCGGGCGCTGCAGGTCGGACAGCAGGTCGGCGCGCCGCACCTTGACCTCGTGCGCGATCGGCACGACCCAGCTCTCGACGGTGGTGTGGCGGATGGAATAGACGTCGGGGCGAACGACGACCCAGGCGCCGTCGACCGGCGCGCGCAGCGCCAGCTCGCGCCAGGCGATGCGCCCGTCGCGCTGCATCTCGGCGGCCACGCGCTCGGCCAGCGCCTCGTGGGCGTCGAACGCGGCGCGATTGCGGCGCAGCGCGACGGCCAGCGCCTGCAGGCCAACCGGGCTCAGGTGCAGCGTCGTGCGGCCCTGCCCATCACGCTCGGCGACGAGCAGCCCGGCGGCCAGCAGTTCGACCTCGAGCGCGTCGCCGATCGGCCAGCCGGCCGATCGGTGCATCTCGCGCAGGCGCCTGGCCCACGGGCGCGGCAGAGGCGGCACGAATGTCGGATCGACGCTCATGCGGCAAGGCTAGCCGGAAAGAGAAACGGCCGCCCCGAGGGGCGGCCGTCGTTGGCGTCAAGGCCGTGGGGGGGGTCAGCGCTCCTTGCGCAGCAGGCCGGTCGAGCCAGCCGGGTTGCCGGCGAGCAGGAACACCGAGTACACGCCCTGCTCGGCGATGTCCTGGTCGGTGCGGGAGTACACCGTACTACCCAGCCCCGAATTCACCTCGATCGTGGAGTCGGCGGCTGCATCGACCTGCGTCGCGGTCGACGCGGCGCCGAAGGCCACGCCATCGGCCAGCGGATTCAGGTTCACCTGCAACGACAGGCCAGCGGTCTCGGTCGGGACGCCGTTGAACAGCCGGAACTTGGCCTTTTTCGTCGTCGTCGGCAGGCGGTTGTCGTCGCCAATCACGTAGACGGACGAGGCGCCCGGATCGCCGGCAACCATCAGCGAGTAGTCGTTGCCAGCCACGAGCGTCGCGGTCGGCGTCGTGATGGCGACGCCATTGACGGTGAAGGTGCCGGTGAGCGCGCCCGCCGTGACGTTCGCATAGCCGCCGACGGACGGCGAAGACTGCGCAGTCGCCAGCGTCGTGCCGTTGACGGCAGCACCTACGGAGCCGGTGCTGGTGACCGACGAAACCAGGCGCACGCGCGATTGCGTGTTCTTGGCCAGCGTCAGATCGCCGCCTTGCGGCATCAGGTAGCCGTGCACCAGCACGCCGCCGTTGCCGGGCGTGAGGACGACGTTGACGATGCCGGTGCTCTCCAACGTGGCGGCCGGAATGTCCAGACGCAGATCGGCGTTGTCGCCTGCCGCGGTGACGCGGATGCGGCGGTTGCCGCTGGTCACGGTGGCATACGCGCTGACCGAGCCGCCATCGAGGCTGGCGATCACGGGCGATGCGTCCGACAGCGGCGTATCGGCGTCGGTCACGTAGATGTCCAGATTGCCGGCATCGGCCGACAGGTTCAGCACGCGGATCTTGGTCTTGCCGCTGGCCGGCGAGTCGTCCTCGTTCTCCGACAGGAGCGCCGACTTGTAGGCGCCTTCGTAGCCGTAGGCGATCACGGTGTACTTGTTGCCGCCCGACACGCTGCGGCTGGTCTGCTGCAGCAGCGTCGCGTCGGCACCGGCACGCTTGACCAGGAAGTTGTAGGTGTCGGCCTTGAGCGAGAAGTAGTCGCCCACCGCGTCGCGGCCGACGCCTTCGCTGCGCACGGCCTCTTCGTCGTCCTCCTCGGAATAGAGGTCAAGTGCGGCGATGTCGTTGGTCACGTTGAGCAGACGCACGGAGGCGTCACCGCCGCCGCCGTCGCCGTCACCGCCGCCGCCGCAGGCGACCAAGGCAAACGCAACACCGGCGCCGGCCAGCGCCAGCCCGAGGCGGCGCAGCAGGGTCATGGACATGGATTCCCTTCCGAACTGAATTGGTGGCCGCCCAGGCGACCGCGGCGCGGATCATACCGGCGAGCGCCGCCCGAGCCCCACCCGGGTTTGTCACGGGCAAGTGAGCGCTCATGAAGATTCTTTGCCAGCCGCCTTTCACCTGATATGCGCCGGTTGCAGATGCATCGAACGAAGCTGTCGTTCGCGCGTGGAGGCGGCGCTCGAATAATTCGACTTCCGCATCTAGAAGCCCGCTCTTCGTCGCTCCATGAATTTCCAGCAGTTGCGCTCGGTGCGCGAGGCGGTGCGCCGCGGCTTCAACCTCACTGAGGTGGCCCATGCGCTGCACACGTCGCAGCCGGGCGTGAGCCGGCAGATCCGCGAGCTCGAGGACGAACTCGGCATCACCTTGTTCGTGCGCGCCGGCAAGCGCCTGACCGGGCTGACCGAGCCCGGGCGCGCGGTGCTGCCGATCGTCGAGCGCTTGCTCACCGAGGCCGGCAACCTGCAGCGCGCCGGCGAGGACTTCGCGCGCCACGACAGCGGCCCGCTGGCGATCGCGGCGACGCACTCGCAGGCGCGTTATGCCTTGCCGACCGCGGTGCGCGACTTCCGGCTCGCGCATCCGAACGTGCAGCTGGCGCTGCACCAGGGCTCGCCGCAGCAGGTGGCGCAGATGCTGCTCGACGGCGCCGCCGACATCGGCATCGCGACCGAGGCGCTGGCGCACTACCCCGGCCTGGTGGCGCTGCCGTGCTACAGCTGGACGCACTCGGTCATCGTGCCGCACGGCCACCCGCTGGCCCAGCAGGCCGACGCGCAGCAGCCGCTGACGCTGGCGCGCCTGGCCGAGCACCCGCTGATCACCTACGACGCCGGCTACACCGGCCGCGGCCACATCGACGAGGCCTTCGAGCGCGCCGGCATCGCGCCGCAGATCGCGCTGTCGGCGATGGACGCCGACGTGATCAAGACCTACGTCGAGCTGGGCCTGGGCGTGGGCATCGTCGCGTCGATCGCCTTCGACGGCGAGCGCGACCGCCACCTGCGCGCGATCGACGCGCGCCACCTGTTCGCGGTCAACATGACGCGCCTGGCGATCCGCCGCGGCAGCTACCTGCGCCGCTACGCCTACGACTTCATCGAGACCTTCGCGTCGCCGCTGACGCGCAGCGTCGTCGAGCAGGCGCTCACGGCGCCGGCGGTGGAAGACGACGCGCTGTGAGCCGCCCTTGCCTCACTCGGCGGCGATGCGCGTGATGCCGGAACGCGTGAGCACATAGAGCGCGCCGTCGGTGCCGACGCGCATGTCGACCGGCGCGTCGTCGAGCAGCGCGAAGGCATAGGCGTCGCCGCTGGCCGCGTCGAGCCGCGCGACGAAGCTCGCGCCGAAGTCGGCGAAGAAGTAGCTGCCGCGGTAGGCGGCCGGGAACGGCCCGTCGTCCGGGTAGAACGCGCCGCCGGCGATCGCGATGCCCTCGAAGAAGCCGCCCGCGCCGCTGCCGTCGCCGGCATCGTGCGCATAGGCGAACAGCGGCGCGGTCACGCCGTTGGCGTCGGTCGGCCCTTCGGTGGCCGGCCAGCCGTAGTTCGCGCCCGCGGCGCCGAGGTTGATCTCCTCCCAGGCGTTGGCGCCGACATCGTTGATGTGCAGGCGGCCGGTGCCCGACTGGAACGCAAAGGTGAAGGGGTTGCGAAGGCCGTAGGCCCAGACCGCGCGCGCCAGGCCGGTCTGCGTGCCATAGAACGGGTTGTCGCTCGGGATGCTGCCGTCGTCGTTGAATCGCAGCAGCTTGCCGAGCGGGTCCGACAAGTCCTGCGCCCGCGCGCCATTGGCGTTCTCGCCGACCCCGACGTAGAGCTTGCCGTCGGGCCCGAAGTGCATGCCGCCGCCGTTGTGGTTGGTCGCCGACGACAGCGCCGGCAGGTCGACCAGCACGGTCTCGCCGCCCGCGGCGACGTCGCCGTTGGCGGTGAAGCGGCTGATGCGGTTGTGCGTGCCGCCTTCGGTGCTCGTGTAGTAGACGTAGACGTAGCCGTTGGCGGCGAACTGCGGGTGCACCGCAACGCCGATCAGGCCGCGCTCGCCGGTCGAGTCGACCGCAAGGCTCAGGAAGGGCGTCGCGAGCAAGGCCCCGTCCTTCACCATGCGCAGCGCGCCGCCTTGCTGGGCGACGAGCCAGCGGCCGTCGGGCGTCGGGGTGAACGCTGTCGCGTTGCTCAGGCCGGTGATCCAGCCGGTGTCGCGCGTGAAGCCGGCCGGCTGCGTGCGGCTGCCGCCGAACTGCACCGTCGCCTCGGACCACTCGGAGACATTGCCCGCCGCGTCGCGCGAGCGTGCGCGCACCACGTGCTGACCGGACGCATAGGCCGTCGTGTCAACGCTTGCGACATAAGGCGCTGCGGTGTCGGCCTCGCCGACCGCCTGGCCGTCGACCTGGAACTCGACCGATGCGACGCCGACGTTGTCGCTCGCATCGGCGCTGACGTTGAGCGTGCCGCTCAGCCCGCTGGCCAGCGCCGCCGGCGCGGTGAGCGTCGCGCTCGGCGCCTGCGTGTCACTGCCGCCGCCGCCACCACCGCCTCCACCGCCGCCGTCATCGCCGTCACCACCACCGCCGCCACCACAGGCGGCCAGTGCCGCTGCGGCTGCGCACGCTGCGATCCACGAGACAAGGGACGAGCTTCGCGGCGAGGACATGGCGGCCTCCTGTCTGGGCATACGCCGGCGCGGCGTGTCGCCGCGCGACGGGCAAGACGCATGCCCGTCGGGAACGCTCAGATCATCGCGGCGGGATCGGCCTGCTCGGTTTCGGCGGCGAAGCGCGTCACGCGGCGCGGCAGCAGGTGCACCGTGGCGCCCGGGCCGAGCGGGAAGCGCTCGCGCAGCAGGTGGTATTCGCTGCGCGGCAGTTCGACGTCGACATAGCTGCCGTCGTCGAGGCGCTTGAACTCGATGCGCGTGTTCGGGCCGACCGTGAGCGCCTGCGACAGCGTCACCGCGACCGAGCCCTCGGTCGGCTCGGGCAGCACCGCAAGCTCGTGCGGGCGCACGTAGCTGACCTCGTTCTCGCGCGGCGCCTCGACCCCGCCCGGCGCATGGCCGAAGCGGCCGCGAAACAGGTTCACGTCGCCGAGGAACTGCAGCACGAAGGGCGTCGCCGGCTTGTCGTAGACCTCGTCGGGCGCGCCGTCCTGCTCGATGCGGCCATGGTTCATCACGACGATGCGGTCGGCGACTTCCATCGCCTCTTCCTGGTCGTGAGTCACGAAGACGCTGGTGACGTGCATCTCGTCGTGCAGGCGGCGCAGCCAGCGGCGCAGCTCCTTGCGCACCTTGGCGTCGAGCGCGCCGAAGGGCTCGTCGAGCAGCAGCACCTTGGGCTCGACCGCGAGCGCGCGCGCGAGCGCGATGCGCTGGCGCTGGCCGCCCGAGAGCTGATGCGGGAAGCGGTCCGCCACCCAGTCGAGCTGCACCAGCTTGAGCAGCTCCATCACGCGGCGCCTGATCTCAGCCTCGTCGGGCCGCGTGGCCTTGGGCCGCACGCGCAGGCCGAAGGCCACGTTCTCGAAGATCGACATGTGGCCGAACAGCGCGTAGTGCTGGAACACGAAGCCGACCTGGCGCTCGCGCACGTCGGTGCCGGTCGCGTCTTCGCCGTGGAAGTGGACCGATCCGCTGTCGGGCACTTCGAGGCCGGCGATGATGCGCAGCAGCGTGGTCTTGCCCGAGCCCGAGGGCCCCAGCAGCGCGACCAGCTCGCCCGACGGGATGTCGAGGTTGAGGTTGTCGCAGACGACGGTGTTGCCGAAGCGCTTGTTGAGATTCCTGACCTCAATACTCATGTCGCAGGTCCTTCGCCCATCGAGGCCGAGTGCAGCTCGCGCTGCACGCGCCGCTCGACGATGAACTTGAGCACCAGCGTCACCAGCGCCAGGCCGGCCAGCAGCGAAGCCACCGCGAACGACGCGGCGAACTGGTACTCGTTGTAGAGGATCTCGATGTGCAGCGGCATCGTGTTGGTCTGGCCGCGGATGTGGCCCGAGACCACGCTGACCGCACCGAACTCGCCCATCGCGCGCGCATTGCACAGGATCACGCCGTACAGCAGCGCCCACTTGATGTTGGGCAGTGTCACGCGGCGAAAGATCTGCCAGCCGTTGGCGCCGAGCACGCGCGCGGCCTCTTCCTGTTCGGTGCCCTGCGCCTGCATCAGCGGGATCAGCTCGCGCGCGACGAACGGGAAGGTCACGAACACCGTCGCCAGCACGATGCCCGGCACCGCGAAGATCACCTTCAGGTCATGGTCGCGCAGCCATTCGCCCAGCCAGCCCTGCAGGCCGAACACCAGCACGTAGATCAGGCCCGAGATCACCGGGCTCACCGAGAACGGCAGGTCGATCAGCGTGAGCAGCAGGTTCTTGCCGCGGAAGTCGAACTTGGCGACGCACCACGCGGCCGCGATGCCGAACACCAGGTTCAGCGGCACCGCGATCAGCGCGGTGATCAGCGTCAGCTTGATCGCCGACAGCGCATCGGGCTCGGTGATCGCGGCAAGGTAGACGTCGAAGCCCTTCTTCAGCGCCTCGTAGAACACCGATACCAGCGGCACGAAGAGAAACAGCGTCAGGAACGCGAGTGCGACGGTGATCAGCGTCACGCGCACCCAGCGCGGCTCGGTCGTCGCTTCCTGGACGAGCCGCGGCTTCACGCCTTCTGCCGCGTGGCGGGAGAGGGTGGGGACGAGGGTCGCAGCAGGCGCACTCATGCTCAATGCCCCCCGCTGCGTCGCCGCGACCAGGCCTGCAGCGCATTGATCGCCAGCAGCATCGCGAAGCTCGCGACCAGCATCACGACCGCGATCGCGGTCGCGCCGGCGTAGTCGTACTGCTCGAGCTTGGTGATGATGAGCAGCGGCGTGATCTCGGAAACCATCGGCATGTTGCCGGCGATGAAGATCACCGAGCCGTATTCGCCCAGTGCGCGCGCGAACGCGAGCGCGAAGCCGGTCAGCAGGGCCGGCGTGAGGATCGGAAAGATCACGTGGCGAAAGGTCTGCCAGCGCGAGGCGCCGAGCGTCGCCGCGGCTTCTTCCAGCTCCTTGCTCAGGTCTTCGAGCACCGGCTGCAGCGTGCGCACGACGAAGGGCAGGCCGATGAAGGTCAGCGCGACGAACACACCCAGCGGCGTGAAGCTCACCTTGAACGGCAGCATCTGGCCGATCCAGCCGTTGTGCGAGTACAGCGCCGTCAGCGCGATGCCGGCCACCGCGGTCGGCAGCGCGAACGGCAGGTCGACCAGGGCGTCGACGAAGCGCTTGCCGAAGAACTCGTAGCGCACCAGCACCCAGGCGATCACCAACCCGAACGCCGCATTGAGCAGCGCCGCCGCCAACGAGGCGCCGAAGGTCAGCCGGTAGCTGGCCATCACGCGCTCGGCGGTCACCGTGTCCCAGAACGCGGACCAGGTCAGCGTGGCCGTCTTGAGAAACGCCGCCGACAGCGGCACGAGCACGATCAGGCCCAGGTACAGCAGTGTGAAGCCGAGGGCGAGGTCGAAGCCCGGCAGCACGCTGTGGCGCTTGAGCAGGGTGCGGGAGAACAGCATGGCGGCGCCGTCGTCAGAACAGGAAGACGCGGATCACTTCTTGCCGGCCGCGAGGATCTGGTCGTAGATCGCGCCGTCGTCGAAGTGCTCCTTCTGCGCCTGCGTCCAGCCGCCGAAGACCTCGTCGATCGTGAAGGTGTTGACCTTGGGGAAGTCCTTCGCGTACTTGGCGAGGATGGTGGCCGAGCGCGGCCGCAGCTGGTGCTTGGCGGCGATCTCCTGCGCCTCGTCGGTGTAGAGGAACTTCAGGTAGGCCTCGGCCTGCTTGCGCGTGCCCTTCTTGTCGACCACCTTGTCGATCACCGCGACCGGGTTCTCGGCCAGGATCGTGCTCTTGGGGTAGACCACGTCGAAGTTGTCGCCGAACTCCTGCTTGATCAGGTTGATCTCGGACTCGAACGTGGCCAGCGCGTCGCCGATGCCGCGCTGGGCGAACGTGGTGGTCGCCGCGCGGCCGCCGCCGTCGAACACCGGCACGTTGGCGAAGATCTTGGTCACCAGCTCGCGCGCCTGCGCGGGCGTGCCGCCGGCCTTGATGACCGAGCCCCAGGCGGCCACGTAGCTGTAGCGTCCGTTGCCGGTGATCTTGGGGTTGGGGATCACGACGCTGACGCCGGGCTTGGCGAGGTCGGCCCAGTCGGCGATCTTCTTCGGATTGCCCTTGCGCACCAGGATCACCGTGACCGAGGTGGTCGGCGCGCTGTTGTTGGGCAGGCGCTTGGCCCAGTCCTGCGGGATCAGCTTGCCGCGCGTGGCGATGGCGTCGATGTCGCTCGACTGGTTCATCGTCACCACGTCGGCCTCGAGGCCGTCGATCACCGCGCGCGCCTGCTTGCTCGATCCGCCGTGCGACTGGTTGACCGTCACGTCCTCGCCGGAGGCCTGCTTCCACTGCTTCTGGAACGCCGGGTTGATCTCCTTGTAGAGCTCACGCGCGACGTCGTAGCTGACGTTGAGCAGCGTCGGCCCGGCGGCCTGGGCCCAGCCGGCGGCGGCCAGCAGGGCGGCGGCGATCAGCGAACGGCGCGAGAGGGTCGAAACAGGCTTCATGACAGACAGGCTGGGATCGGAGCGGCGATCGTAGGAAGCCCGCCTTCAAAAACGAACGATTGAATCCGCTGATCTTTATGCGAAAAAGAAGGAAGCCGCGGAGCTCGGCCCGGCTCCGCGACACAAGATGTGAGCGCGCGCTCTTGCGCTAATGTCCTATTTCTTCGTGTAGATCTGGTCGAACACGCCGCCGTCGGCGAAGTGCGTCTTCTGCGCCTTGCTCCAGCCGCCGAACACCTGGTCGATGGTGAACAGGTTCAGCTTGGGAAACTGCTTCTCGTACTTCGCGGCGACCTTGGCGTCGATCGGCCGGTAGTAGTTCTGACCGGCGAGGTCCTGGCCTTCGGGCGAGTAGAGGTACTCGAGGTAGGCCTGCGCCACCGCGCGTGTGCCCTTCTTGTCGACCACCTTGTCGACCAGCGCGACCGGCGGCTCGGCAAGGATGCTCAAGGAGGGCGCGACGATGTCGAACTTGTCCGGCCCAAGCTCCTTGAGCGCCAGCAGCGCCTCGTTCTCCCACGCCAGCAGCACGTCGCCGATGCCGCGCTCGACGAAGGTGGTGGTCGCGCCGCGCGCGCCGGAGTCGAGCACCGGCACGTTCTTGAACAGCTGGCCGACAAAGGCCTGCGCCTGCTGCTCGGAGCCGGTCTTCTTGAGCGCATAGCCCCAGGCCGCGAGGTAGTTCCAGCGCGCGCCGCCCGAGGTCTTGGGGTTGGGCGTGATCACCGCGACGCCCGGCTTGACGAGGTCGTCCCAGTCCTTGATGCCCTTCGGGTTGCCCTTGCGCACCAGGAACACGATGGTCGAGGTGTAGGGCGCACTGTTGTGCTGCAGGCGCTTTTGCCAGTCGGCCGGCAGAAGCTTGGCGCGCTGGGAGATCTCGTCGACGTCGTAGGCCAGCGCCAGCGTCACCACGTCGGCATCGAGCCCGTCGATCACCGATCGCGCCTGCTTGCCCGAGCCGCCATGGCTGGTCTTGACGACCACGTCGTCGCCGGTCTTGGCCTTCCACTGCTTGGCGAAGGCCTTGTTGACATCCTGGTAGAGCTCGCGCGTCGGGTCGTAGCTCACGTTGAGGAGCGTGATCTCCTTGGCCTGCGCCACCGCGGCGCCGGCCAGCAGGGCGAGCGCGACGACGGTGCGGCCAGTCGGTTTCCAGAAGCTCATGCGGTTTCCTGTACGGGGACGTTGGAGGTTCGCCGGCATCGTAGGAAGGCGCCCCCAGCGGCGAAACGAATGAATGTGCTCTTGCTCATGCGCAAACCGAGCAAGCGGGCGTCAGGCCGCGAACGACCACTCGGCCAGCGGTGCGTGGCGCGGGCGCTCGGCGCGGCGCAGCCGCTGCGCATGTGCGAGCACCCAGCGCCGCGCCAGCGGCAGCGGGCCGAAGCCGGCCTCGGCGTTGATGTGCCCGGCGTCGCCGAGATTGAGGCCATGCGCGCCCCAGCGGCGCGTCCAGACGCGCGCGGTAGCCGCGCTCATCCACGGGTCGGTATCGCTGGCGATCACGGTCGCCGGCACCGGCAGCCGGTGCGACAGCCGCGCCTCGTCGATGTTGAAGCGGCGCGGATCGGCGGGCGCCACCAGCAGCGCCGCCGCGACGCCGGGTTCGCGTCCGGCATCGGCCAGCCAGCGCGCCAGCGCCAGGCAGCCGAAGCTGTGCGCCACCGCGATCCACGGCCCCGGCCCGTGCGCGCGCAGCGTCTCGCCGAGGCGCCGCGCCCAGCGCTCGAGATCGCCCGCGGACCAGTCGTCCTGGCGCACGCGCACGCTGCCGCGGTGCAGCGACTCGAGCCAGCTCTGCCAGTGCGCCGGCCCGCTGTCGTGCAGGCCCGGAACGATCAGCAGCCGCGGTTCATGACGAAGCGCCATCGCACCGGCCTCACAGCGCGGCGATCGACACCTCGGTCGACTTGATCAGCGCGATCACCTCGCGCCCCGGCGCGAGGCCGAGCTCCTTGACCGAGCGCGTCGTGATCACCGAGGTGACGACCAGGCCGTTGGGCGTCTCGACGTCGACCTCGGAGACGACCGGTCCCTCGATGATCTCGCGGACCTTGCCGCGGAACTGGTTGCGAACGTTGATGGCGGTGATGCTCATGGCGGGCTCTGCACGAATGAAGGAAGCCTTCACCTTATGAGCCGCGCCCGCGCGCGCCAACGAATCATTGCGGCGCTCGTTATCCGCGCGCCGCATGAGGCGCCCTGTTCAGGCCACCACCTCGCCCACCGCCCGCACCGCGGCCACCAGCCCTCCAGGCACCGGTACGCCACTGCGCAGATCGGCCGCGCGTGCGGCGTCGAGCGTGCGCGCGATCGTGCCTGCGTGCGGCAGCACCACGCCGAAGAAGCGCGCCGCATCGCCGTGCGCGATCAGCAGGGTCGGAAAGTTCTCGATGTCGAGTTCCTCGCCGAGCGCGTCGGCGTGATCCTCGATGTCGACCCAGACGAAGCGCGCGTCCGGGTGGTGCTTCGCGACCGCCTCGAACACGACGCGGTACTCGTTGCAGGTGCCGCACCACGCGGCGCATAGGCAGGCGACGAGCCAGTCGCTGCGGTGGGGATCGAACTGCATGGCCGAAGTGTGCCGTGCGGGTCACATCCGACGCTCACGCCGGGCTATCGGGCAGGACGCGCCGGCGGCGATCGCAAGGGAGGCGACCGCTCGGGTCAAGACGAACCTGCGTTGCGCTGGCCATCCTCGCGCGAGGGAGGAACCATGAACCAGGACTTGAAGTTCGCGCTGATGGCCGCCGGCGCGGTCGGCGCCTTTGCGCTGCTGTCGGCGCTGCCGGAAGCCGACGCGACAGCCGTCGCGCAGGCGCAGCCGCGCGACCCGGCGGCCTCGTCATGGCCCGACACGGGGCCACCGCATGGCGAGGACCGGCGCGACGCGGGCGGTCGGCGCGAGCTCTGGCTTCAGCGCAACGAGCCTTAGCCCTCGGCGCGACAAGGGGCCCACAAGCTGCCTCCAACGCCTTCTCCTGCGAGGCGAAGGAACGCGCCGCCGTTCACCTTCCGCTAGATCGCCACCCGCCACAACCACGACCAGCCCGGCTTCGGCGCCGCGGGCTCGGCCGCCGGCTGGCGCAGCACGCGCTGCAGCACTCGCTCCTCGAGCGCGGCGGCGCCCGACGATGCGCGATGGCGCGGGCGCTCGAGCGCGATGCGCTCGTCCATCGCCAGCGCGCCGTCCTCGATCAGCAGCACCCGGTCGGCCAGCGCGACCGCTTCGCCGACGTCGTGCGTGACCAGCAGCGCCGTGAAGCCGTGCTGGCGCCACAGCCGCTCGATCAGCCGGTGCATCTCGATGCGCGTGAGCGCGTCCAGCGCGCCGAGCGGCTCGTCGAGCAGCAGCAGGCGCGGCGCGTGCACCAGCGCGCGCGCGAGCGCGACACGCTGGCGCTGGCCGCCGGAGAGCACCGCGGGCCAGTCGTTCGCGCGCTCGGCAAGGCCCACTTGCGCGAGCGCGTCGAGCGAGCGCTCGCGCGCATCGGCACCCTCGAGGCCGAGCGCGACGTTGTCGAGCACGCGCTTCCACGGCAGCAGACGCGGGTCCTGGAACATCACGCGCGTCGCCTCCTTGCGTGCCGCAGCGGGCTGGCCGTCGAGGCGGATCGATCCGGCGCTCGCCGCGTCGAGGCCGGCCAGCAGGCGCAGCAGCGTGCTCTTGCCGCAGCCGCTACGTCCGACGATCGCGACGAACTCGCCGGGCGCGACGGCCAGGTCGATGCCGCGCAGCACCTCGCGCTCGCCGAAGCGCTTGCCCACGCCGTCGAGCTGCAGGGCCACGCCGCGCGGCGCCGGCGGCTGCACCAGCTGCGGCCGCGGATGCGCGGCGCGATCGGCGCCGCGCCAGGCGTCGTCGGCCTCGTGCAGCACCGCGCGCTCCGACGACGCGGCCCAGAACTCGCTGACTTCCAGCTGCAGCGGATGCATCACGCTCGATTCCGTTCGCTTGATCACACGTTCACCTTCACGCGGCGGCCTGGTAGCCCGGATGCCAGCGCAGCCACCAGCGCTCCAGCGCCTTGGAGCTCACGTCGGCCAGCTTGCCGAGCAGCGCGTAGAGCAGGATGCCGACCAGCACGACGTCGGTTTGCAGGAACTCGCGCGCGTTCATCGTCAGGTAGCCGATGCCGGCCTGCGCCGAGATCGTCTCGGCGACGATCAACAGCACCCACATCAGCCCCAGCGCGAAGCGCAGGCCGACCAGGATGCCGGGCAGCGCGCCGGGCAGGATCACGTGGCGATAGAGCGCGAAGCCGGACAGGCCGTAGCTCTTGGCCATCTCGATCAGCCCCGGGTCCACCGAGCGGATGCCGTGGAAGGTGTTGAGGTAGACCGGAAAGAACACGCCGAACGCGACGAGAAACAGCTTCGCGCCCTCGTCGATGCCGAACCACAGGATGACCAGCGGGATCAGCGCCAGCGGCGGGATGTTGCGCACCATCTGCAGCGTCGAGTCGAGCGCGGTCTCGGCGGGCCGGAAGCTGCCGTTGACCAGGCCGAACACGAGGCCCAGGCCGCCGCCGAGGGCCAGGCCGGTGAACGCGCGCACGGTGCTGACGAGCACGTGCTGGGCCATCTCGCCGGACAGCGCGAGCTGCCAGAACGCCGTGACCACCGCCCACGGTTCGGGCAGCACGCGCGTGGAGAGCCAGCCCCAGCGGGAGGCCGCTTCCCACAGCGCGACGAGCGCGATCGGCAGCAACCACGGCAACACACGGCTCGCAGCGGCGCCTCGAAGCGAAGGGGTAGCCATCAGCTCGCCGCCTCCTTGAGCTGCGCCGGCTTCGCGCCGGGCGGCACGATGCCGTTGGCGATCACCTCGCCGAACGGGCCGCTGAGCACCGGCGCGCTCGGCTGGCGGCTCGCGTCGCGTTGCACGTCGAGCAGCGGGAACAGCAGCTCGGCGACGCGATGCGCCTCCTCGAGGTGCGGATAGCCCGAGAAGATGAAGTGCTCAATGCCCAGCGCTTCGTATTCGCGGATGCGCTGGGCCACCTGTTCGGCGCTGCCGACCAGCGCGGTGCCGGCGCCGCCGCGCACCAGGCCGACGCCGGCCCACAGGTTGGGCGCGATCTCGAGGCCGCGGCGCACGTCGCGCTTGTCGAAGCGGCCGCGGTGCAGTTCGGCCATGCGGCGCTGGCCCACCGAATCCATCTGCGCGAAGCGCGCCTGCGCGGCGGCGACGGTGTCCTCGTCGAGGTGCTTGACGAGGTCGGCCGCCGCGGCCCAGGCCTCTTCCTCGGTCTCGCGCACGATCACGTGCAGGCGGATGCCGTAGCTCAGCGTGCGGCCGCGTGCCGCCGCGCGGCGCTTCACGTCCGCGATCTTGCCGGCCACCGCGGCCGGCGGCTCGCCCCAGCTGAGGTAGGTGTCGAACTGCTCGGCCGCAAGCTGGTGCGCCGCGTCCGACGAGCCGCCGAAATACAGCGGCGGATAGGGCTTCTGCAGCGGCGGGAACAGCAGCTTCGCGGCCTTGACCTGCAGGTGCTCGCCGTCGAAGTCGAAGCCCTGCGCCTCATGGCTGCGCGCGAGGATCTCACGCCAGATCGTCATGAACTCGCTCGACTGTTCGTAGCGCTGCGCATGGTCGAGGAACTGGCCGTCGCCGGCCAGCTCGTCGGCATCGCCGCCGGTAACCAGGTTGATCAGCACGCGCCCGCCCGACAGGCGATCGAGCGTCGCCGTCATGCGCGCGGCCAGCGCCGGCGTCACCAGGCCGGGGCGCAGCGCGACGAGGAACTTGAGCCGGCTCGTCGCGCCGACCAGCGTCGAGGCGACGATCCACGGGTCCTCGCACGAGCGCCCGGTGGGGATCAGCACGCCTTCGTAGCCGTGGCTGTCGGCGGCGATCGCGATCTGGCGGAAGTAGTCGGCGGTCGCGGCGCGCGCGCCGAGCGTGGTGCCGAGGTGGCGCGAATCGCCGTGGGTGGGGATGAACCAGTAGGGCTTCATGATCAGGGTCTCACTTCGCGATCGATGCGGTCGACACGGGCGGCTGCCAGACGATCTCGGCGACCTTCACGCTGCGCGGGATCAGGCCGAGCTGCGTGAACGCGTCGGCCACACGCTGCTGGTCGGCCACGATGGCCGGCGTCAGCGGCTTCACCGGCGAGGGCGGGCGCCGCTCGATGAAGCGGTGCACCGTCGCGAGGCCGAGGCCGCTGAAGTCGCTGACCAGTTGGGCCGCTTCCTTGCGATGGCTTTGCACGTAGGCATCGGCGCGCGTCAGCTCCTCGAGCAGCGCCGCCACGGCCTGCGGGTGATCGCGCGTGAACGCGGTCGACGCCAGATAGAACGAGTTGTTGCCTGACAGGCCCTCGCCGTTGGCCAGCACGCGCGGCGCGATGTCGACCTCGGTCGCCGCGAAGTACGGATCCCAAATCGCCCAGGCGTCGACGCTGCCGCGCTCGAAGGCCGCGCGCGCCTCGGCCGGCGTGAGGTAGACCGGCGTGATGTCGCTCCATTGCAGGCCGGCCGTGGCGACCGCGCGCACCAGCAGGTAGTGCGAGCTCGAGCCCTTTTGCAGCGCGATCTTGCGGCCCTTCAGGTCGGCCAGCGCGCGCAGCGGCGAATCGGGCTTGACCAGGAGGCCCGAGCTGCGCGGCTTCGACGGCTCGGCGCCGACGTAGTGCAGTTGCTTGCCGGCGGCCTGCGCGAACACCGGCGGCGAGTCGCCGGTGAGCCCGAACTCGAGGCTGCCGACCGACAAGGCCTCGAGCAGCTGCGGCCCGGCCGGGAACTCGATCCACTGCACCCGCGTGTTCGGGAAGCGCTTCTCGAGCGCGGCCTGCTGCTTGAGGATCACCAGGTTGACCGCGCTCTTCTGGAAGCCGATGCGCAGCTGCGCGGGATCGGCGGCCCACGCGTGACGCGCAGGCAGCGCGGCGAGGCCCCAGGCGGCGGCCGCGATCAGCAGCACCCGGCGTCGGCGATGCGTGAAGCGATTCACTTGCCGGCCTCCGCCACCACCGCCGGCGCGCCGACGACCGCATCGGCCACGCGCACCGGCCGGGGAATCAGCTTGAGCGCATGGAAGGCATCGGCGATCTTCTGCTGCTCGGCCACCACCGCCGGCGTCAGCGGCGCCACCTGGTAGTTGAAGCGGCGCAGGTTGGCCTCCACCACGTCGACGTCGAGCCCCTGCAGCGGCGCGATCAGCGCGGCGGCCTGCTTGATGTTGGCCTTGAGCCAGCGGCCGCGCTCGACGCTGTCGTCGAACAGCGCGCGGATCACTTGCGGATGCTTCTCGGCGAAGCCGCGCTCGGCCAGGTAGTAGGCGTAGTTGTTGACGACGCCGCGGCCGTCGGCGAGCACGCGGGCATCGAGCTGCTTCTCGGCCGCGGCGAGGAACGGATCCCAGATCACCCAGGCATCGACCGCGCCCTTCTCGAACGCGGCCCGCGCATCGGCCGGCGGCAGGAACACCGGCTGGATGTCGCCGTAGGCCAGGCCGTGCTTCTCGAGCAGCTTGACGAGCAGGTAGTGGACGTTCGAGCCCTTGTTGAGTGCGATCTTCTTGCCCTTGAGGTCGGCCACGCCCTTCAGCGGCGAGTCCTTGGGAACGACCAGCGCCTCGGCCTCGGGCGACGCCGGGTCGAAGCCGATGTAGACGAACTTCGCACCGGCGGCCTGGGCAAAGATCGGCGGCGCCTCGCCGACATAGCCGACGTCGACCGAACCGACGTTCAGGCCCTCGAGCAGCTGCGGTCCGGCCGGAAACTCGACCCACTTGACGCTCACGCCCAGCGCCGCGAGCTTGCGCTCGAGCGTGCCCTGGCCTTTTTGCAGCGTCAGCAGGCTGGCCGATTTCTGGAAGCCGACGCGCAGCGTCGGCGCGCCTTGCGCCCGGCCGAGCTCGGCCAGGCCGACGAAGGCCAGCGCGATGAGAAGCCGCGCGATCCAGCTGCGGCGCGAGGGAGGTGTGAAATCAATGCTCATGGTCTTGTCCTTGGCCGGTGCGCCGAAGGGAAAGGCATGCGGCCGGCTGCCCCACCAGCGCGTGGTGGCCGCATGAACCCCTGTGGGGGGAGGAGGAGACAAACGAAACCGGTGCTTCGCGCGGCGCTTGCGTTCAGTGCGTGGCCGCGAGCAGCGCATCCGATGCGATGCGATGCGATGGACATCGCTGCTCGATGGCCTGCGCGGCGCGCAGCAGTCGCGCATGGATGTCGGCATCGACGCGAAAGCCCTCGCCGTCGCGCGGCAGCTGCGCATCGGTGGCGTAGACCGCATCGAGGATGTCGCGCGCACCCAGGGCCCCGAGCACGGGCTTGAGCGCGTAGTCGATCGCCAGCAGGTGGGCCGCACTGCCGCCGGTGGCCAGCGGCAGCACGGTCTTGCCGCGCAAGCCTTCGGGCGGCAGCAGGTCGAGGAAGGTCTTCAGCAGGCCGCTGTAGGCCGCCTTGTAGATCGGCGTCGCGACGACGACGACGCGCGCCGCCTCGACGGTCGCCGCGGCCCGCTGCAGCAGCGCGTCGCTCGTGTCGGCCGCCAGCAGCGCCGCGGCGGGCAGTTCGCGCAGCCGCAGCCAGCCCACGTCATGGCGCGGCAGCAGGCCGGCGACGGCGCGGGCCAGGGCCTGCGAGCGCGACGCGGCCGAGGGGCTGCCGACGACGATGACGATGCGATGCGGGTCCGACACACGAATCTCCCTGAGCGATGGACCGCACGATAGGAGCGCGCCGCGCGCAGGCCAACGAAGGCTTGCGCGCATCGGTATCGGATGGGCGCATAAGCGCCGGAACGCCCGCCGGCGCGTCAGGCACAGCGCGCGAGCCGCCCGGCGAGATAGGTCCACACGAACGTCGCCGCCGCATTCGACGTGAGCTCGGCGTGGTCATAAGCCGGCGCGACCTCCACGCAGTCCATGCCGACGAAGGGCAGGTCGACCAGCTCCTCGAGGATCGTCAGCACCTGGCTGCTGGTCATGCCGCCCGGCTCGGGCGTGCCGGTGCCGGGCGCGAAGGCGGGGTCGAGGCAGTCGATGTCCAGGCTCAGGTAGATCGGCGGGTTTCCATGCGCGGCCTGGCGCGCGCGGATGTGCGCGCACAGTTCGGCCAGGCCTTGCGGGCCGTCGCGACCGCGCAGCTCGCGCGCGGTGAAGATGCGCCCGCCGCGGTCGTTGACGAACTCGCGCGCGGCGCGCTCGCCGGCCGAGCGGATGCCGATCTGCGTGAAGCAGGCATCGACCACCAGGCCCTCGTTCATCGCCTCGGCGACCCAGGTGCCGTGGCCGCTGGGTTCACCGAAATGGTCGCTCCAGGTGTCGCAGTGGGCGTCGAAGTGGATCACCGCGAGCGGGCGCCCGAGGCGCTCGCGGTAGCAGCGCAGCAGCGGCAGCGTGATCGAGTGGTCGCCGCCGAGCCAGACCATGTGGTGCTGGTCGAGCAGTGCGCGCACCTGCGCCGGCATCGCGGCGCGCATCGCTTCGAGGCTGGTGTTGGGCAAGGCGAGATCGCCACGATCGGCCAGCTGCTGCGCGGGCGAGACGTCGAACAGCGGGTGGATGCCGTCGCACAGCATGTGGCTGGCCTCGCGGATCGCGCGCGGCCCGAAGCGCGCGCCGGGGCGGTTGGTCACCGCGCCGTCCCAGCACAGGCCGGCAATGCCGAACGGGCGCCGCGTGTCGGCGGCGGGCACCTTGAGAAAGGTCGACGAGGAGAGGAAGGCGAACTGGGTCATGGGCTGCGGTGGGCGCGGGCTGGACATTCCCGCAAGGGCTCGGGAAGATCCTAGGCAAGCCCTGGCCCCACGAAAATGACCGCGACGACAAGTTCACTTGCGAACCCGAACCACCAGCGCTTCGGCGGCATCGCGCTCGCGCAGGCCGACGCGATCAGCGACGCCGACCTGCGGCTGCTGCGCGTGTTCTCGGTCGTGGTCGTCGCAGGCGGCTTCTCGGCCGCGACCGCCGAGCTGCAGACCGATCTCTCGGCGGTGAGCCGCCAGGTCAAGGAGCTCGAGGCGCGCGTCGGCGCCCGGCTGTGCAGCCGCGGGCGCGGCGGCTTCGCGCTGACGCCGGCCGGGCAGCAACTGTTCCAGTCCACGCAGTCGCTGTTCGCCGCGCTGAAGAGCTTTCGCGCCGACCTGCGCGGCCTGCAGCAGCAAGCCGGCATCGAGCTGCGGCTCGGCGTCGTCGACGCCTTGCTCACCGACCCGAGCATGCGCCTGGTGCGCGCGCTCGGCCACGGCATCGACACGCTGCCGGGACTGCGCATCCACCTGGCGGTGCTGCGGCCGATCGAGATCGAGCGCCAACTGCTGGCCGGCGAGCTCGACGCCGGCATCCTCGCCGCGCACATGCCGGCCGCGGGGCTGGAGCGGCTGCGACTGCATGCCGAGGCGAACAGCCTCTATTGCGCGCCGGGACATCCGTGCTTCGAGACGCCCGACGACGAGATCGACCCGGCCGACGTGCAAAGGCTCAACATCGTCGTCGATCCGTACACGGTCGATCTGCCGCTGCGCGGCATCGAGAGCAGTGCGTGGCAGCCGACGATGCGCGCCGACAGCCTCGAAGGCGTCGCGACGCTGGTGCGCACCGGCCGCTGCGCGGGCTTTCTGCCGGACCACTACGTCGAAGCGGTGGAACCGCTGTCGACGTTGCGGCGCATCCGCCCGGAGGTGTTCAGCTACACGCAGGACATCGAGCTGACGTATCGCAAGGGGGCGGCGAACGCCGCGGTGGACCTGCTGATCGAGCGCCTCGGCACCCAGCTGGCGGGCATGGATCGCGGCGATTGCGGGTCCTCTCGATAAGACATATAACAGCCGGCAAATCAGCGATCACACAGGGAGAGGCGGTCGCAAGACGACCCGATCGATGCCGCGCGGATGCGCTGCGTTCGCCCCTCTCGTGCCAGGTGTTTCCTTGCGCGTCAGGAGGCCGAGCATGAAGGGCTGGTCGATTCGTCACCGCATCGTCGCGAGCTTCGGCGCGCTGCTGCTGCTGATGCTGGCCATGGGTTACTTCGCCCATCTGCGCCTGTTGGAGATCGTGGCGGAAACCGAGCTCGCCGATCGCGACGCGATCAGCGGCCTGCATGCCAGCGCCGGCCTGCGCGGCATGTGGATGCGCGACCGGCTGCTGGCGCTGAAGCTGCTGGACGAAGCCGATCCCGAGCTGCGCCGGCAGCAGCAAAAGGTGCTGCAGGCGAGCCGTCAACAGCACCGGGTGCGGCTCGAGGCCTATGCGCAAACCATCCACACCGGCAAGGACCGCGAGCTGTTCGAGGCCCTCAAGGCCGCCGACACCCGCTTCGACACCCTGCTGGCCGAAGCGCTGGAGCTGTCGCAGGCCAAGCGGCGGGCCGAGGCTGCGGCTCTGCTGCACGGCGAGATGGCGCGCTCGAGCGATGTCCTCAACGATCGCCTGCAGGAGCTGATCGACTTCAACAGGCGCAATGCCGATGTGGCGATGACGGACATCCGCGACCACGTCGCGGCCACCGACCGCGCGATCGTCGTCGCACTGACGCTGGCCGCGCTGACCGCGGTGGTGGCGGGCTGGCTGCTGCTGCGCGCGATCAGCCAGCCGATGCAGCGCGTGCTGGGCGTGCTCGACACCATCCGCCAGGGCGACTTCACGCAGCGCATGCAGTTCGACCGGCGCGACGAGTTCGGCGTGCTGGCCAGCGGCTTTAACCGCATGTCCGACGAGCTGACAGGCCTGGTCGGGCAGGTCATGAAGTCGGGCCTGCAGGTCAACACCTCGGTCACCGAGATCGCCGCCACCGCGAAGCAGCAGCAGGCCACCGCCACCGAGATCGCCGCCACGACCACGCAGATCGGCGCCACGTCGAAGGAAATCTCGGCCACGTCGCGCGAGCTGGTGCGCACGGTGGGCGAGGTCTCGACGGTGGCCGACCAGTCGGCGGCGCTGGCCAGCAGCGGGCAGTCGAGCCTGGCGCACATGGAGTCGACGATGCGCGCGGTGATGGAGGCCTCGGCGTCGATCAACGCCAAGCTCACCGTGCTCAACGAGAAGGCCGGCAACATCGGCCAGGTGGTCACGACGATCACCAAGGTGGCCGACCAGACCAACCTGCTGTCGCTCAACGCGGCGATCGAGGCCGAGAAGGCCGGCGAGTTCGGCCGCGGCTTCGCGGTGGTGGCGACCGAGATCCGCCGCCTGGCGGACCAGACCGCGATCGCGAGCTACGACATCGAGCAGATGGTCAAGGAGATCCAGTCCGCCGTGTCGGCCAGCGTGATGGGCATGGACAAGTTCTCCGACGAGGTGCGCCGCGGCATGCAGGAGGTGCAGCACGTCAGCGACCAGCTCACGCAGATCATCCAGCAGGTGCAGGCGCTGGCGCCGCGCTTCGAGACCGTCAACGAGGGCATGCAGGCGCAGGCCGAGGGCGCCGAGCAGATCAGCCAGGCGCTGATGCAGCTCAGCGAGGCAGCGCGCCAGACGGTGGAATCGCTGCGCCAGTCCAACATCGCGATCGAGGACCTCAACGACGTTGCCAGCGGCCTGCGCGGCGGCGTCTCGCGCTTCAAGCTGCAGGCCTGACGAACACGACGCAGCACGGGCCGAACATGCTGTACATCGTGTTCCGGCTCGACGACGACCGCTACGCCTTGCCGGCGCAGCAGGTGGTCGAGGTGCTGCCGCTGCTGCGGCTCAAGCAGTGGCCGCAGGCGGCGCGCGGCGTCGCCGGCGTGTGCACCTGGCGCGGCCGGCCGGTGCCGGTGATCGACCTGAGCGCACTGAGCCTCGGCCGCAGCGCGCCGCGCTCGCTCGGCACGCGGCTGCTGCTGGTGCACTACCCCGCCGGGGACGGCGCGCCGCGCACGCTCGGCCTGATCGCCGAAGACGCGACCGACACCGCACGCGTCGAGCCGGGCGAGTTCGTCGCAGCCGGCCTGCGCAGCGACGGCGCGCCCTACCTCGGGCCCGTCGCCATGCGCGACGACGGCCTGCTGCAACGCGTCGATGTCGCACAGCTGCTGCCGCCGGCCCTGCGCGAGACGCTGTTCAGCGACGCGGAGGCCGCATGGGCAGCAGCCTGACGGTCGAGTTCGAGGCGCTGCTCAAGCGCAGCTTCGGCCTGGACGCCGCGTCGATCGGCTCGTCGGCGATCGAGCGCGCGGTGCGGCAGCGCGCGCAGCGCTGCGGCTTCGACGACCTCGGGCTCTACTGGCAGCACCTGCAAGGCGCGCCGGCGGAGCTGCAGGAGCTGATCGAAGCGGTCGTCGTGCCCGAGACCTGGTTCCTGCGCGATCGCGAGTCGTTCGCCGCGCTGGGCCAGATCGCCATCGAGCGCCAGCGCCGCGCCGGCGGCGTGCTGCGCCTGCTGAGCCTGCCGTGCTCGACCGGCGAGGAGCCCTACAGCATGGCGATCACGCTGCTGGAGGCCGGCGTGGCGGCTTCGCAGTTCACGATCGACGCGGTCGACATCAGCAGCCAATCGCTCGCGCAGGCGCGGCGCGCCGAGTACGGCCGCAACGCCTTTCGCGGCGGCGAGCTGGCGTTTCGCGAGCGCTACTTCAGCGCCGTCGGCGACGAGCGCTGGCGGCTCGACGACGCGGTGCGCCGCCCGGTGCGCTACCGCCAGGGCAACCTGCTCGACGCCGAACTGCTGCAAGGCGAGCCGCCCTACGACATCGTGTTCTGCCGCAACGTGCTGATCTATTTCGACCGCGCGACGCAGCAGCGCGCGCTGGCGGCGCTCGAGCGCCTGCTCGCGCCCGAGGGCGTGCTCTTCGTCGGCCCTTCGGAGACGGCCTTGCTGCTGCGCCACGAGTTCCAGTCGCTGAAGCTGCCGCTGGCCTTCGCGTTCCGCCGCGCGAGTGCGCCCGCCGTGGCGGCCGCGCACGTGGCCGTCGCGCGCAAGAAGGCAGCGCCGCCGCCCGCGCCGCCGCGACGCGCAGCGCCCGCACCGCGCCCGGCGCCGGCGAGCCGCCCGTCGGCGCCGCCGCCGCCCGCCAAGCCCGACGCGCTGGCCGAAGCCACGCGGCTCGCCGACTCGGGCCAACTCGACGAAGCCAAGCGCCTGTGCAGCGAGGTGTTGCGCACGCAACCGGCCAGCGCCGACGCGCAGCATCTGCTCGGCCTGATCCACGACGCGCAAGGCGACGCCGCGCGCGCTGCCGACTGCTACCGCAAGGCGCTGTACCTCGACCCCAAGCACCAGGAAGCCTTGCTGCACCTGGCCTTCCTGCTCGAGAAACGGGGTGAGCTCGGCGCGGCGCAGCGGCTGCAGCAGCGCGCCGGCCGGCTGCAGCCGCCGCGCAAGCCGAGGGCCGCTTCATGAGCCGCGCGGCTCTCGCACTCGACGACTGCTGGAACCGCATCGGCGTGCGCGGCGACCGCAGCTGCCCCGAGCTCGAGCGCCATGTCCACTGCCGCAACTGCCCGGTGCAGGCGCGCGCGGCCAAGCAGCTGCTGCAGCGCGCTGCGCCCGCCGGCTACCTCGACGAGGCCAGCGCGCACTACGCCAGCGCGCACGACACCAGCGCGCATCACGCCGGCGTGCCGCCGGACAGCGAGGCCGGCGAGCGCTCGGCGCTGGCGTTTCGCGTCGGCGCCGAATGGCTCGCGCTGTCGTGCACGCTGCTCGACGAGGTCACCGAGACGCGCGCGCCCCATGCGCTGCCGCACCGGCGCAGCGGCGCCTTGCTGGGGCTGGTCAACGTGCGCGGCGAGCTGCTGGCCTGCGTGTCGATCGCGCAGTTGCTGGACATCGGCGCGGGCGCCGCGCCGCCCTCGCAGCGCAGCGCCGCGGCGCGCCTGCTGGTTCTGCGGCACGAGCAGGGCCGCCTCGCCTGCCCGGTCGACGAGGTGCACGGCGTGCTGCGCTTCGATGCGCGCCGCCTGCAGCCGCCGCCGTCGACCGTGACGCGCGCCGCGGCGCGCTACACGCAGGCGCTGCTGCCCTGGGAGCAGCGCACGGTCGGCATCCTCGACGAGCCCCTGCTGTTGCATTCGCTCGGCCGCAGCCTGGCATGAAGGTGCAGCGATGACCGACCTGAGCCAGATGTCGATGCTCGACCTGTTCCGGCTGGAGGTCGGCAACCAGGCGCAGGCACTCACCAAGGGCCTGCTCGCGCTCGAGCGCGACCCGGCCGCGGCCGACGCGCTGCAGTCCTGCATGCGCGCGGCCCATTCGCTCAAGGGCGCGGCACGCATCGTCGGGCTCGACAGCGGCGTCGGCATCGCGCATGCGATGGAGGAGCTGCTGGTCGCCGCGCAGCGGCAGCGCATGCCGCTGGGCCGCGCGCGCATCGACGGCCTGCTGCGCGGCGTCGACCTGCTCGAGCGCATGGCCCGGCTGCCGGAGGTCGAGCTGGCCGCCTGGGCCAACGCCGAACACGCGTCGGCGCTCGACTACCAGCGCGAGCTGCAGGAACTGCCGGCGCATGACGGCAAGGACGACGATGCGCAGCCGGCCGCCCCGCGCAGCGCGGTGGCCGCCGCCGAGCGGGGCGAGCTCGGCGACCGCGTGCTGCGGCTGACCGCCGAGAACGTCGAGCGCCTGCTCGGCCTGGCCAGCGAGTCGCTGGTCGAGTCGCGCGGGCTGAAGCCCTTTGCCGGCGGCATGCAGCGGCTCAAGCGGCTGCAGCTCGACGCCTGGCGCAGCGTCGACGCGCTTCGCCAGGCGCTCGGCCCGCACGCCGAGCCCGCCGCGCAGCAGGCCTTGTCCGCGCTGCAGGCCCAGCTGGCGCAGGCGCAGGAGCTGATGGCGCGGCAACTGCTCGATCTCGATCTGCTCGACCGGCGCGCTGGCGACCTTTCCCGGCGCCTGTACGACGAGGCCCTGGCCTGCCGCATGCGGCCTTTCGCCGATGGCGTGCAGGCCTTGCCGCGGCTGGTGCGCGACATCGCGCATTCGCTCGGCAAGCAGGCGCGGCTGGACATCGCCGGCGAGGCGACGGCGGTCGACCGCGACATGCTCGAGCGGCTCGAGGCGCCGCTGGGCCATCTGCTGCGCAATGCGGTCGACCACGGCATCGAGACGCCCGACGAGCGCCGGCGCGCCGGCAAGCCCGAGCAGGGCGTGGTGCGGCTGGAAGCGCGGCACGCGGGCGGCCTGCTGCAGGTGAGCGTGTCCGACGACGGCGCCGGCATCGACCTCGACGCGCTGCGCGCGGCCGTCGTCGCGCGCCGGCTCGCCGCCGCGGAGGTCGCCGCGCGGCTGTCGGACGCCGAGCTGCTGGAGTTCCTGTTCCTGCCCGGCTTCAGCCTGCGCGAGGCGGTGACGCAGATCTCCGGGCGCGGCGTCGGGCTCGACGTCGTGCAGGACATGGTGCGGCAGGTGCGCGGCAGCGTGCGCATCTCGTCGCAGCGCGGGCAGGGCACGCGCTTTTCGCTGCAGCTGCCGCTGACGCTGTCGGTCATCCGCGCGCTGCTGGTGCAGATCGGCGCCGAGGCCTATGCGTTTCCGCTCGGGCGCATCGTGCGCGCGCTGCGGCTGGCGCGCGCCGACATCGCGCAGCTCGAGGGCCGGCCGCACTTCGCGTTCGAGAACCGGCGCGTCGGCCTCGTCGCGGCGCACCAGGTGCTGGGCAGCGAAGCCGCGCCGCCGGCCGACGACGATCTCGCGGTGGTGGTGATCGGCGAGCACGGCGATGCCTACGGCCTGGTCGTCGACCGCTTCCTCGGCGAGCGCGAGCTGGTGGTGCAGCCGCTCGATCCGCGGCTCGGCAAGGTGCAAGACGTCAGCGCCGGCGCGCTGGCCGACGACGGCTCGGTGGTGCTGGTGCTCGACATCGACGACCTGCTGCGCTCGCTCGACAAGCTGGTCAGCGAAGGCCGCCTCGCCGGGCTGCGCGACGCGGCGGCCGGCGCCGAGGCGCTGCCGCGCAAGCGCGTGCTGGTGGTCGACGACTCGCTGACGGTGCGCGAGCTGCAGCGCAAGCTGCTCGAGGCGCGCGGCTTGCGGGTCGAGATCGCGGTCGACGGCATGGAGGGCTGGAACGCGGTGCGCACCGGCCACTTCGATCTGGTGATCACCGACATCGACATGCCGCGCCTCGACGGCATCGAACTGGTGAAGCTGATCCGCAACGACCCGCACCTGAAGGCGACGCCGGTGATGATCGTCTCCTACAAGGACCGCGAGAGCGACCGCCAGCGCGGCCTCGACGCCGGCGCCGACTACTACCTGACCAAGGGCAGCTTCCACGACGAGAGCCTGCTGCAGGCGGTGGCGGATCTCATCGGCGAAGAGGCGACGAACCCATGAGGATCGCGATCGTCAACGACATGCCGCTGGCGGTGGAAGCGCTGCGCCGCGTGCTCGCGCGGCGCGCCGACCACCAGCTGGCGTGGATCGCGCACGACGGGCGCGAGGCGGTCGAGCAGTGCGCGCGCGACACGCCGGACCTGGTGCTGATGGACCTCGAGATGCCGCAGTTGGACGGCGTCGAGGCGACGCGCCGCATCATGGCGCGCACGCCCTGCGCGATCCTCGTCGTCACCGGCGACGTCGGCGCGCGCGCCGCGCAGGTGTTCGAGGCCATGGGCGCGGGCGCGCTCGACGCCGTCGACACGCCCAGCCTCGCGCAGGGCCTGCACGGCGACGGCGCCGACTCGCTGCTGCGCAAGCTCGACGGGATCGACGCCCAGCTGCGCGGGCGCGGCCGCGCGCCCGCGGGCAGCGGCCCGCCGGCCGGTGCGGCGGCGGCGCAGCTGGTGGCGATCGGCGCGTCGGCGGGCGGTCCGGCGGCGCTGGCCACGCTGCTCGCCGGCCTGCCGATCACGTTTCCCGCGGCGCTGGTGATCGTGCAGCACGTCGACGCGCAGTTCGCGGCCGGCATGGCGCAGTGGCTCGGCCAGCACTGCCGGCTGCCGGTGCAGCTGGCGCGCGAAGGCGACGCGCCGCGCGCCGGCACCGTGCTGCTGGCCGGCACCAACGACCACCTGCTGCTGCGCAGCGCCAACCGGCTCGGCTACAGCGAGGAGCCGCGCGACGAGGCCTATCGGCCCTCGGTCGACGTGTTCTTCCACAGCGTGTGCCGGCACTGGCCCGGCCGCGCGATCGGCGTGCTGCTCACCGGCATGGGCCGCGACGGCGCGCAAGGCCTCAAGGCGCTGCGCGACCAGGGCCACTACACGATCGCGCAGGACCAGGCCAGCTCGACGGTGTTCGGCATGCCCAAGGCGGCGATCGCGCTCGGCGCGGCCTGCGCCGTGCTGCCGGTGCAGCAGATCGCCGCGAGGCTGGCCGAGCGGCTGGCCATCACGACAACTTCAAGGAGCGACGACCATGGCTGACCCGACCCCTGCGGAAAGCGACTTCGCGGTGCTGGTTCCCGAGTACGTCGCGATGGTGCTGCTGGTCGACGACCAGGCGATCATCGGCGAGGCGATCCGCCGCATGCTGGCGGGCAAGGTCGACATCGACTTCCACTACTGCGGCGATCCCGACGAGGCGCTGGTGTACGCCGACCGGCTCAAGCCGACGGTGATCCTGCAAGACCTGGTGCTGCCGGGCACCGACGGCCTGACGCTGGTGCGGCAGTACCGCGCGCATCCGACGACGCGCCACGTGCCGATCATCGTGCTGTCGACGCGCGAGGACCCGTCGGTCAAGCGAGACGCCTTCAAGGCCGGCGCCGACGACTACCTCGTCAAGCTGCCCGACGCGCTCGAGCTGATCGCGCGCATCCGCCATCACTCGCGCGCCTACCTGAACCAGCTGCAGCGCGACGAGGCCTACCGGGCGCTGCGCGAGAGCCAGCAGAAGCTGATGGAGACCAACCTCGAGCTTCAGCGCCTGAGCATGATGGACGGCCTGACCGGGCTGTCGAACCGGCGCCACTTCAATGCCTACCTCGAGGCCGAGTGGCTGCGCGCCGCCCGCGAGCAAGACCCGCTGTCGCTGCTGATGGTCGACATCGACGACTTCAAGGCCTACAACGACAACTACGGCCACCTCGCCGGCGACGAGGTGCTCAAGCGCGTGGCCGAGGTGATGCGCGCGCATGCCAAGCGCCCGGCCGACCTGGCGGCGCGCTTCGGCGGCGAGGAGTTCGCGATGATCCTGCCGCTGACGCCGGCCGAAGGCGCGCAGCAGCAGGCGCAGTCGCTGTGCGAGGCGATCGCGGCGCTGCAGCTGCCGCACCGGGGGGCGACGACCGGGCCGTTCGTGAGCGTGAGCATCGGCTGCGCGACCACCGTGCCGCGGCGCGCGGAGCTGTCGTCGTCGCTGATCGATTCGGCCGACTTCGCGCTGTACGACGCCAAGCACCGGGGCAAGAACCGCGTCTCGGTGCGCGACCGCGCCGCGTCCGGCGGCGCCTAAACTGCGCGACTTTCGACCCGCGGCCGCCGAGGAGGGGCCCAGCCGATGCTCGACGGAAGCGGACTGCGGCTGCACGGCCGCCTGCTCGGCCATGCCGACCTTGAACCTGCCCAGGCGCTGGTGCCGTCGTGGCTGCCGCTGCCGGCGCGCGTGCGCGCCTCGCTGCCGGCGATCTGGACGCGCCTGCTCGGCCAGCCCGGCTTCAATGCCGATGTCATCGAAGACCTGAACCGCCCGCCCGGCCAGCGCATCGTCGGCTTCGGTTCCTCGATCGCGCTCGACGACCGCTGGCGGCGGCGCCTCGCCGACGACCCGCCCGCCTGGGCGCCGGCGCTGATCTACGAGGAGCTGCTCGACGGCCGCTACGAGCCGCCCGCCGACAAGGCGCTCGCGCAGCTCAACGGCCGCGGCGAGGTGAGCTTCCTGGTGCTGCACTACGAGCAGACGCTGCAGGACCTGGCCAACCCGGACACGGTCGAGATGCTCGGCGTTGCGATGAGCCTGTTTCGCCAGACCCACGCCGGCTGGCGCCTGCAGCACCTCTACCAGGAGGGCCTGGGCGAGCAGGGCGCCTACCTGCAGAGCATGGGTTTCCGGCAGCGCACGCAGCGCGCGCAAGACGGCGTGCCCGAGCTCTACGGCCTGGCGCGCGACGAGGCCGCGCGGCTGTTGCCCGGCTCGCCGGTGCGCGACGCGTTCCAGTTCACGCCGCCGCGCTTTGGCTTCTCGCCGGCCGAGCGGCGGCTGCTGCGCCTGGCGGTCTCGCAGTGCAGCGACGAGGAGATCGGCGACGAACTCGGCATCTCCGCGCACAGCGTCAAGAAGCTGTGGCGCGCGGTGCACCAGCGCGCGCTCGACGCGATGCCGCACCTGTTCGACGAGGGCTCGCCCGCCGCGCCCGGCGCCGCCGAGGCCGGCACGCGCGGTCCGGAAAAGCGCCGCACGCTGCTGCAGTACCTGCGCCAGCACCCGGAGGAGCTGCGGCCCTACCCCGCCGCGCGCGCCACCGCCGAACCGCAGGCACTGGCCAGCGGCGCCTGAGGCCACCCCTCTTTTCGGGCCGTGCCCTTTTAGAGGTCTGTCGCGGCGCCGCGCCGGCCGCGACCATGCCGCCATCGAATCACACCGCTGGACGATGGCCATGCAACCCACCTCCCACACGCTCTCGGCCGACGAGGCCATGGCGCTGGCCTGCGCGAGCACGCGCGTGCAGCCCTACCGCTTCATCCACAAGGCGCTGCGCCTGATGTTCGCGCAGGCACAGCAGCGCGCCGGCGCCCTCGACGCGCTCGACGCCGCGGAACGCGCCGAGCTGGTCGACGAGCTCGACCGCCTGCTCGCCTTCTGCGCCGACCACCTCGCGCACGAGAACCGCTTCCTGCATGCGCCGCTGCGCGAGCGCGCGCCGCGCGCGGTGCTTGCCTTCGACGACGACCACGCCCAGCACACCGCCGCGATCGACGCGCTGCGCCTGCTGCTGCAGCGCGTGCGCGACGCCGCCCACGACACGAGCGCCGGCGCGCTGGCCTACGAGCTCTACCTGCGGCTGTCGCAGTTCATCGGCGAGAACCTGGCCCACATGGTCGAAGAGGAGACGACGATGACGCGCGCGCTGTGGTCGGCCTTCACCGACGACGAACTCAACTTCCACATCGGCCGGCTGCACGCCTCGCTGTCGCCCGACGAGCACGCCTTCGCGCTGCAGTGGATGGCGCGCGCGCTCAACGTCTCGGAGCTGGTCTTCCTGCTCGACGGCATGCGCGCTGCGATGCCGGCGCCGGCCTTCGCCGCGGCCGCCGGCCTGGTGCGCGGCGAGCTCGACGCCCGGCGCTGGGCCCGCGTGGCCGACGCGCTGCGCCTGGGCGTGGCCGGCGCGCCGTGGGACATCGCGCGGGGGGCGCGATGAGCGTGGCGAGCCGCTGCCGCCGCGCCGCGGCGGTGACCGCGATGGTGGCGCTCGGACCGCTCGGCCTGGCCGGCTCGGCCTGCGCCGCGATCGACTGCTGGATCGACGCCGAGCACCGCCAGACCGGCGACCAGCGGCCGGTGACCGATGCCGCGGTCGCGCCGATGCGCCGCGCGCTGCACGACATCAACGCGCTGCTGCACCGCCAGAGCGAGCTGCACGAGCTGCCGCGCACGCGCCTGCGCAGCAGCTGGCAGATCGGCGGCCAGTGGACGGCGCCGGCGCGCGCGGCCAACTTCCTGCTGCGCGACCACCGCGAGTCGATGTGGACCGCCGGGCGCTGCGACGTGATTGCCGGCGCCGACCGGCTCGAACCGCGCGCGACGGTGGTCGTGTCGGTCAACATGCCCGAGAGCTTCTTCGCGACCGCCGCGCCCGAGCTGGACGACGAGCAGCTGCGCGCCTGGCGCGAGGTGCCGGCCAGCGGCGAGCTGCACGGCCGCACGCTCTACGGCGGCCACATGCTGGTGTTCACCTCGAACGGGCGGCTGCCGTGGGTGCCGGTGACCACCGCCGAGTACCTCGACTTCATGCAGCGCCATCTCGAGCGCCGCCGGGCCGAGGCGCGCAGCGCCGAGGCGGCCGCGCAGCGCGCCGCCGAACCCGACGCGCAGGAAGCGATGCTGCAGCGCGTGGCCGAAGGCCTGCGCCGCACCGACCCGGCCAACGCCGAGCGGCTGATCGCCGAGATCCGCGCGCAGCATGCGGCGTCGGTGGCCGCCGCCAAGGCAGCCGACGCGAAGCGCCGCGCGCGAGCCGGCGTCGACGCCTCGCCGATGGATTCGATGCTCGCGCGCCTGCACGCCTTTCGCGCCGGACTCACGCCGGCCCAGCTGGCATCGCAGGCGCGGCTCGGCGTGGACGGGCTGCAGCCGGTCGAAGGCGCGATCGAGCGCTACCCGCTGCTCGTCAAGCCCGACCCGCAGTTCCCCTGGGACCGCGCGGCGCCGGCGCGAGCGCAGATGCTGATGGTCTCGCTGCGCGGCGGCGAGGCGTTCGAGCAGCCGATGCAGCGCGTGCTGCAGTCGCTCGACCTGGCGGGGCTCGAGGCGCTGGTACGGCCGCGTCAGTAGCCGCGCGGAACGCCGATTGCCGCTGACGGCGCGTGGGCGAGCGCGACAGCCATCACGCGGGTGCCGGCGATCTGCACGGCTTCGTGCAGCGGGCGCTGGTGGCGCTGGCGCTGGTCGCGCTGGCGCTGTTCCTGTGGCGCGTCCTCGACGTGCTGCTGCTGATCTTCGGCGCCAGCCTGGTGGCGCTGATGCTGCGCGCGCTGGCCGATCCGATCGCGCGGCGCACGCGCCTGCCGCAGACCGCGGCGCTGGCGATCGCAGTGGCCCTCGTGCTGGCGGCGATCGCGCTGGCCGGCTGGCTGTTCGGCTCGGAGACCGCGGCGCAGCTCAACGAGCTGCTGCAACGCCTGCCCGCCGCCTGGCACGCGCTGCGCGAACGGCTGGCGGCCAACGAGTTCGGCGCGATGGTGCTCGAGGGCGTGAGGGGCGCCAGCGCCAACCTGGGCGTCGTGGCGCTCAAGCTGACGCAGCTCACCGCCGCGGTCTCGACGGCCGTGATCGAGCTGCTGCTGGTGGCTTTCGGCGGCCTGTACCTGGCCGGCAACCCCGACATCTACCGCCGCGGCCTGCTCAAGCTGTTGCCGGCCGGCACGCGCCCGCGCGTGGCCGGCGCGCTCGACGCGAGCGCGCATGCGCTGCGGCTGTGGCTGCTGGGTCAGCTGGTCACGATGGCGGCGGTCGGCGCACTCACCGGGCTGGGGCTGTGGCTGGTGGGCCTGCCGGTGCCGCTGGCGCTGGGCCTGCTCGCCGGGCTGGCCGAGTTCATCCCCTACGTGGGGCCGATCCTCGCGGCGCTGCCGGGCCTGCTGATCGCGCTGTCGGTGGGGCCCGATGCCTTCTGGCAGGCCTTGCTGGTCTACCTGGTCGTGCAGCAGATCGAGAGCAATGCGATCGTGCCGCTGGTGGCGCGCCAGGTGCTCGCGCTGCCGCCGGCGCTGGCGATCTTCTCGGTCGTGGCCCTGGGCCTGGTGTTCGGCCCGCTCGGCCTGATCTTCGCGGCGCCGCTGTCGGTGCTGCTGGTGGTCTTCGTGGGCCGGCTGTACGTGCGCGAGACGCTGGGCGCGGCGGTCACGGTGCCCGGCGAGGACGCCGGCCGGGGCGGCTGACGCAAGCGACCGATCACGCCCGGTCCGCCGCCTTCGCGGGTTCGGTCAGCGTCATGAGGACGTCCGGATACCAGGTCGCGTTGAGGCCCAGCGACTCGTCGGCCGCCAGGTCCCGCCCGCCCATGTCGAAGCGCGAGGAGTGGATGCCCACGAGCATCCACGGCAGCGGCGAGCGCTGCGGCGCGCGCACGACCACGGGGGCGCCGCTGATGCCGCGATGGGTCCGCGCATCGGTGAGGAAACAGCCCTTGCCCTGGAAACGCCAGCCGTAGGGCGAAGCCACCGTTCCCTGCCTGACCACGGGGAAGTGATGCAGCGCGTCGTGAAAGCCCAGCGGAAAGCCGCAGATCAGCACGGGATCGCCGATCGAGACCTCGTCGCCCGGGCCGGGCAGGCTCTGCGGCGTGAAGGCGGCGAGCGTGACGGCCGCAGACAGCGCGTCGTGCTCGATCTCGAGCACCGCCACGTCGATCGGGCCTGCATCGTCCTGCCCCTGAATCCAGTTCGACCTGCCGTCGCGGTACAGCAGCATCGACAGCACGACCGACTCGGCGAGGTTCTGCGCGTTGGCGTGCAGTTCGAGTTCGAGCCGGTCCGGGTGGTGGCCGCTGCGCTCGTCGATGAAGACATGGCGGCTGCTGACGAGGTAGAGCTTGGGGCCGCGGCGAAAGAAGAACCCGCTGGCGCCCGTCAGCCCGCGCGCGCCGTCGAAGGTGCTGATGCGCACGGTGGCCAGCAGCAAGGGATCGATCGCGTTCATGGTGGGGCGCCCGGTGTGGTTCGATGCGTGGCCTGAGCGGTCCGGGGCGGTTCGCTCATGCAACTCGCGCGACCCGGCGGTAGCGTTGCATCAGCGGTTGCGACGTGATGCCGTGAACGACGATCGACGCGGCAACCGTCCACAAGGTCAGGGACAAGAGCAGCTCGGCAATGGGCATCGGCAGGCCTCGCGCCAGCGCGAACATGAGGTAGAACACCGATCCGATGCCGCGGATGCCGAACCACGCGATCATGCCTCGCTGCGGCGGGCTCAACGGCTCGCCGGCCAGCGCCACGACCACCGACAAGGGGCGCAGCACCAGCAGCACCAGCGGCACGAACCACCAGAGCGCGAAGACCGGCGGCGCGTAGGCCAGCATCGCCCCGACGAGCAGCACCAGCGCCATCTCGGCGAGGTTCTCGAGCTGCGTGTTGAACGCCTGCACGGAGTCGCGCATCTCGCTGGCGTGCTGCCGGTCATGCGCCGGCCGCTCGAGGGCGCGCTCGGGCGCCTCGCGCACGCGCTGCAAGGCCATGCCGGCGGCAAAGACGGCCAGGAAGCCCGACGCCAGGCTCACCTGAGCCAGGCCATAGGCCATGCCGACCAGGCCGAGCGAAAGAAACTCGTCGAGCCCGACGGCCTCGCCATGGCGGCTGCGCAGGTGAACCACGAGGCGACCCGTCGCCGCGCCGAGCAAGGCTCCGATCGCGATACCGCCGCCGGTCACCCACACGAGTTCGACGATCCACCGTTGCAGATCGGCGAACCCGAACGGCTGCGCGCCGAGCAGGGCGAGGCCGAGCAGGACGAAGGGGAACGCGGTGCCATCGTTGAGCCCGCCCTCGCCGGCGAGGCTGAACCCGAGCCGGTCCGGCACGGGCCCGGGCTCCGATCGCACGGCCGAAGCCAGGACCGGGTCGGTGGGCGCGAGGATCGCACCGAGCAGGACCGCCGCGCCCAGCGGCAGTGCCAGGCCCCAGACGCCGACGACGGCCAGCAGCGCGACCATCGCGGCCATCGCGACCAGGGCCAGCCGCACCGGCAGGCGCCAGCGCCGGTCACGCAGCGGCACGCCGAGCTGCATGCCCACCGAGAACAGCGAGATCAGCAGCGCCACTTCCGCCAGATGCTCGAGCAACACCGCGTGCTGCCGCGGGTCGGGGCGCAGGACATTGCCGACGTCAGGGCCCAGCAGCCAGCCGAGCAGCAGGTACACCATGGCGCCGCTGAGCGGCAGCCGCTCCAGCAGCGATCCCGTCAGCACCATGGCGACGAGAAGCGTGCCGACCAGCAGCGACCACTGCGCAATGCTCACGGACGGCCCGGCAGCAGCATCGTTTGCCGACGGCAGTCCTCACCCGCCGCCGCGAGGCTCGGCCGCGAAGCGCCTGGCGTCGGCGGCGCGTCGCGGCCGGTGCCCATCACCGCGCTGGCTTGCGAATGCGTGGAGCCCCCGGCTCGCGCGCCCCGCCAGGCATCTTCGGCGTCGAAGCCGCCACCTTGCCCGGCGGCGGTGAGCCCTCGGACGTGAAATCGGTTTGCTGCTGCGTGAGCGGCTTTTGTCTGCTCTTGGGCCAAGGTCCGGTGCGGATCATCTCGAGTACTCCTGGAGGCGGGTCAATGGCTGCGCGGTCGCGCCCCAGGAGGGCCTGGGTGCGGCAGCGGACCATTTGCCCCTGCCATGGCCCTTGTAGGCGAGGCCGGAATGCGCCGTCTGTGCGCTGGCGAACACGCCGCGTGCCGCCAGGCAGCGCACGCGCTTCGGCGCGGGGGCGATTCACAGGCGCCCGGTGAGCAGCATCACGACGAGGACCAGCAGCACGGCGCCGAGCACGCCGCTGGGCAGGTAGCCCCAGCTTCGGCTGTGCGGCCAGGTCGGCACGGCGCCGATCAACATCAGGATCAGAACGAGCAGAAGGATGGTGCCGAGTGTCATGGCGATCTCCACGGGCGGACAGGCAATGGACGCCAAGTCCCCGGGGTCGAGCCGCCGGCGCCGCCGGGACGTGCGGGGTCGATGCGACGCGGCATCGATCACGCACCCTTGGCATCTCGCAGCTTGCGCCGTCGGCCGGCGTCTGGCGGTGCGCCAGCGCACCAAGCGCGAACGGCGAGAACGCCGGGCGCGAGCCGGCGGCAGCGCCCTGCCGGCTCAGGTCAGCAACTGGGCATAGATGCGCAGGTCGGCGCCGTAGCAGCTGCAGGCGGCCGCCTCGAGCCCGGTGCGGTCCAGTACCGTCACCTCGCCGCGGTGGTACGAGATCAGCCCGCGCCTTTGCAGCAGCCCGGCCGCCTGGGTGATGCCCACGCGCCGCACGCCCAGCATGAAGGCGAGGAACTCGTGCGTCACGCGAAAGCGGTCGGCATGCGCGCGATCCTGGCTCATCAGGAGCCAGCGCGCCAGCCGCGGCCCGATGCCGTGGAAGCGCAGACAGGCCGCCGAGGTCGTCAACTGGGCCATCAGCACATAGATGTAGCGGTTCAGGTCGCGCTGCAGCGCGGCGCTGCGCTCGAGCTCGCTGCGAAAGGCGCGGCTGCCAATGCGCCATGCCAGGCCCGCGCCCTGCACCAATGCGTGCACGGGCACCATCGGCACGCCCAGCGCCAGCTGCGCCCCCAGCATGCCCTCGCGGCCCACCAGGCCGACTTCGAGGCCGGACTGTCCACCGGAACGCGTCAGCAGCGAGATGAAACCGTCGACCGGAAAGTAGACGTAGCGCGTCGGCGCACCGGGCTCGCCGAGCACCTGGGCCAGCTCCAGCTGGACCGGCCGGCACAGCGCCAGCAAGTGCAGCCGATCGCCGCGCGGCAAGCGCTCGATGAGGTGGTTCTCGGCAGTGCTCACGCGAAGACCTAGGTTGCCGTTCGATCCGGCAGCAGGCGGTCGTATTCCTTCTTCACGACGGCGTAGCACTCGCAGGCCCGAGCCTCGAGGCCGGTGCGGTCGAGCACCGAGATGTGGCCGCGCGCGTAGCGGATCAGCCCGAGCTTGGCGAGCTTGAGGGCTCCTTCGGTGACGCCTTCGCGGCGCACGCCGAGCATGTTGGCGATCAGCTCCTGCGTCATCACGAGTTCGTTGCCCTGCAGGCGGTCCAGGCTCAGCAGCAGCCAGCGACACAGCTGCTGGTCGAGAGAGTGGTGGCGATTGCAGACCGCCGTCTGCGCCATCTGCGTGATCAGCGCCTGCGTGTAGCGCAGCAGCAGGTGCAGCACCGGGCCGCCGCGGTTCACCTCCTCCTTGACCATCTGCGCCGGCAGCCGCAGCCCCGTCCCCGCGCTTTGCACCACGGCCCGGCTGGGCGTGGTCTCGCCGCCCATGAACAAGGCGATGCCCACCAACCCCTCGTTGCCGACGACGGCAATCTCGGCCGAGGCGCCGTCTTCCATCACATACAGCAGCGAGACGATGGCCGTGGTCGGGAAGTAGACGTGGCTCATCTTGCCGCCCGACTCGTACAGCACCTGGCCCAGCGGCATGTCGACCGGCTCGAGCAGCGATCGCCAGCGCTGCCTCTCGGGCTCAGGAAGGGCCGCCAGGAGGTGGTTCCTGCGCTGTTCGATATCGAGTGGCATCAAGGCGCTCCGGGTGTCGACGGCGTGGCCGCAAGGGGCCAGCGGGGGCGGCCGCCCCCGGCGTCAGGCTCATCTGTCCAATATAGGCCGCCGCGGCAGCGTTCATGGTTCGCTAGCGCACAGACCAGGACCGGCGGCGCGACTACGTTGGCCGTTCGCCGCGTGACCCGTCGATACGCGAGGTCACCGGCACGCACATGCGATACGGCTGCAGGACATCCCGTGAAACAGTTCAGATCCCATCGGGGCCATGGCGCGATCCGCGCCAGCTTCGCTGCCTACGGCATGGTCCTCGCCGCGATGGCGGCGTGGGGCTTGGCTCGCAGCCCGAGCGATCGCTGGCTGGAACTGGCGCTGCTGGCCCTGTTGGGTCTGGCAGGCTGGACGTTCGTCGAGTACGTGCTTCACCGCTTCGTGCTCCATGGCCTGCGGCCGTTGCGCGACTGGCACACGGTGCACCACCTGCGACCGACGGTCCCGGTCGGCACACCGCCGGTGCTGGGCGTGGCCCTGATCGCCACGCTCGTCATCCTGCCGGCGCTGCTGCTCGTCGATGCATGGCGCGCGGGGGCCCTGGCGCTGGGCCTGACCAGCGGCTACCTCGTCTACTCGATCACGCATCACGCCATCCACCACGGGCACGCCCGCTTCGCCTGGCTCGATCGGCGCCGCGCCTTGCACGCGCTGCACCACCACATGCGCCGGCCGGGCTGCTTCGGCGTGACCACCTCGTTCTGGGACGAGGCCTTGCACAGCGTCACGCTGCGCGCGCCCGGGCGCGCGGCAAGACATCGGAGTTCAACATGAACGCGTCGAGAACATCCTCGTCTGACGAGTCCTTCGCTTCGCACCGCGACGCGGCCGACACCTCGCCGCAAGAGACGCTGGCACTGTCAGAGCATCTCGACCCCTGCGAGGCACCCGTGCGCGGCCCGGCCGCCTGGCATGGAGCGGCGCAGGCCGCAAGCCGGCTCGTCGCCGCATATCCGGTCACCGTGGCCTTCACGGTGGCGGCGATGCTCGGCGGCATCGCCGTGCTGCAGCGTTAGGGCCGCGGGCGGGCTCGGCGCGGCCAGTCGGTGCCGGCTTGTGTCCGCCAGCGCACCGACACGCGCGCCAAAGTGCCGCACCGTGCGTGCAGAGCATCGGATGCCGCGAAGCGCGGGCTCCCGATGCAACCCAAGAAGGAGCCTTCGATGGCGGGTGATATCAGGTACACGAATGTCTGGCCGCTCCCCGCGGCCGACCCGGAAGCACTGCAGCTGGATCTGCCGGCCATCGAGGCCACGCGGCACAGCCTCGCGCGCGGCGCGATCACGCTGCACGACAGCCCCATGCGGACGAGCATCGTCCGGCTGCTCAACGACGCGCTGGCCACGGAGCTGGTGTGCATGCTGCGCTACAAGCGCCACCACTTCACCGCCCATGGCCTGGCATCGCCCAAGATCGCCGACGAGTTCCTCATCCACGCGCGCGACGAGTCGCGCCACGCGGACCGCCTGGCGCAGCGCATCACGCAGCTCGGCGGCGAGCCCGATTTCTCGCCCGAGACGCTGAGCAGGCGCAGCCACGCAGACTACGACGACGCCCTGGGCCTCGAGGAGATGATCTGGGCCGACCTGGTCGCCGAGCGTGTCGCGATCGAGTGCTACAGCCAGCTCATCACGCTGATCGGCGAGCGCGACCCCACGACGCGACGCCTGATCGAAGACATCCTTGCCGACGAACAGCAGCACGCCAACGAACTCAAGGACTGGCTGACCGGCTGAGGCCCGGCATGCCCGCACCGCGTCACCCGACGCCCTCACCGTTAACCAGGATCACATCATGAACACTCGCATCACACTCGCTGCCGGCGCCGTCGCGCTGGCCCTGTTCACCGCCACCGGATGCGCCGTCACGCGCGGCCAGGAGACCGTCGGCGCCTACATCGACGACTCGGCGATCACCACCGCGGTCAAGGGCCGCTTCGTCGACAGCAAGCTCGTCGATGCTTCGGCGATCAGCGTGGAGACGCTCAACGGCTCGGTCATGCTGTCAGGCTTCGCCAAGAACACCACCGAACGGAACACGGCGGAAAGCCTGGCCCGGAAGGTGGATGGCGTGAAGTCGGTGAAGAACCAGATCGCCGTTCGGCCGTGACCGCGGCGATCCGGCACGAAACTGGCCCCACGGTGCGACAGCGCACAGACAGCGCGCGCCTGGTGTCGCAAGGTGGGGTCTCGCCCGCTCGTACGCATCGCTTCTTCGGCATTCGGCGCGCATCGAGAACGCTCACTCGCCACGGAGGCCGACCATGACCAGGACCCACAGGAGGAAGTCGCAAGACGTCTTCTTCGACCAGCTCGATCGCACGCCAGACGATGCTGCGCTTCGCCAGGATCGCGAACGCGTGATGGACGAGCTGGCGATCCGGCAAGACGGTACGACCTATCTCTACAACGGCTACCGGTACGGCCGCCTCGGCGATGCCGTCGACTACGCGCGGCTGATCCGCTCGCGCGAACCCGCCGGCGGCGAACTCGAGATGCCGGTGGGGCCCTTCAGCTCCATCCATGCGCCCCAGGGTCCGTCCGACGAGGAACGCGTCCTGATGAGTTCGCTGACGATCTTCTACGTGCAGGGGCAGTACCGGTTCGAGAACTACCGCTACGACCGCCTGGACGATGCCGTCTCGTACGCGCGACTGGCTCAGCGACGAGCGACGCAGGAACCACCGATCAAGAGCCGCCTGGGCGGCATCCTGTTTCGACCTGCGCGGCTCGACCAGTGAAACGGCGAGGAGGCCAGCCATGCGCCCCCGTCGCACCCTGACGGCGCTGGGCAGTGCGCTCGCCCTGCTGGCGAGCAGCGCCTGCGCAGCCCCTCGTATCGACGAACCCACCGGCCCATGCTTCGACGATGCCGCGATCACCACCGCGGTCAGGAGCCGCTTCATCGACAACAAGATCGTCGACTCGGCCACGATCTCCGTCGAAACCATGTACGGCACCGTCATGCTGTCCGGTGTGGCCAGGAGCCCGCTCGAACGGTCGACGGCCGAAGCGTTGAGCTGGCAGGTGAGGGGCGTGAAGTCCGTCAGGAACGACATCAGCCTTCGCCGCTGACGGCGATCTCGATGTCCTGGCGCCGGGCCGGTCAGCGCTTGGCTGGAGCGCGCCCCCGCAGTCGCACCGAGCGAAGGCGCTGCGCCATGCCGAAGGAGCGCCACAGGGCCAGGGCTTGCAGGCCCTGCCAGACGATCACCGCGCCGACCCACAGCCCAATGCCGTACCACAGGTAGCCGGCGTAGACCAGCGCCGCGCCCAGCATGGCGACGATCACGATGCCCCATCGAAGCACGCGCGCCCAGCGAAGGGCTCGGCCCGAGCTGGCGTCAAACAGGCTGCGCCGCACGGCTGCACGCCGCCTGGCCGCGCGCAAGGCGTCGACGGCGGCTCGCACGGACCGGTCTCGCGAGGTCGGTGGCGGCGTCGGGTTCATCGATCACGTCACCCAGCGCGGCGGCGGGCAGATGTCCGCCGGCCGCAGGATGATCGGTTCGCGTGCACCCCCGCGGGACTTGAGTCTCACCGCGGCATGAAGCGCCGCCACGTGCGCCGAGTAGGTCTCGAGTGCCACGTCGTCCATGCGGTCGGGCCGATAGCGGTAGTGCAGCGTTTCCTTGCTGATCATGGCGCCGACCGGCACCTGGTCCACATCGACCCAGAACCTGACGGTCCCGGAGGCGAGGTCGAAGAAGGCTGAAGGGGTCATGGGCAGCTCGGCAAGGGGTCGGGCGAGCGGTGCGCTCGCAGGTGCCACTGTCGTGCCGGGCCGCCTGCGCGTCTGTGCGGTGGCGAACATCCCGTCAGCCGAAGCCAGCAACAAGAAGCCCCCCAAGGCCTGTGCAGCCTTGGGGGGCGGGTGCTTGAATCGTGCGGCCGGGGACGGTCAAAACGGAATGTCGTCGTCCATGTCGTCGAAGCTCGACGCCGGCTTGGACGCCGGAGCCTGGCGCGGCGCCGGAGCGCGCGCGGCCGGGCGGCTTGCACCACCGCCGCTGCTCTCGCGGCTGAAGCCGCCGTCGTCGCCGCCGCCCATGCCTTCGCGGCTGCCCAGCAGCTGCATCTGCTCGGCCACGACTTCGGTCGTGTAGGTGTCCTTGCCGTCCTTGTCCTGCCACTTGCGGGTCTTCAGGCGGCCTTCCACATAGACCGGGCGGCCCTTCTTCAGGTATTCGCCGGCGATCTCGGCCAGGCGGTCGCGGAAGACCACGCGGTGCCATTCGGTCTCTTCCTGCATCTCGCCGGAGTCGCGGGCCTTCCAGCGCCGCGTGGTGGCGATCGTGACGTTGCAGATCGAGCCGCCGTCGGGGAAGGAGCGCATCTCGGGGTCGCGACCGAGGTTGCCGATGAGGATGACTTTGTTGACCGAGGCCATGGCGCAGGCGCTCCAGAAAGAGGCGGTTCGAAGAAAAACCCAGGGGGAGGCGGCCGATTATGCCGCCGGGGGTCCGGCCGGCCAGCCCGGCTCAAGGTTCGCCGTCCCAGTAGTCCACGTTGATGCCGGGCCGGTTGAGCAGGTCGACGCCCGGCGCCCACGCCATGACCTTGCCGGAGTCCGGGTACTCGCAGATCTCCGGCTTCTCCTTGGTGCTGATCGACAGGTACTTCAGCGGCGCCTCGGAGGTGTTGATGATGTGGTGCGGGTAGTCCTTGCCGGGCGGGATGAAGATCACGTCGCCGGCGCGGATCGGAACCATCTCGCCGGCCACGCGCAGCGTGCCCTCGCCCTCGATCACGATGAACATCTCCTCTTGCGCATGGTGCAGGTGGTAGGGGCAGGAACGCTTGCCGGGCGGCACCACGTCGATCGCGGCGCCGAGCTTGCGCGCCGCGGTGCCGTCGGAGAGGCCGCCGCAGCGCGAGTCGTAGAGCGGGTCGCGCAGCTGGCGCTCGAGCGGCACGTCGTTGAAGTTGCGCACCAGCAGCGCGCGCAGGCGCTCGGCTTCGGGCGTCGTCGTCATCGGTTGCTCCACGAGGTTGGGCAAGAACGGGGGATCAGGGCAAGGATCTTGCCCGGTACGATGCCGCCCGTGACTCCGCCCGTGCCCGCCTCCTCGCTCGCCCCCACCGACCCGCGCCACGTCCTGCAGACCGTGTTCGGCTACGCCGCCTTCCGCGGCGCGCAGGAAGACATCGTCGACCACGTCAACGCCGGCGGCGACGCCCTGGTGCTGATGCCCACCGGCGGCGGCAAGAGCCTGTGCTACCAGGTGCCGGCGATTGCGCGGCATCGCGCGGGCAAGGGCGTGACCATCGTCGTGAGCCCGCTGATCGCGCTGATGCACGACCAGGTGGGCGCGCTCGAAGAACTGGGCGTTCACGCCGCGTTCCTGAACTCGACGCTCGAGTTCGCCGACGTGCAGCGCATCGAGCGCGAGATGACCTCGGGCCGCCTGGTGATGCTCTACGTCGCGCCCGAGCGGCTCACCACGCCGCGCATGCTGGCGCAGCTCGACTCGCTCAACGAGCGCGGCCTCTTGAGCCTGTTTGCGATCGACGAGGCGCATTGCGTCAGCCAGTGGGGCCATGATTTCCGCGAGGACTACCTGGCCCTTTCGGTGCTGCACGAGCGCTATGCCCACGTGCCGCGCATCGCGCTCACCGCCACGGCGGATTCGCACACGCGCGCCGACATCCTCGAGCGCCTGGACCTCGGCGACGCACGCGTCTTCATCGCCAGCTTCGACCGGCCCAACATCCGCTACCGCATCGTCGAGAAGGACGAGCCGCGCCGCCAGCTGCTGCGCTTCGTGCGCGACGAGCACGAGGGCGAGGCCGGCGTCGTCTACTGCGCGACGCGCAAGAAGGTCGAGGAGACCGCGGCCTGGCTGGTGGCAGAGGGCATCGACGCGCTGCCCTACCACGCCGGCCTCGAAGCCGCGCTGCGCCAGAAGCACCAGGACCGCTTCCTGCGCGAAGACGGCATCGTGATGGTCGCGACCGTGGCCTTCGGCATGGGCATCGACAAGCCCGACGTGCGCTTCGTCGCGCACCTGGACCTGCCCAAGAACATCGAGGGCTACTACCAGGAGACCGGCCGCGCCGGTCGCGACGGCGAGCCGGCGGAGGCCTGGATGGCCTACGGCCTCGCCGACGTGGTCAACAACCGCCGCCAGATCGACGAATCGCCGGCCGGCGAGGAGTTCAAGCGCGTGCAGCGCGGCAAGCTCGACGCGCTGCTGGCGCTGGCCGAGGCCACCGACTGCCGGCGCGTGCGGCTGCTGGGCTACTTCGGCGAAGCTTCACATCCTTGCGGCAACTGCGACAACTGCCTCGACCCGCCCGCCACCTGGGACGGCACCGAGGCCGCGCGCAAGCTGCTGTCTTGCATCTACCGCTTCGCGCAGCACGGCCGCGGCCCGCGCGCCTTCGGCGCCGGGCACCTGATTGACGTGCTGCGCGGCAAGAAGACCGACAAGGTCGCGCAGTACGGCCACGACGCGCTGTCGACCTTCGGCATCGGCGCCGAGCTGTCCGAGACGCAGTGGCGCGCGGTGCTGCGCCAGCTCGTCGCGCTGGGCCACGTGGTCGCCGAGGGCGAATACAACACGCTGGCGCTGACCGACGGCGCGCGCGCGGTGCTCAAGGGCGGCGTCGAGATCCGGCTGCGCGAGCAGCACGAGACGCCGCGCCGCGCCAAGACCGCACGCGCCAAGGCGGGCCGCGAAGCGCCGGCCGACCTCGATGCCGCCGCGCAGGCGCGCTTCGCGGCGCTCAAGGCCTGGCGCACCGAGGTCGCGCGCGAGCACAACCTGCCGTCCTACATCGTGTTCAGCAACGCGACGCTGGCCGAGATGGCGCGGCTCGCGCCCGACACGCTGGCCGCGCTCGGCGAGGTCAGCGGCGTCGGCGCGAAGAAGCTCGAGGCCTACGGTCGCGAGATCCTGCGCGTGCTCGAGGCGGCCGCCTGAGCCCGCTCACGATCGCGACAGGCGCGCCATCTCCTCGCTGACCAGGCGCACGACCAGCCTGTCGAGCGTCTGCACCGAGTAGTTGCGCACGTCGTGCGGCGTCTGCGTGCCCGGGCCGCTGCCCGGGTCGCTCGCATCGCGGTAGGTCAGGAACACGAAGCGCCCCGCGGTGTATTGCGCGAGCTGGCGGAACACGTACTCGCCCACCGGATCGAGCCCGCTCGCACCCACCGCGAACAGCTTGATGCCCTTGGCGAGCGCGGCCTGCATGTCGGTGTCGTACTGCGGGCCGCCGTAGTCCAGGTGCGGCGGCGCGTCGGCCACCAGCACCACCATGCGCGCGGCGTCGGCGCGCCAGCTCAGGCCGTGCACGACCTCGTGCAGCGCCTCGTTCAGCGCCTCGGGCATGTCGCCGCCGCCTTGGGCCTGCACGCGCGCGAGCACCTGCTGGAACGCGCCCAGGTCGTCCGTGAAGTCGTGCATGCGCGTCAGGAAGGCGTCGCCGCGGTCGCGGTAGGCCACCAGGCCCCAGCAGATGTCGGGCTGGCCGGGCAGCTGCGCGATCTGCTGCGCCATCGCGCGCATCGAGTGCTTGAGCTTGGCGATCTCGTCGCCCATCGAGCCGGTTGCGTCGATCAGGAACACCAGGTCCAGGCGCGGGCGCTGGGCCGCGGGCGCGGCGCCAAGGCGCACCTGGACCGCCGCGCGATCGCCGCGCACGAGCACGGCGCGCGCCTGCTGCGCGCCCTTGCGCACCGCGATGCCGAGCTGGCGATCGCTGTCTTGCCCCGCGAACGCGCGCGGGTGCAGCCACACGCGGCCCGCGGTGTCGGTGCGCGCCCAGGCCAGCGGCTCGGCAACGCCGGCGCGCTGCACCGCGACCTCGGCGTCGTGCACCGGGCGGCCTGCGGCGTCGGTCACTTCGAGCAGGTAGCGCTCGGAAACGTCGCGCTCGCGCACCGCGAGGCCGGCGTGGCGACGCCGGTAGGCGAGGTACTCGCCGAAGTCGGCGTTGTCGTCGACCACGCCGGCGGTCACCGTCTCGCGCGGGCGCGTCGGCATGCGCTGCAGTTCGGCCTGCGCGGCCGGGGCGGCGGGTACCGCGCGATCGGAAGCAGCATCGGCGCGCGCGGTCTTGGCGGCTTCGCGCGCGTCGACCGCTTCGGCGACGGTGCCCGCCGCGGCGGCCGAGCGCTCCTCGCGCCACGGCGACGGGAACCGGTTCGCCGCCGCGCCCGGCACCTCGCGCGTCGTCGGCTGGCGGCGGCAGTGCTGCGCCCGCGGCGGCTCGAAGCCCGGTGCGCCGAAGTCCGGCGCGGGCGGCCGCTCGGGCTGCCAGGCCGGCGGCCAGTCGGGCGCGGCGCTCGGCGACGCGGCGCGTGCGAGCGGGTCGTCGAGCGCCGCGGCGCAGGCGACCAGCAGGCCGATCGCGGCGAGGCCGGGCCAGGTGAGCCAGCGCCAGGCGGCGCGGCGATGCTGAAGTTGCGGTGCGTTCAGTGCCATGGAATCTCCGATCGCGGTCGTGTGGACGGCAGCTGATACGGCCCGCGCCGCGCGACGGGGTGAAATGAATTCACCCCGTCGGCCCGCGTGCCGCGTATCAGCCCTGGCCCCCGAACCCGATGCACCAACGATTTGGCAGACTGCCGCCGCGATGGACCCCACCGACGAGCCCGACGACGACGCCCTGATGGCCGCCTACGCGCGCGGCGACGCGGCCGCGTTCGAGCGACTCTACGCGCGCCACCGCCAGGGCCTGTACCGCTTCGTGCGGCGCCTGCTCGGCAGCGCGCATGCCGCCTCGGTCGACGAGGTGTTCCAGGACACCTGGCTGCGCGTCGTGCGCGCGCGCACGCGCTGGCAGCCGCAGGGCGCGAGGTTTCGCACCTGGCTCTACACGCTGGCCCACCACCGTGCGATCGACCTGCTGCGCCGCGGCGGCCGCGAACTCGCGCTCGACGCCTTCGAGTCCGACGACGGCGAGCCCTGGTCGCCCGAGGCCTGCGCCTGGCAGCACTGGCCGGCGCCGGCCGGCGCCGCGCTGCACGGCGACGAACTGGCGTTCTGGCGCCGCGCCGGCGAACGGCTGCTGCATTGCCTGGAGCAGCTGCCGCTGCCGCAGCGCAGCGCCTTCTTGCTGCATCACGACGACGAGCTGCCGCTGGCCGAGGTGGCGCGCGCGCTCGAGGTCGGCTTCGAGACCGCGAAGACGCGGCTGCGCTACGCGATGAGCAAGCTGCGCACCTGCATGGGCGCGTACCTGGCGCCGCAACGATGACGAACCGCCCCGACGAACCTCACGACGACTGGCTGCGCGCCGCGCTTCGCCATGCGCCGGACGCGCAGGTCGAGCCGCCCGAGGCGCTGAGCGCCGCGATCCTGCGCGCGGCGCGCGATGCCGTGCGGCCGCAGCGGCGTGCCAGGCCCTGGCGTGCCGCGCTGCGCGCCGCTTGGGGGGCGCTGGCGCGCCCGCCGGTCGCGGCCGGCCTGGCCAGCGTGATGCTCGCGACCGTCATCGGCGTGATGTGGATGGAGCGGCCGCAGGAGCTGCACGAGGCCGCGGCGCCGACGATCGAGCGGTCGACGCAACGGCCGCCGCAGCCTGCGGTTGAGGCGGCGCGCGAGCCGGCGCGCGCGACCTCGCCGCAGCCCGCGTCGGCGCCCATCCAGGCGGCGCCGCGTCAGCCGCAACAGGCGCCGAAGCCGAAGGACGAGCGGCGCGCGAGCGCGGCGCCCGCGCCGGCGTCCGTGGCCGAGAAGGCTGCCGTTGCGCAGGACGCTGCGCGACGCAGCGCCGACGCCGCCAAAGCTGCCGAAAGCGAGGCTCGGGCCGACGCGTCCGCCACGCCGAGCCCCGCCTTGCAGCGCGCCCCCGGTGCGGTCGCCGGTCGCGCCGCGCCCGCGCCGCAGGCACAACAGGCGGGCGCGCCGTCGCTGGTCACCGGCTGGCACGACGCAATCGCGCGCGAGCCCGGGCGCTGGCGCTGGTCGCTCGCCGGCGGCGCGCCGCAGCCGGTCAACGACGCGCTGCGCGGCTGGCTCGCGCAGCTCGCGTCGGCGGCGCGCGACGCATGGCATCCGGCGTCAGGCGCCGGCTTCAACGGCGAGGCGATCGAGCTGTCGCAAGACGGCCGCCCGGTCGGCACGATCCGCCTCGACGCGCAGCACGTGCAGGCGATGCAGGGAACGCGCGTCGAGCAGGCCGAGCTCGGCGGCGCCGAGGCCACCGCGCTGCGCGACGCGCTCGCGGCCCTGCCGCGCTGAACGAGCGGCATCAGGCCCCGGCGTTCAGCGCGACGAGGTCGCCGCCGCCAGCCAGCGGGCTCGGCGGCAGCCACAGCTCGATCACGCGCTGGCCGCTGGCGCGCTTGAGCACCGCGGGCAACGGGCGGATCCACACCTCGGGCGGGAGGCTGTCGTTGCGCTCGCTCTGCCGCGCGTCGGCAGACGGCGCGAGGCTCGCCTGCACCAGCGCCTGCAGTGCCCGTGCGCAGGCGGCGGACGCCGCGTCGTCCTGGTGCACGACGAGCGTCGGCACCGGCCACGGCACCGGCTTGCGCGCGCCGCGCAGCTCGGCGCTGCGGCCGACGTTCTCGACCGGCGGCACGGTCAGCCCGTCGAGGCGCTGCAGGGCCTGGCGCAGGCCCTGCGCCGGACGCTGGCTCGCGTCGTCGTAGACCTGGATGTAGACCGCCAGCGGGGTCGGACCGGCGCAGGCGCGCACGATCTCGGCTTGCAGGAGCTCAGCCCGGGCCGCGCCGGCGCCCGGCCCGGGCTGGGGCAAGGGCAGCGAGGCGACGTCGCTCGGCGCCTCGCCGGACAGCTGCGAGCGCCAGCGGTCCGCCAGCGCCGCGAGGCCCAGGCCGCTCGTCGTTGGCGCCCAGTAGTTCAGCGCGGTGTCGACCGGCACCGCGCGCAGCAGCTCGCCGCACAGGCCGTTGTCGGCGTGCTCGCGCGCGACGCGGCAGCTGTCGGAGGCTTGCACGGGGCGCTGGCATTCGTCGCGCACGCGCTCGATCATGCGTGCGATGCCGGCGCGCTCGAGCGGCAGGAAGGCCGGGTGCTCGCGCAGGTCGCTGAGCATGCGCACCTGCACCGCCGAGTGCTCGGCCAGCACCGGGCAGCTGCCGTCGAAGTCCTTGAGCATCGCCGACGTGCCCTCGAACAGCCGGCGCAGCTCGGTGCGTTCGGAGATGCGGTTCTGCTGCACCGTCTCCTGCAGCTGCCACAGCGACAGCAGCAGCGTGCCCGAGGCGCCGATGCCCAGCGTCGCGCCGATCGCGGTGGCGCGCGCCGAGCGCCGCCACAGCGGATTGCTTGGCGCTCCTTCGGGTGCGGCGCTGCCGTGCAGGCGCGCGGCCACGGTGAGCGGATGGTGCGCACCGCGCAGCCAGCCCGGCAGCTGGCACAGCCAGGCCTCGTTGAGCTGGCGGCCGAAGTCCTCGCCGAGACGGTGGTAGCTCTCCCATTGCGCCTCGTCGAAGCTCTGGTCGCCGGTGGTCTCGTGCGGAAAGCTCGGGCGCCGCTGCGCGTAGGCGAGCAGGTCCACGTCGAGCGCGTCGTGCAGGTTGGGCTTGACGACGAGCAGGGTCGCCTCGCTCGCCGGGCGGTCGGGCTCGGCGCGGTAGCGCACGCGCGCCAGCAGCAGGCCGCGCGAGGAATGGTTGTCGGCCATCTGCTCGGGCGACAGCACCGTGAGGTCGGTGCGCGCCAGCGTGAACAGGCGCGCGGCCTCGTCGCGCGTGTAGAACTCGATCTCGGCGCCGAGGTCGATTCGCGCCTTGCGCACCAGGTTCTCGAGATCTCCGAAGTTGTAGTCCGCATCGGCGCCGCAGTCGGCGACGACGATGAACTCGCAGCGACGCTTGAGCAGCGGATAGACGCCGGTGTTCTCGAAGTGCCCGCCGTCGGAGAGGTACCACCACGGACGCGACGGCCCGAAGAACGCCGCCGTGCCTTCCGACCACAGCATCACCGGCTTGACGACGCGCTTCCAGAGCCAGCCGCGCAGGCCGTCGACCTCGGGCTGCGGTGCGCGCATCCAGTAGCCCAGCCGCACGCCGAGGAAGTACAGCAGCGCGGCCCAGCCGCGCGAGGTGTAGGAGCCCGCCCCCGGTGCGGCCGCGGCGCCCGAGACCGCGATCCAGCGCCCGAGCGTGCCGGCGTCGGCACCGCTGGTTTCGTCGATCGGGATCCAGCGCTCGGGCCCGACCTCGAAGCCGCGCCAGGTCGCGGTGACGAGGGTGCCCTTGCGGTCGGCGTTGAACAGGCCGGAGGCGTCGTCGTGGGTCTGGTTGAGGCAGACGTTGATCAGGTGGATCGGGCCGCCCGCGGTCTCGGGGCGGTAGCTCAGCAGGCCGGTGTCGTCGCCCGGCACGACCTCGGTGACGTCCTGCCGCGCCTCGGGCTCGACCTCGGCGTCCTCGGCCGCGCGGATCTGGCGCACACGCGGCACGATGCCGCGCGCCGCGTTGCCGACCGCGAGGTAGGCGCGCGTGAGCCGCGCGCGGTAGAAGCTGTGCAGCGACGAGGCGTTGGCCATCTGCTCGTTGCCGGCGGTCAGCAGCAGCCACACGGCGCACGCCAGCAGCAGCACGACCGCGCGCGTGATCGGCGCCAGCGGCGCCAGCCACGCGACCGAACGCGGCGCGAACACCAGCCACTGCACCAGCACCAGCCACGCGCAGGCCAGCACCGCGACGCCGACCAGCCCGGCCAGGTTGACCAGCTTGGGGCCGATGGCGCGCAGCGAGTTGGGCTGGGCGCGCTCGGACAGCTGCAGCAGCGGCTGCGCCAGCGTGCGCATCACGAGCACCGTCAGGCCGCCGACGCCGATGCCGCCCCAGACCCAGCGCTCGCCGGTGTGCAGCGCGGCCAGCACTTGCCAGCTCGCGAGATCGAGCGCGCCGAACAGCAGCATCGCGCCGGCCACCAGCGTGACCGCGCGCAGCGAGAAGGTCAGCCGGTGGCGCAGTCGGGCGACCGCGAGCGACGCGGTCTCCCCGGTCAGCACCAGGCGCAGGTGGGCGCCGACCAGGCCGACCGCGCACGACGACACCGCGATCAGCACCAGCGCGGCCGGCCGCAGCGCCACCGACGGCCCCGGCAGCGGCGGCCGCGAACCGAGCCACACGCCGGCCAGCAGCGCGCACAGCAGCGCGACGAAGGCCGCGTCGCGCCACGGCATCGCGACGCGGCGCCGACCCGGGTCGGCGTTGTCGCGCGCGATCCAGTAGCCGGCCATCAGGCCGGGCGCCACCGCCAGCCACAGCGCGACCGCGAGCGGCCACCACAGCGTGAACCACGGCTGCCAGGCTGCCGGACTGAAGGCCGCGCCGAGCGAGCTCTGCCACAGGTGCGGCGCCATCACCAGCAGCGCGAACGGGATGCACACGAACATGAACTCGCCATGGATCGCGATGAAGGCGCGCAGGTAGCTGACGATTGCCACGCCGACATCGCGCGATCCGCTGGGCGTGAGGTAGCGGCCGTTGCGGCGCAGCCAGGCGAGCACCGGCGAGTCGGTCGCCGCCAGCAGCGCCTGCGCGCCGGCCACGCCGGCCAGGCTGACCAGGCGGCCGAACATGCCGCCGCAGTAGCCGCCGCCGGAGACGGTGGAGAGGTAGTCGATGCGCGCGAGCTGCCCGCGCTGCGCGAGCCCGCGCAGCAGGCCCAGGCAGAAGGTCGCGCTGCGGATGCCGCCGCCGGACAGCGCGAGGCCCACCACCGGGGCGTCGGCCGGCACGCCGGCCTGCGCGCGGCGCGCGGCCAGGCGCGCGGCTTCGTCGGCTCGCAAGGCGTTGTCCATACGAGTCCCCCAACGGCGCCGGCTTGAGGATGCCGGTTGCGGCCGACTCTAGGCGCGAAGTCCGATGCCGCCATCCCACGCACTAGGTAGGGTCCGCGCGGTATGGCTCCCTCTCCCGCAAGCAGGAGAGGGAGCAAGTTGGGCCCGCTCGCTATGATGGCCGGTTGCCTTTTTCCGCCGCCATGGACCGCCGCACGCTGCCTTCGCTCGAGACCCCGCTGATCAAGGTGCGCGGCGCACGCACGCACAACCTGAAGAACGTCGATCTCGACATCCCGCGCCATGCGCTGGTCGTGATCACCGGGCTGTCGGGCTCGGGCAAGTCGAGCCTCGCGTTCGACACGCTGTACGCCGAAGGCCAGCGCCGCTACGTCGAGAGCCTGTCGGCCTACGCGCGGCAGTTCCTGCAGCTGATGGACAAGCCCGATGTCGACGTGATCGAGGGCCTGTCGCCGGCGATCAGCATCGAGCAGAAGGCCACCAGCCACAACCCGCGCTCGACCGTCGGCACCGTCACCGAGATCCACGACTACCTGCGCCTGCTGTACGCGCGCGCCGGCACGCCGTTCTGCCCCGACCACGGCCTCGCGCTCAGCGCCTCGAGCGTGAGCCAGATGGTCGATGCCGCGCTCGCGCTGCCCGAGGACACGCGGCTGATGGTGCTGGCGCCGGTGGTGCGCGACCGCAAGGGCGAGTTCACCGAGCTGTTCGAGGACATGCAGGCGCGCGGCTACGTGCGCTTTCGCATCGGCTCGGGCGGCGAGGCAGGGCAGGTGTTCGAGGCGGCCGACGTACCCAAGCTCAAGAAGACCGAGAAGCACGACATCGACGTCGTGATCGACCGCCTGCGCGTGCGCGCCGACGCCAAGCAGCGGCTGGCAGAGAGCTTCGAGGCGGCGCTGCGCATCGCCGACGGGCGCGCGATCGCGCTGGAGCTCGATACCGGGAAGGAACACCTCTTCTCGAGCAAGTTCGCCTGTCCGATCTGCAGCTACTCGATCGCCGAGCTCGAGCCGCGGCTGTTCTCGTTCAACTCGCCGGTCGGCGCCTGCCCGCACTGCGACGGTCTCGGCGAAGTGACGGTGTTCGACGCCGAGCGCGTGGTCGCATTTCCGTCGCTGAGCCTCGCGAGCGGCGCGGTCAAGGGCTGGGACCGCCGCAACGCCTACACCTTCTCGATGCTCGAAAGCGTCGCACGGCATTACCGCTTCGACCTCGACACGCCGTGGGAGCAGCTCGCGAGCGAGCATCGCCAGGTGCTGCTGCACGGCTCGGGCGAGACCGAGATCGTCTTCACCTACAGCGCCGAGGGCGCGAGCGGCAAGAAGCGCAGCGTCAAGCGATCCCATCCCTTCGAGGGGATCCTTGCGAACTACGAGCGCCGCTACAAGGAGACCGATTCGGTCGCGGTGCGCGAGGACCTGGCGCGCTACCTGAGTGCCAAGCCCTGCCCGGACTGCCACGGCACCCGCTTGCGCCGCGAGGCTCGTTTCGTCAAGCTGGTGGACGCAAAGACCGGCGAGGCACGTCCGATCTACGAGGTCTCGCACGCCACGCTGCGCGAGGCGCGCGACATCTTCGCCTCGCTGCAGCTCGAAGGCGCCAAGGCCGAGATCGCCGACAAGGTGGTGCGCGAGATCGCCTCGCGCCTGAGCTTCCTCAACGACGTGGGGCTGAGCTACCTGAGCCTGGACCGCAGCGCTGACACGCTCTCCGGCGGCGAGGCGCAGCGCATCCGCCTGGCCAGCCAGATCGGCTCCGGCCTGACCGGCGTCATGTACGTGCTCGACGAGCCCAGCATCGGCTTGCACCAGCGCGACAACGACCGGCTCATCGCCACGCTCAAGCACCTGCGCGACCTCGGCAACAGCGTGCTGGTCGTCGAGCACGACGAGGACATGATCCGCGCCGCCGACCACGTAATCGACATGGGTCCGGGCGCCGGCGTGCACGGCGGCCGCGTGATCGCGCAGGGCACGCCGGCCGAGGTGGCCGCAAGCGAGGAGAGCCTGACCGGCGCCTACCTCGGCCAGCGGCTGGCGATCCCGGTGCCGAAGCGGCGCCACACGCTGGCCGAGAGCACCGATGCGCGCACGCTCAGGATCGTCAACGCGCGCGGCAACAACCTCAAGGGCGTGACCGCCGAGATCCCGGTCGGCCTGTTCACCTGCGTGACCGGCGTGTCCGGCTCGGGCAAGAGCACCCTGGTCAACGACACGCTGTACGCCGCGGTCGCGCGCCGGCTCTACCAGAGCCACCTCGACGCCGCGCCGCACGACGAGATCGACGGCATCGACGCCTTCGACAAGGTGATCAACGTCGACCAGAGCCCGATCGGCCGCACGCCGCGCTCGAACCCGGCCACCTACACGGGCCTGTTCACGCCGATCCGCGAGCTGTTCGCCGAGGTGCCCACCGCGCGAGAGCGCGGCTACGGCCCCGGGCGCTTCTCGTTCAACGTGGCCGGCGGGCGCTGCGAGGCCTGCCAGGGCGACGGCGTGCTGAAGGTCGAGATGCACTTCCTGCCCGATGTCTATGTGCCCTGCGACGTCTGCCACGGCAAGCGCTACAACCGCGAGACGCTGGAGATCCTCTACAAGGGCAAGACGATCTCCGAGGTGCTGGACATGACGGTCGAGGACGCGTTCGCGTTCTTCAGCGCCGTGCCGAGCATCGCGCGCAAGCTGCAGACCCTGCTCGACGTGGGCCTGGGCTACATCACGCTGGGCCAGAGCGCGACCACGCTGTCCGGCGGCGAGGCGCAGCGCGTCAAGCTCGCGCTCGAGCTCTCCAAGCGCGACACCGGCCGCACGCTCTACATCCTCGACGAGCCGACCACCGGCCTGCACTTCGCCGACATCGAGCTGCTGCTCAAGGTGCTGCACCAGCTGCGCGACGCCGGCAACACGATCGTCGTGATCGAGCACAACCTCGACGTCATCAAGACCGCCGACTGGCTGGTCGACATGGGCCCCGAAGGCGGCTCGGGCGGCGGCGAGGTGGTCGCCGCCGGCACGCCGGAAGCCGTGGCCGCCAACCCGGCGAGCCACACCGGGCGCTACCTGCTGCCCTTGCTGCAGCGCGCCTGAGCGCGGCGCTCAGCGCGCCCGCGCGCGCCGGATCATCGGCATCACGCCTGCACCGGCGTTGATGGCGCGCAGCTCGATGGCGGGATGCTGCTGGGCAAACACGCGGAACAGCTCGTCGGCGAAGGCCTGCCCGATCTCGGGCACGCCGGCGAAGTCGAGCTCGACGACCTTGAACCGGTCGATGCGCGAGATCAACCGCTTGGCCTGCGATCGGGACAGCAGGTTCTCGTTGCCCAGACGCGCCAGCCGCACCGGAATGACGGTGCGGTCGAACGTCAGGTCGTCCGGCGCGCCGGTCGTGTAGTGCTCGAGCAGGCTGCGCAGCTCGAGCGCCGAATCGAGCCGGATCGCCATGCGCACCGCCGTGCCGCGCCGGTCGGCACGCCCACCGGGATCTTCGCCCGGCAGCTCGACCGGGCGCTCGGCCTCCCGCTGTCCGCGCTCGGGGTTGTCGCGTTCGTAGACCAGTCCGTTGGCTTCGAGCCGAAAGACGCTGAAGGCGCGCGAGGTGAAAAAGATGCCTTCGCCCGAGTGACGGGCCGGATCGGTGGTCACGCGGCCCTTGGACAGTTCCAGCAAGGCAAGACGGCGATCGGACAGCTCCAGGGCTTCACCGACGCGCTCGAAGACGCCGATGCCGTCGTCCACCACCTTGAGATAGAGGAACGATCCGGCCACCTCGCAGCGCACCGTGACCTGCGTGCCGCCCGAGTGGTCGTTCGCGTTGTTGAGCATCTCGGTGAAGCCGTAGTGCACGACATTGCGCAGGTTCGCGGCGAGATCGAGCAAGGGCGCGAAGTCCTGTTCCCAGGCCAGCGACTCGTCCAGGCCGGGCAGCGAATACCGACGCTCGATGCAGCGGCTCGGCCCCGGCCGGAACACCGGCCGCGTTCGACCACCGCTGCGCACGATGAAGCCCTCGGCTTCGAGACGCCGCACCGCGGGCGCCGCGGCCGCCCGGGTCACGCCGAAGCGGGCCGACAGCGACTGGGTGAAGTCCTTCGGATGCGCGCGCACATGGGCCGTCGCCCAGCGGCGCAGTTCGTCCGGATCCAGCAGCAGGGGACGAGGCATCGGAATGAAAGTTGACAATGAGACGCGGATTGTCAAGTTTGACCGACGGCGCCGCAACGGCAATGACCCTGCGGCCGCACGGCCCTCGCGCCATGGCGCACGCGCCGCACGGCATCTGGCTAGACTGCCCCGGCGCCAAGGAGACCGCTGTATGAGCCAACCGACGATCGACTACTACTTCGCCCCCCAGTCGCCCTGGACCTATCTCGGCCACCTTCGCTTCTGGGACATCGCGCGCAAGGCCGGCGCGAAGATCAACGTGCGCCCGGTCGACCTCGGCGGCAAGGTGTTTCCGGTCTCGGGCGGGCTGCCGCTGGCCAAGCGCGCGCCGCAGCGCCAGGCCTATCGCCTGCTCGAGCTGCAGCGATTCGCCGAATGGCTGCACGTGCCGATCAACCTGCAGCCGAAGTTCTTTCCGGTCGCCGGCGACGACGCCGCGAAGCTGATCATCGCGGTCGACCTGCGGCTGGGCAGCGACGCCGCGATGGCGTTCACCGACACCGTGCTGCGCGGCGTCTGGCAGCAAGAGCGAAACATCGCCGACGAGGCCGTGCTCGCGCAGATGCTCGCCGAGCGCGAGCTGCCGGCGGCGCTGCTGGAGGACGCGCACTCTCAGGCGGTGCACGAGCGCTACGAGCTCGACTCTCAGCAGGCCGTCGACGCCGGCGTGTTCGGCGCGCCGAGCTACGTGCTCGACGGCGAGATCTTCTGGGGCCAGGACCGGCTCGACTTCCTCGAGCGCGCCCTCGCGGCGAGGCGTTGATGTTCGCGGGCGCACCGGTCCGCCGACGAGCGCTGCTGGCAGCGCTCGCCGCGATCGGCGCGCCGTCGGGCCTGCTCGCACAGGCCGCGCCGGCAGCCTACGCCGGCCCGCTGTTCGATGCGCATCTGCACTACAACGACGACGCGCAGGCGCCCTATCCGCTGCCCGCTGTGCTGGCACGCTTTCGCGCCAGCGGCGTGCGCGGCGTGCTCGCCAACAGCCGCCCGAACGACGGCACCCGCTCGCTGGCCGCGGCGCGCGAGGCGATGGCGGCTGCCGGCGTGCAGGTCGTGCCGTTCATCCGCCTGTACCGCCATCGCGCCGACTACGAAACTTGGCACAAGGATCCGGCCATCGTCGAGATGGTCGAGCGCGAGCTCGCGCGCGGCACCGAGGCCGGCCCCTACCGCGGCCTGGGCGAGTTCCACCTCTACGACAGCCTGTTCGCCGACAACGCGACCGCGCGCATGCTGATGCGCCTGGCGCAGGAACGCGGCCTGGCGGTGCTCGCCCACTGCGACGACATCGCCATCGAGAAGCTGTTCGCGCACGCGCCGCAGGCGACGTTGATCTGGGCCCATACAGGCATCGGCGGCGTGCCGATCGAGCGCGTGCAGGCGCTGCTGGCCGCGCACCCGACGCTGCTCGGCGAGCTGAGCTACCGGCCTGGCCTCACGCTGGGCGGGGGACGTCTCGCGCCGTCATGGCGCACGCTGCTCGGTGCGCAGCCGCAGCGCTTCCTGGTGGGGTCGGACACCTGGATCAACGCGCGCTGGGACGGCTACAACGCGCTGATGGCCGAGGCGCGCGCATGGCTGGGCGACCTGCCCCCGGCCGCGGCAGGGCGCATCGCCTGGGGCAACGCGGCCGCGCTGTTCGGCCTCGTACCCCCCTGACCCTGACGGGCGCCGCATGACAGCACCGCCCTGCGGGCACAGAATGCCCGCTTCGGGTCTTCCTCGGATGTCACGGGACCATGACCACCGACATGCCACTCGCGGGCACGGCTGACCGAACGGCCATCGTTCGGGCACTGCGCCCCGAATGTGCGGGCGATCGCGATGCCAGCCTCCAAGCGCTCGTGCGCGCCGCGGCGCGGCTGGCAGCCACGCCGATCGCCGCGGTGACGGCGATCGACGACCGGGCGCAGCACCTGCTCGCCTGCGTGGGCATGCCGAGCGACAGCCAGTCGCTCGACGAGGCCTTCTGCACCCATGCGATCGAGCAGGATGCGCTGCTCGAGGTGCCCGACACGCTCGAGGACCCGCGCTTTGCCGGCATGCCCGGCGTGAGCGGTGCCGTGGCGCTGCGCTTCTATGCCGGACAGCCGCTGACGGTGGCCGCCCAGCGCATCGGTACGCTGTGCGTCGTCGACCGCGTGCCGCGCCGGCTCGACGCCTCGCAACGGCGCGACCTGGCCCAGCTCGGCCACGCGGTGGCCGAGCTGCTCGACTCCCGGCTGCACCTGAGCGCGCGGCGCGAACGCGACGCGATGCTGCGCCAGCTGTCGGCACAGGTGCCGGGCGTCATGTACACCTACGAAGAAGATGCGCAAGGGCAGGGGCGCTTTCGATTCATCAGCGACGGCATCGAACGCGAGCTCGGCGTCACACCGGCCGCCGCGATGGCCCATCCCGATCGGTTGTTCAGCCTGGTCCACCCGGACGACGTGGCCGCGCTGCGCGAGGCGCTGGCGCAGCATCGGCGCGACCTCACGCCGCTGGTGCACGCCTACCGGCAGCGCCGCCCCGACGGCCAGTGGTGCTGGATCGAGACGCGCGCGTCGCCGCAGCGCCTGCCCGACGGCGGCACGCGCTGGCACGCGTTCAGCACCGACGTCACCCGCCGGCGCAACACGGCCGAAGTGCTGCGCCGCACCGAGGAGCGCTGGCTGATGGCGGCCGCCGCCGCGGGCATCGGCATTGCCGAGGTCGACACCGTCAGCGGCGAACTTCGCCTCGATGCGCGCGCCTGCGCCAACCATGGGCTGCCGTATCCGCATCCCCGCTTCACGCTGGACGACTGGCTGGCCACGATCGACGAGGCCTGCCGTGCCCGCGTCGCGTCGGCGCTGGACGGCGCGATCCGGCACGGCGAGCCGCTGGAGCAGCGCTTCCCGATGCAATGCCCCGACGGACAGCGGCGCTGGCTCGAGGTGGTGGCGCGCGCCGGTCGCACGGTCGACGGCCGCGCGACCTCGCTGGTGGGCACCTGCCGCGACGTCACCGCGCAGGAAGAGGCGCGCCAGCTCGCGCGCGCCAAGGCCGAGGCCGAGCGCGCCAGTCGTGCCAAGACCGCCTTTCTCTCGCGCGTGAGCCACGAGCTGCGCACGCCGCTCAACGCGATCCTCGGCTTCGCGCAGCTGATGGCGCTGGACCGCGACCATCCGTTGCAGGCAGCGCAGGCCAGCCGGCTCGCCGGGTTGCGCCGCGCCGGCTCGCACCTGCTCGAGCTGATCAACGACGTGCTCGACCTCAGCCGCATCGAGCGCGAGGACTTCGGCCTGCGCGCCGAGCCGGTGGAGGTGCAGGCCGTCATCGCCACCTGCGTCGAGACGGTGCAGCCGCTGGCGGTCGACCGCGGCATCGCGCTGCATGCGCCGGCCGGCGGCGAATGCCACGTGCTGGGCGATGCGCGCGCGATCGAGCAGGTGTTGATGAACCTGCTGTCCAACGCGATCAAGTTCAACCGCATCGGCGGCGAGGTGCGCGTGAGCGTCACGCGCGAGGGCGATCGCGCCCGCATCGCCGTGCGCGACACCGGCACGGGCATCGAGCGCGCCGCGCAGGCGCGCCTGTTCCAGGCCTTCGAGCGGCTCGGCGCCGAGCGCAGGCGCATCGAAGGCAGCGGGCTCGGGCTGGTCATCGCGCGCGAGCTGGCCGAGGCCATGGGCGGGCGCATCGACGTCCACAGCGAGCCGGGCGCCGGCTCGACCTTCACGCTCGAGCTGCCGGCGAGCACCGCCGAGCAGGCGCCGGCAGCCGCCGCGGCGCAGCCGCCCGCCGAGCCGGCACCCGCGCCGGCCGCGGCGGCCGCCGGCGAGCGGCGCGTGCTCTACATCGAGGACGAGGCGCTGAACCAGTTGCTCATGCAGGAGATCTTCCGCGCCTGCCCGCAGTGGACGCTGAGCCTGGCCGACAGCGGCGCGCAAGGGCTGGCGCTGGCGCGCGACCTGCGCCCGGACCTGCTGCTGATCGACATGAACCTGCCCGACGCCGACGGACTGGCGCTGATCGCGCGGCTGCGCGCCGACCCGGCCACCCGCGAACTGCCGTGCATCGCCGTCTCGGCCGACGCGATGGGCGACCAGATCGACGCGGCGCGCGCGGCCGGCTTCGACGACTACTGGACCAAGCCGGTCGACGTGCACCGCGTCATCACGGAGCTGTCGCGGCGGCTCGGCGAGGCGCCGAAGTCGCCGTCGGCCGCGCGCTGATCCGGCGCGCGCTGGCACCGTCGGGCAAGAAAAAAGCCCGGCAGTGCCGGGCTTCTTGCCTTGCAGCGCGACAGCGGCCCCACGGGGCCGCCGCGCTCTCGCTCACTTCAGGTGGGCGTTGATGATCTTGGTCATCTCGAACATGTCGGCCTTGGCCTTGCCGAAGATCTCCTTCAGCTTCGCGTCGGCGACGATCACGCGCTTTTGCACCGCGTCCTGGAGCTTGTTCTTCTTGATGTACTCCCAGACCTTCTTGGTCACGTCGGTACGCGGCAGCGGCTTGTCGCCGACGATCGCGGCCAGCGCGGCGCTCGGGGTCATCGCCTTCATGAAGGCGGCGTTCGGCGTGCGCTTCTTGGCCGGTGCCTTGGCGGCGGCCTTCTTGGCCGGAGCGGCCTTCTTCGCAGGAGCCGCCTTCTTGGCCGGAGCCGCCTTCTTCGCAGGGGCGGCCTTCTTTGCCGGAGCCGCCTTCTTCGCCGGCGCCTTCTTGGCGGCGGCCTTCTTCGCAGTTGCCATGTTGAATTTCTCCATCAATTGGTTGACTGATGTGCCGGGCCCCGGGCGACAGCCGCATGAGCTCTCATTCTCACAACGACCCTGCGACGCGGATGGTACTGCGCGCCTGCTGAAAAAGTAAGCCGTTTCCTCTGGGAAAACACGTATCCGTGCGCCTTGGCGGGCCGTTTTGTGGCCGCAAGGCGTCAACCACGTGCGTTTTGCCGCTTCGAGACAAGCCCCTGTCAGCATTGTTGGCAATTGAATTGCGCGCAATTTAATTGCGAATGCATCGTACAGTTCGCCCCATGGCAAGCAACCGCCCCCCACTGCGCAGCGTGCGCTCGAGCGCCGCGAACAACCCGCTGGCGCTGGATCGCCAGCTGTGCTTCGCGCTGTACTCGACCTCGCTGGCGATGACGCGGCACTACCGCCCGCTGCTCGAGGCGCTGGGCCTGACCTACCCGCAGTACCTGGTGATGCTGGCGCTGTGGGAGTCCGACGGCCAGGTGGTCTCCCAGCTCGGCACGCGCCTGTTCCTCGACTCCGGCACGCTGACGCCGCTGCTCAAGCGGCTCGAGTCGCTGGGCCTGATCGAGCGCCGGCGCGACCTGGCCGACGAGCGGCGCGTCGTCGTCAGCCTGACGCCCGCAGGCCACGCGCTGCGCCGTGAAGCGCTGGGCGTGCCGGTGGCCCTGGCGGCCGGCAGCGGCTGCACGCTCGAAGAGATCGACGAACTCACCGCCATGCTGGGCCAGCTGCGCGCCGCGCTGCTGGCCGGGCCGGGCGCCCCGATCCCCACCGCGGCTTGAGGTCGCAAGACCGCCGCATTCACTTCCTCGTTTCACTTCCTCGCACAGGAGATTCCCGATGGCTGTCACGAAGCTCGACAAAGTCCTCTACACCGCCGAAGCCAAGGCCACCGGCGGGCGCGACGGCCGCGCCGTCACCAACGACGGCAAGCTCGACGTCAAGCTCGGCCTGCCCAAGGAGATGGGCGGCAACGATGCCGGCACCAACCCGGAGCAGCTGTTCGCCGCCGGCTACTCGGCCTGCTTCCTCGGCGCGATGAAGTTCGTCGCCGGCCAGAAGAAGATCACGCTGTCGCCCGAGACCTCGATCACCGGCCGCGTGGGCATCGGCCCGATCCCGCAGGGCTTCGGCATCCAGGCCGAGCTGAACGTCTCGATCCCCGGCATGGCCCGCGCCGACGCCGAGGCACTGGTCGAGGCGGCCCACCAGGTGTGCCCGTACTCGAACGCGACGCGCGGCAACATCGAGGTGACGCTGAACGTGGTCTGATCGAGCACGCGGCAGCTTGAACGAGAAGGGCGGCCTGCGGGCCGCCCTTCGTTCATTCCGGCTGCGCCTTGATGCGCGGCGCGGTCTTCACGCTCCATAGCATCGTGATCGCGAGGATGCCGACCACGACGCCGAGCGACAGCAGCACCGGGATCTTGACCACGTCGATCAGCAGCATCTTGGCGCCGATGAAGACCAGGATCACCGCCAGCCCATAGCTGAGCAGGTGGAACTTCACGGCCATCGCGGCGAGCAGGAAGTACATCGCGCGCAGGCCGAGGATCGCGAAGATGTTCGACGTGAGGACGATGAACGGGTCGCTGGTGATCGCGAAGATCGCCGGGATGGAGTCGACCGCGAAGATCACGTCGGTGATGCCGACCAGGGCCACCACCATCAGCAGCGGCGTCGCGATGCGCCGGCCGTTCTCCACGGTGAAGAACTTTTCGCCGTCGAAGGCACGGCTGACCGGCAGCAGGCGGCGCAGCAGCTTGAGCGCCGGATTGCTCTCCAGGTCAGGCTCCTGGCCGGCGGCCCACCACATCTTGATGCCGGTGACGAGCAGGAAAGCGCCGAACACGTACAGCAGCCAGTGGAACTGCGCCAGCAGCCAGCCGCCGACCAGGATCATGACGGTGCGCAGCACGATCGCGCCGATGATGCCGATCATCAGCACCCGCTTCTGGTAGGCCGGCGGCACCGCGAAGTAGGTGAAGATCATCAGGAACACGAAGATGTTGTCGACCGCGAGCGACTTCTCGATCAGGTAGCCGGTCAGGAACTCGAGTGCGCGCGTGTTGGCCAGCGCGACGTCGCCGGTGGAGTCTTTCACGGCCCACCAGAACAGGCCGTTGAACGCCAGGCTCAGGGCGACCCAGACCAGCGACCAGTTCAGGGCCGCCTTGACCGTGACCTCGCGCGCGCCCTGCTTGCGCAGCACGACGAAGTCGATGAAGAGGGCCGCGAGGACCGAAGAGACGAAGACAAGCCAGAGCCAATCCGGCGCGATCGTGTTCATGCGCACTCCCAATGGGGGTTGATGAGAAGACGAGGGCGCCGAAAGGTCTTGCGAACCAGGGGGGCTGGTCCTGCGGTCCCGGGCACCCGGCGTTGCGCCGCGTGCCGTACTGACGGGGGGCCGCGGCCACGGGCGTGGCGTGCTACTCCCCTTTCGACAGGCGCGATTGTATCCTGCGCGCCATGAAAACCCTTGTCCGTTGGCTGCTGCTGGCCGCCGCCTTGCTGCTCGTGGCCCACCTGTACTCCGGCGTCACGGTGCAAAGCTTCGGCTCGGCAATGATCGCCGCGCTGGTGCTGGGCCTGTTCAATGCCATCGTCCGGCCGATCCTGGTGGTGCTGACGCTGCCGGTCACGGTGGTCACGCTGGGCTTGTTCCTGTTCGTGATCAACGCGCTGATGTTCTACTGGGCCGCCGGGCTGCTCGACGGCTTCCAGGTGCGCGGCTTCGGCGCCGCGGTGGTCGGCTCGCTGATCTACAGCGTGTGCGGACTGGTGATCGACGCGGCGCTGGAGCGGCTGTTCAAGAGCGCCGACTGAGCGGCGGCTCCAAGGCTCAGCGCGGGATCGGCCGGTCTTCCGGCGGCGGCGTGGTGCGGCCCTCTTCGGCCCACTCGGCACGGCGCTGCGCCTGCAGCTCGCGCAGCCGCGCATCGATGACCGAAGCCTCGATGTAGTCGGCCGAGCTCGAGCGCGTGAGGCGCTGGCCGGCGCGCAGCCTTTCGATCGCACCGGGCAAGTCGCCAATGGCGGCACGGGCCTCGGCGCCGGCGCGCACCGCGCGCAGCCGCTCGCCCAGGCGCTCCCAGAATTGCGCCAGCAGCTGCCATGCGCCGGCATCGGCAGGATGGAGCGCGACCCACGTCTGCAATCGATCGGCGGCCGACTTCTGCTGCTCGGCCGTGCTGCCGGGCACCAGCGCGCGCTGGGCCGAATAGAAAAGCACCGGGCGCGACTCGCGCGCACCCAGCGAGCGCGAGAGCGTGTCGACCAGTTCGCCGGTACGCGCCGCGGCGGCGGCGTCGCCGGTGTTGGCGCGCGCGATCAACGCCTCGGCGGCCAGCAGGTCGAGCACGCGCGTCGCGGCGGCATCGCCCGCGGCGATGGGCCGTGCCACCGCGAGCGCCGCTTCGGCGCGCGACCAGTCCTTGAGCAGCACGGATGCCAGCGCGGAAGCGTAGGCCGCAGCGAGCCGGTCGCCGGGCGTGCCGGCGCTCGACGGCGCGCTGGCCGCGTCGCTCGCCTGCTGCCGCTGCAGCGCATTGGCGGTCGGATCCATCAGCACGCGCGCGCGCGCCTGCATCAACGCGTGCACCAGCGGGCGCGACGGCATGGCGAGGCTGCCGGCGTCGACGCCCAGGCGCGCGCGTGCCTCGCCGATGCGCTCGGTGCTCAGGGGGTGGGTGCGCAGGTAGGGGAAGTTCTGGCTGTCGTTGAGCCGCGAGGCGCGCAGCAGCGTCTCGAACATCTGCGACATGCCGGTGGCCGCATAGCCGGCACCGGTGAGGACACCGAAGCCGATGCGGTCGGCCTCGCGCTCGAAGTCGCGCGAGTAGTTGAGCTGGCCCTGGGCCGAGACCGCCTGGCCGCCGGTGATCAGCGCATTGGCCGCATCGGCGCTGCGGCTCGCGGCGATGATGCCCAGCAGCAGGCTGGCCATGCTGATCAGGGAGGCGGTCTTGCCGGCGCTGACGCTGCGCGCGATGTGGCGCTGCGTCACATGCGACAGCTCGTGCGCGAGCACCGAAGCCAGTTCGTCCGGCGAGTGCGTGGCCGACAGCAGGCCCAGGTGCACCCCGACCCAGCCGCCCGGCAGCGCGAAGGCGTTCACCGACGGATCGCGCACCAGGAAGATCTGGAACGCGAAGCGGTCATCGAGCTCGGCCGTGATGTTGCCGGCCACGCGCGAGGCCTGCACCAGCGGTCGCCAGATGCCCCGCAGGTACTCCAGCAGCACCGGGTCGTCGAGGTACTGCGGGTCGCGCCAGATCTCGCGCATGATGCGGTCGCCGATCTTGCGCTCGTAGTTGATCGGCACGTCTTCGGAGGCGCTGTCGCCCAGGGCCGGCAGCGCGTTGGAGGCCTGGGCGCGCGCGTCGGCCAGCAGCGCACCGGTACCGCCTGACAACAGCGCAGCCGACATGGCGAAGACGGTGGCGCGCGCCGCGAGGCGACGCAGCGAAGGCACGCGGGAAAGGGACATCGAGGCGGGTTTGGTTCAGAAGCCGTCGAACGGCGCGTAGCCGACGATGGCACCGGTGTTGCGGTCGACCAGGGCGACCCAGTCGCTACGTCGACTGATCATCGGCAGGTAGCCGAGTTCCGAGGCGGGGCGGCCGGTGGTGGCGATGGCGGCGGCGAGGTCGGCCTCGCGACCGGGGTGGCTGGTGAGGAGACGCTCGAGCGGGAGCATGTTCCCGGCCAGCGCCGCGGCGGTGCGCTCCGGCGGCAGCCAGAGTTCGGGTCGCGCACCGATATCGATGCCGGCGAAGGCCAGCTCGATGGCCTTCATCTGCTCGCCGGGATCGGTCGGCGACTGCGCCGCGACGACGAGCCGACCGGTCCAGGGCAAGCGGCGCAGGCCTTCTGGCGCCTTGGCGAGCCCGTCGGCGTCGAGGTCGATCGCGCGCACGACGCGCAGGCGGGCACCCTCGAGCGCCAGCACGACCGGGCGCGCCTGCGCCAGCGTGTGAACGCCGTAGACCAGCGCCGACAGCTGCAGCGCGGCGATCACGGCCAGGTCGCGCACCAGCTCCCGTCGCGGCTTGCGCAAATCGAACACCGCCAGCGTGATCAGCGGGCCGATAACCACGTCGACGGCGACGATCAGCAGGAACAGCTCGTCGCCCCCGGAGATCTGCCGAAACGGCGTGGGGTACCAAAGGCCGAACACCAGGGCCGCGCAGGCCAGCGCGACCAGCGCCGACAACGCAAGGTGGATCAGCGCCGCGCGCACGCGACCACGCAGCGTGGAAGCGAAACCTGCGGACGGCAGGGTGTCGGCAGCCTGATTCATGTCCTGAGACGTCGCCTGTGAAGCCAGCGACTATGATGCCAGCGCCCCTGTATCCCGATGTTGCTGCTCGCCGTGTCCTCGCCTTCCACGCCCGCCGCCAATCCGCTGACGCACTTCGACAGCCAGGGCCAGGCCCACATGGTCGACGTGGGCGCCAAGCCGGCCACGCACCGCGTCGCGGTGGCCGAGGGGCGCATCCGCATGCTGCCGGCCACGCTCGATCTCATCGCGCAGGGCACGGCGAAGAAGGGCGACGTGATCGGCATCGCGCGCATCGCGGCCATCCAGGCCGCCAAGCGGACCGCCGAGCTGATTCCGCTGTGCCATCCGCTGCCGCTCACGCGCGTGGCGGCCGAGTTCGAGCTGGATGTCGCTGCATCGCTGGTTCGCTGCATCGTCACCGCAGAGACCGTGGGCGCGACCGGCGTCGAGATGGAGGCGCTGACCGCGGTGCAGGTCGGCCTGCTCACGATCTACGACATGTGCAAGGCCGCCGACCGCGGCATGGTGATCGACGGCGTGAGGCTGCTCGAGAAGCGCGGCGGCAAGTCGGGCCACTGGAGGGCGGCCGGCGGCTGACCGCGACTCAACGCAATACGCGGTCGATGTCGCGCCAGGTCAGCGGTACAGACTGCGTGTTGCATTGCCAGGGCGGCTCCGGTGTGTCGCAATTCTTGAAGTAGGCCTGCGCATCGGGCCGGCGGAACTCGCGCAGCCGCTGCGCGGCATAAAGCGCCTCGGCGTCGCGACCGTTGGCCTTGAGCGCCTCGATGGTGGCGATCAGCAGCCGCACATCGACGAGCTGATGCACGGGCCGGTGGAACGTGGCCAGGCGCTGGTCGCGCGGCGGCGTCGTGACCGCCGCGTAATCGGCATGGTGGCCGAACAGCAGGCTGCGCTGTCCGCGCTCGATGCGCTCGGCGAGCGGCGCTGCATCGGCAGGCGGCGAGAAGATCACCTCGATGCGTCGATGGTCCCAGGCGGCGTACAGCGCGCCGATGATCATCAACGCAGCTGCCGCTTGCATGAGCCTCGGCGGCCACACGGAGAGCGCATCACCAGCGCTTCGCCGCGGCGCGCTGCCGATGAACAGCCCCATGGCCCACGCCGCCGGCAGAAGGAAGTAGGCATACCACAGCGGGTACTCGAGCAAGCTGTGGACACCCAGGACCACCAGCATCACGAACGCAGCACGCCCAGGATGCTGCGCGTCCATCGCCTGGCGAGACGCCCACGCACCGCGTGCCCGCCAGAGCGCCCAACCGACCAAGCCCAACACGGCCAAAGTGGCCGGAACGCCGATCTCCACGGCCAGCTGCAGCGGGAGGTTGTGCGTGTGATCGAAGAACGCGACAGGCCGGTCGGGAAAGGGCGTGAACGTCCAGGCGAAGTTGAAGTTGCCCCAGCCGACGCCGGTCCATGGGTTCTGCGCGATCAGCACGGCGGCGTTCTTCCAGATGGCGAAGCGCGAGCTGCTGATGTCGGCGGACGATTGGAGTCGGTCCGCGGCGTAGAAGTGCTGGCTCGCGAACTGCGCCCAGGCGGCTAGCAACGCCCAGAACACCAGGTAGGCTAGCGGCGTGAATGCCAATACGCGCCGTGCGGCACGTGGCAGCGAGCGATCGACCACGGCCCACGCCAGCAGCACGGAGAGCGACAATGCACCGGTGCGCGACGCACTCAGCGCCACCGCAAACACCATCGCGGTGATCGAGCCTCCCGCCAGCCAGGGCCGCAGGCGACCGACACGCCAGAGCCAAGCGGTCCAGACGATGGCGCACAGCAGCGCCGTGGCAAGGTGATTGGGCTGGCGCATGTTGCCGACTGCGCGGCCGGCGGTCCCGCTGGCGGCGACCAGCCAGCCGTCGGCGAGCGACGGGGCAAAGTACTGGACTGCGGCGATGACCGCGCTCAGGCCGCCGGCGATCCACCATGCGTGTCCCATCGCGAGCAGTGGTTCGTCGGACTGGCCCACGGCCTGGCTTGCCGCCACCACCACCAACGCGGCGGCCAGCACACAAGCCGCCGCCGCCTGTGACCCGAGCGCCACCAGCGCCAGCCCGCCGAGCGCCGCCAGCACCGGCCAGATCCCGTACCAGGACACCGCCAACGATGGTCGTGCCGGCCGAGGCCACCAAGCACCGGCCAGCACCGCGCCCCAGCCGAGCGCCGCGGCGGCCTGGTTGTAGAACACCGCGTCCGGCACCGATGACGGCGCCAGCAGGAGCGGCGCCGCCACGGCCAGCATGAAGACCGCGCCGGCGGTCCACCGCCTGGCGACCTCGGCGTCGTCCGGCTCGTCGTCCAGCGTCACGTCAGAGATCGTCCTTGAAGCGACTGAGCAGGCCGCCGCGCCGTCCGCGCACCATCAGCCAGCGTGGCGCGCGGAAGCGCACCAGACTTAGGTAGAGCCACACGTAGAGCACGCAAAACACGGCGACGAACAGCTTGAGCAGCGTGGGCTGGCGCCAGAACAGCGTCGCCGGCAGCGCCGCGAGACTGGACAGCAGCCAGAGGTAAGGGGCAGTGAGGCTGTTGCGCAGCGTGAGGCTGGCCGCGTCTCGGCGCCCGACCGCCCAGCGCACCAGGCGACGAAACACCAGCATATGAAGGTGCAGGCCGTCCGGGATACCGGGGCTGTGGCCGCGCACGATGCGCTTGCGCCAGATGGAAAACAGCGTCTCGAAGACTGGGTAGATGGCCAGCAGCAACGGATACCACGGCGATACCTCGTTGGCGTGCCGGGAGACGAGCAGGAAAGACAGCACGGCCACCAGGTAACCGAGAAAATAGGCCCCGCCATCGCCCAGGAAGATCAGTCCCCGCGGCCAGTTCCAGACGAAGAAGCCCATTAGTGCGCCCGTACCGGCCAGCGCGACCGACACGACTAGGTTGTCGCCCACTTGCCAACCTACATAGCTCAGCGACAGCAGCATCACCGATACGACGACGGCCGTGAGACCGTTGTAGCCGTCGATGATGTTCACTGCATTGGCAACGCCACCGGTGGCGATCATGGTGAAGGCCAGACTGAACACCGTGTAGTTCATCAGCCAGTCGAGGACTGGCAACTCGACCGACTTGAGCTGAGCATCGAGCATAAAGAAGGCCATGGCGCCGCTGACCATGGTCGCCGCCAACCGCGTGGTCGCGGAAACACGCTTGGTGAGGTCCTCGAGCAGCCCGGCAGCGAAGGCGGGCAGGCCGCACAGCAACACCAGCAAGAGTTCAGCGTGCGGACCTCGACCGGTGAGGCCCACCCAGCACACCAGCGCGGACAGTCCGCCGGCGATGCACACTCCGCCCACGCGCGGAACCGGGCGCGCGTGGAACTTCTGCACGCCGCGCAGTTCATGATCGTGCCACGCGGCATGCCGCCCGCGAGAGCAGGCCAGGATAACCGCCGCGATGGCGAGCGACACCAGCAGGGCGATGGCTAAACTCGTCACGGTGCTCCTCGCCTGGAGGGCGCACCAGCCGTATCAGAGCGGACTGCCCGTTTCAATCGCCGAGAATCTGCTGCCATCTGATGCCGAGTCGCATTGCGGAACGTTCGGATGCTACACATCGCGCGAGCCCGAATCAGAAACCTGGGCCGGCCAACCCGCTGAGCCGCCTCATGCCTCGAGCCACCGCCATCGATACGCTGGCCACCTACGCGGGATCAGCCTTCAAGCTGGCCGTTCCGCTGCTCGTCGTCCCGCTCCTTGCGAGGCGGCTCGATCCGTCCTCTTTTGGCTTGGTGGCGGTGCTTGTTTCGGTCGCCATGTCGCTGTCGATACTCGTCGAGCTCGGATTCGGCCTCAGCGCAACACGCGCAGCCGTTAATGCATCGCAACTCGAGCGGCGCCGCATCGCCGAGCAAGTGCTGGGCGCGCGCGTGGCTGTCGCGGCCTGTCTTCTGGCCGTCGCGGCACTCGTCGCATGGGGATTCGGTGTCCACGCGTTGACGCCGGGATCCGTCATGGCCACGGCCGCACTGACGGTAGCTACGGGGTGGACGAACGCGTGGTATTTCCAGGCCACCGGCCAACTGCGCCGCCACGCGGCAATCGAAGTCGCCGCCATGGTGGGTGGCGCAGCCATATTCGCATTGGCTGCTCGCGACGTGGCATCGACGCTCTGGTGCTATTGTGTGCTCTACGGGCTGGCACCGGCTCTCTCGCTCGTTTGGATCCACGCTTCACTGGGTCGTCCCTCGCTGAGCACCTCTATTGTTCTGAGCGGATTGCGCATGACGGGCAGCATGGCCTCGTTCCGTGCGCTCACCACGAGCTACACGGCCGCCGTCCCGGCGCTGTTGGCGCTGGTCGTGCCGTTGCCGGGCGTGGCGGCGTTCCATATCGCGGACCGGATGGTCCGCGCCTTCGCGGCGCCGCTGCAACCGCTGACGCTGGTTCTGTACCCTGTGCAATGTGAATTGCAGCAACGAGACCCCATCGTGTTCTTGCGCGTATCGTCGCGGCTCCTCGCCATGGCGGTAACTTCTGGGTTGGTTGCCGCCGCTTTGCTGTTCCTCGGCGACGACGCCGTTATGCAGTTGTTCGCAGGCGCGGAGCTCGCCTCCTCCGCGGGGGACGTCCTGCGCGTGCTCTGCTGGATCCTGGCGCCACTCTACGGCTCGACCGTGCTGGGCATGTTGTGGCTGCTCCCGCTCCGAGATGACCAATTCTTCAACCGCTGCATCGCAGTCGGAGCCGTGATGGGCATCGGCTTGCTGCTGACCCTGCCGGCTGCCTACGGATCGCCGGGCGCGGCATGGTCGCTCCTGGCCGCTGAAGCTACCGTCTTTGGCGGTATGGCTATTCGCTTCATTACGGCGACGAAACTGCACATCTCATCATGATCAAGTTCGACTGGCTTGTCGTTGGCGCAGGCTTGACCGGCTTGACTTTCGCCGAACGGATGGCCTCGCGGTTCGGCCGGAAAGTCATGGTGATCGACCGGCGCAGCCACCTCGGCGGAAACACCTTCGACGCGCCGAATGAGCACGGCATCCTCACGCACGTTTATGGGCCGCACATCTTTCATACCAACAGCCAGAAGGTGTGGGACTACTTGAGCGTGTTCACCCGCTGGAGGCCTTATGAACACCGCGTCCTCGGGCTTGTCGAAGGATCGTGGATCCCCATCCCGTTCAATCTGACTTCGATCGACCGAGTCTTTGACTCCGGCGAAGCAGCGCAGATCAAGGAGATGCTCGTCGCGCAGTACGGATTCGGCGCGAAGGTGCCCATTCTGGATCTGAAGCAATGCGCTCAACCGCGACTGCAGGCACTCGCGGGGTTCGTCTACGAGCACGTGTTCCTTCACTACACGCGAAAACAGTGGGAGCTCGAGCCTGAGGATCTCGATGCCGCCGTGACGGCGCGAGTCCCGGTCTTCGTTTCCCACGACGACCGATACTTCCAAGACACGTACCAGGCGATGCCGCAGGGCGGCTACGGCGAGATGGCGCGGCGTATGGCTGACGTGACTGGCGTGGAGGTCCATCTCGGGATGTCACACCTCGATGCCATGCAAGGCGTCGCCTTTGATCGGATGTTCTTTACCGGACGCATCGACGAGTATTTCGACTTCGAGCTCGGTCGACTGCCTTACCGATCGCTGCGCTTCCAACATGAGACCCTCTCGGTCGATCGATTCCAGACAACGGGAACGCATAACTATCCCGGCCTCGAACCGTTCACCCGGATCACCGAGCAGAAAACGCTCACCGGGCAGGTTCTCAATGGCAAGACCGGCATCGTGACGGAGTACCCGGTGGCTCATAAGGAAGGCGAGAACGAACCCTACTATCCGATCCCTCGTGAAGAGAATCGTGCGCTGTATCAGCGCTATGCCGATCTCGCGGCCCGCAAGGCACCAAACGTCGTCTTTGCTGGCCGACTGGGTGACTATCAGTACTACAACATGGATCAGGCGGTCGCGCGGGCCCTGATGCTATCGGAGAAGATGGGTGCCGTCTGATTCTGAGGGCAAGGCGCCCGACAGGGCATACTTCGTCTTCGCACCGTCCAGTTACGTCACTGGCGGGCCGGAGGCGCTCCATCAACTTGTCGATGGACTGAGAAAGCTGGGCCGCAAGGCCTACATCAGCTACTTCCCGGCAAATGCTTCGCAGGATATCCCTGAGCCGTTCGCGCACTACGACGTGAGTGTTCGCCAGCCGCAGGACCTACCGCACGAATATGTCATTGCGCCCGAGTCGGCGACCTATCTCCTGCGCCGGTTTCGTCGTGCGCGCCGGGCGGTCTGGTGGCTATCTGTCGACTACTTTTTCGGCGTCGAGCGACTGAGTGCGTGGGCGGATCTGCTGCGCCGCGTTCGCTTCGCGCTGCAACGTCGCAATTTGTCGCGCGCCGAGCTGCGGCGGGTCGACCATTTCTGCCAGTCTCGATACGCCCTCGATTTCGTCCATGCGCTCGGGCTGCCGGCGCAGATGCTCTCCGACTATGTGACCAGCGACATCGTCTCGCCGATCCATGCCGCCTCGCGAACGCGAAGGATTCTTTTCAATCCGAAGAAGGGCATCGCGACGACCCAGCGCCTGATGCGGCAGATGCCCGATGTCGAATTCATGGCGCTGCGGGGACTCAGCCGCTTCGAGATGAGCGCTACGCTGCAATCGTCCATGCTGTACATGGACTTCGGCCACCACCCCGGGAAGGATCGAATGCCTAGGGAAGCCGCCGCGTCCGGTTGTTGCGTCATCACGGGCCGCCGCGGCAGTGCCGGCTTCCAGGAAGACCTCCCGATTCCAGACGCCTACAAGCTGGACGAGTCGAGTGACGCGTTCGAGCAGCGCTTCGCGACTTTGGTGCGGGCGATCTTCTCGCGCTTCGACGATCATGCTGGGAACTTCGACGCGTACCGATCGCACATTGCTCAGGAGCGCGCACGGTTCATGGACGAGATCGACACTTCCTTTCCCAGGGCATGAGCGGCGATGGTCGCTAGGTTGCGGGCACCAGCGCCCCCCCTACGCGGCTCGTCGCGGCTTCAAACCGGCCAGCAGGCCCCTGCCCAATGCGGTCAGTTTCTCGCGGCGGTGATCCTCAGCCAGCAAGATGCCCATAGCCTCGTAGATCATGCGAACGCCACAAAGGACTGAAAACGCCGGCAACGAACGAACATGCGCTCGGGCCAATGCCATCGTGTTTCGCGCGATCGCGAATCGCCGCGCCGGGCTGTGACCACCGCTTTGAAGCTGCACGCCCAACACACGATATGACCGGCGTTGGCCGATCGAATGCTCGAACTCGACGTCGCCGCAAACATACAGGCGCAATTGGCAGCGCCGACTGCGCAGGCAGTAGTCGGTATCGATATGGTCGACCCCGAGCGATTCGTCGAACTCACCGATGCGCTTGAGGGCCGACAAACGCCATACGGCCATGGAGTTGATCAGGAAGCTGACCCGATGCACACCCGATACCTCACGCGGCAGCCAACGGAACCAGAACCGCCCGAGCACCATGTGCTTACCGCGAAGGCCTGTCGCGCGGTCGCGGTAGATGGGCGCCACGGCTGCCGTGGACAAATCTTCGAGCAGCGTCGCAACCGGCGGATGCCGCAGGAACACATGAAGCGCATGGACATCGCTGTCTTCGTCGAGGAATGTCACGTGCGTAGCAGCGGGCCAATCGCGTTCGAGGCTTTCGATGGCTCGGTTGTAGGCACCCGCCAGTAACCCGGCATTGGCGTTTCGGATCAGCCGAATCCCGCCAAGCTCCGCGCCAAGAAGTGCCGGATGTCCTTGCGGCGAGTTGTCCACAACGATGACGTGCCGCAAGCCATCAGCGAGCTGGCGCACGCGCGGCAGAGGATCGTTGTCTGTGCGGAAAAGCACGATGACAGCGACGACGCGTTGCCAAAGTGGAGACTGCTCGATCATCGGGTGCGGTTCAATGTAGTCAGGAATCGGCAAGGAAGATTAAGGCAACGTCCGTTCTTCAGCACGGAGCTGCTGCGATCGGAACCTGACCGCGCTCCATTTCGACCAAGCGTCGCGACGCACATCATGCCCCGACAAGTCATCGTTCTCCTCGCGACCTTCAACGGCGCGCCGTGGCTCGACGAGCAACTCGCAAGCATCTTCGCGCAAGAGGACGCGAGCGTATCGGTATCGGTGCTGGCCAGCGATGATGGCTCGACCGACGCGACTGGCGAGGTGCTGCAACGCTGGGCACGGGACACCGGCCGGGTGCGGGTTCTTCCAAACGCCGGGCAGCGCCTCGGCGCCTGCGGCAACTTCCTGCGGCTGTTGCGCGAGGCCGAGCTCGGCGAAACCGACGCCGTTGCGCTCGCCGACCAGGACGACATCTGGCTCCCAGGCCGTCTCGACACGGCACTGCGTCGGCTTGCATCGGGAGACACCGACGGCTTTTCGTCCGACGCCATTGCCTTCTGGCCCGACGGGAAGCGCAAGCCGCTCGGTAAGGCGCATGCTCAGCGCAGGTTCGATCATCTTTTCGAACCAGCAGGCCCGGGCTGCACCTATGTGATCGGGCGTCGACTCGCCCTTGCGCTGCAGCACGAAATCAACGTCGATCCGGAGCGCTTCGTCGGCATTGGCTACCACGACTGGCTGATCTACGCTTATGCACGCTCGAACGGATACCGATGGTTCATCGACCCGACGCCGAGCCTGCTCTATCGCCAGCACGCGCACAACGAACTGGGCGCCAACTTCGGCACCACCGGCGTAACGCGTCGGTGGGAGCGGCTTCGCAATGGCTGGTTTCGCCACCAGGTATTGAGGATCGCCTCGTTCTGGCCCGCCGGGCAGGAAGACGTCATCGAGCGGCTGCAGCGCTTCGGCTGGGCCGATCGAATCTGGCTTGCTTTGCGGTCCAACCACTTGCGGCGTCGGCCACGCGACTGGCTGGCACTGTCCGCCATGCTGCTTCTCAACGTCTTGCGGTAGCGCATCAGACGACGCCGGCGTTCGTTTCAATTCAACGGTTCTGCTCGACCGCGGCCGGAAACTGGATGCCTGCCAGTTGCGGGTACTTCACTTGTGCCGCCGCCCAGGACTCGCGACCTTCCTCGCATCGCTGTCGGTTCCACAAGTGGCAGATGAGTTCCAGGTTGCGCCGTGCCGCCTCGGGCTTGCCGTTGAGTCCCGCGGCCATGGCGTAGCGCAGCATCACTGCCGGCGGCATGAAGCGCTGGTTGACACGGCGCATGCGCTCGAGGTCGTCCTCACCCATACCCGGCCGCGCCGGCGTCAGGCGAAACCAGATGAACTCGCGCTGGTTGTCAAGCAAGACAACATCCGGCACCGTGGGCTCGTCGCCACGCGTCACGTATCCGGCCTCCTTGAATCGAGCGCGGCGGGCAGCGTCCTCGACTTCGCCGTACTCGACGGCGATCCAGGCCGTCATGGCGCCCAGAGCTGCCAACCCGAGTGCATAGACAGCCGCGTGCACGTTGACGATGCGGGCTTCCGACGTAGGCGCCACGACCCTCGCCTCGATGATCCCGAGGAAAGCTCCCAGCGGCAGCAGAAAGTAGGTGTACGCGTGGGGAAACTCGACCAGCGCATGCGCCAGGACCACACCGCCGGCGGCCATCGCGCACCACGTGGTCGCATCGCGGCAGCGCAGGCACCGGCTGACGATCCACCACGTCAGGGCCACGCAGACCAAGGTCCCGAGAATCACTCCGTTCCAGATCAGCAGGTCGAGCACGAGGTCGTGGCTGTAAGTGACCCATTCGTGCGATCGCGGATGATCGAGCGCCACCTGCTGCTGCGCTGCGCTGACTTGCATCCAGCCCCACCCGAAACAGGGCTCGCGCCAGACCGCGTCCCAAAGCATTCGCCAGTGAATGCTGCGTCCGCCGACCTGCTGGACGCGGTCGGACAGGACGGTCGCCGTCGGGATGTCGAGCGCCTGATTGATCGGACTCCACGCCACCGTGAACGCGATGAAGCACGCGAGCCCGACGGCGATACCGAAGCCGGTCGTACGCAGGCCGGCACGCGATCTCGCCAGAACCCACCAGAGCGCTAAGACCGCAGCAAACAGCCAACCGACGCGCGACTGCGTCATGACCAGACCGAATACGAAGGCGATGATCAGGATCGAGATGCCGATGCGGCCGATGCGGCGCATCTCGAACAGCCAGAGCGCTGCCACGACCGCCAGTCCAAACATGCTGGCCAGATGGTTGGGCTGTGTGAAGTTGGCGAAGACGCGCGCACCACGATCCAGCTGTTCGATGTAGCTGAGCCAGCCCACCTGCAGCCACTGTCCTAGTCCAATGCCCAGGGAAACCAGGCCGGCAACGAGAACGGCAGCGAACAGGCCAGCAGCAAAGCGCTGATCGGGAACTGCTGCCAGCGCACGCGCGGCAATGATCGTCATGCCGAAGCCGGCGAGGTACAAGCTGGGCAGCAACGCGTCCGCCAGGAACGGCACGCGTCCCGCGAGCCACTGCAGCATCGGCACGGCGGCGAACGCGATCGCCGCCGCCGCGATCAATGGCACCTTCAATCGGCGCTGACCGGTCGATGCCGTCGCCGCCAGACCGATCAGCAGCGCGCCGATCGCAGCGGCCAGCTCCTGCTGAAACCCTGTCCAAGGAAAGTAATGTCCAGGCAGCAGCCACGCAATGCAGAACGCAGCGAGGCCGAAGGCGTAGATCATGATGTCCGCGAGACTGCCCAAAAAAAGGGGCGGCCGAAGCCGCCCTCTACGAGTTCAGAAGTGAACTTAATCAGCTCTTGCACGAACCCGGCAGGTACTTCTTGTCCATGGGAGCGCTGGTGCCCGGGCCGCAAAGGAACGTGCCCACCGTGGCCGAGCCGATGCTGGTCGCAGCCAGCGCAGTGCCGCCCGCATCCGCCGGAACGAGGCGAATGGTCTTGCTCGCGGCGTCCTTCAGGTCCGCAGCGGCCGACGTGGTGACCGTGATGACGCCGGCAGCGTCGGTCGTGATCGTCGCAACATACTTCGACTGCTGGCCGGTGGATGCCTCGCAGCCCCAGCCGTTGACGCCCGGCAGCGAAGACTGCGAACCGGTCTGATAGACCTCGGCGACGGTCGTGCGGCACTGGCTGGCCGCCAGGATCGCTTCAGAGACCTTTGCCTTGATGGTGTAGGTCTGATACGCCGGCAGCGCAACCGCCGCCAGAATGCCGATGATCGCCACGACGATCATCAGTTCGATGAGGGTGAAACCCTGTTGAACGCGCTTCATTGAGATGTCCCTTCCTTTGCAAAGAGGTTGTCCGTTGGACGCGCTGCGAGTTGCAGCCCCCGTGCCAGCCGGAGATGGGCCTCGAACCGTGCGCAATTCCACCGATGCGACGCCTGTTGCTGCGGCCCAATGACGGGGAGGGTCAGCTTCGCCGCCTTGTCCAGCGCGCGATGTGACGCGCTGCGTCAGTTGTTCGTCCGCCGTTACAGCTCGAACACCTGCCCGGCGGCCAGCGGTTCGATCTCGTGCGCCGTGTCAATCGCACGAATCTGCTCGATCACCGCCACCGCCTCGCCCGGCTTGGGATGAGTGATGTGCACCGGCACGCTCCCCGGCAGCTGCGCCAGTTCGCCCGCCAGCGTGCCCGGGGACAGATGGCCCGAGATGTCCGCCAGCCAGCGCTCCTCGTCACCGAACGCGGTTTCGATCACGAGGTGAGCGATGCGCCGCCCGCGCAGCGCCGCCCACAGCGCCGGGTTCGGCCCGGTGTCGCCGCTGTAGACCCACCAGCCGGCCGGCGCGTCGAGCGCAAAGCCGACGGCTGGCACCGTGTGACGCGCCGGGAGGACTTCTAGCCGGCGCGAACGCTCGGCCGGCCCGAGTGCCAGCACCTGGCCCACCTCGAATGCGTGCAGTGACAGGATCGGCCGCTCCACGCTCGGAATGCGCGTGAAGTCCGGCCACAGACGGTCGTTGAACAAGTGCTGGCGCAGCGTGGCCAGCGTGGCGGGCAGGCCGTGCACGCGGATCGGTCCGCGCGAGGCGTCGGCGAAACGCTCGCGCATCACGCTGTCGGCCAGCAGCGGAATGGCCAGCACGTGGTCCAGGTGCGAGTGCGAGAGGACGATGTCGTCGATCTTCGTCATCGCCTCGAGCGGCAGGTCGCCAACGCCGGTGCCGGCGTCGATCAGCGTGTGCTCGTCGAGCAGGAAGGCGGTGGTGCGGCAGCCGGCGGCGATGGAGCCGGAGCAACCCAGCACCTGAACCCGCACGCCGTTCGTCGATGTCATCGGCCCGATGGTGCCGGCTCGTCGCGGCCTGCACAAGCCGGCGGCGACAAGTGGAACGGATGCGACGTGCCTTGCTTCACGCGCGAAGCGGGCGCTCGCCCGCAGGCAGGGGATCAGGCTTGCACGAACTGCATCTGCGTGCCGGCGAGTTCGATGACGTCGCCGTTCTTCAGATGCACGGGCTCGGCGGCGATCGGGGTGCCGTTGACGGTGGGACGGGCGGCGCCTTCAACGTGCGCAAAGACGTAGCCACCCGGCCGCTTGGTGATCGAGGCGACCTGAACGCCCGGCTTGCCGACCGTGGTGACGACCTTGGTCAGCGCGACCTCGCGGCCGACCGCAGCGCCGTTGAGCACCTTGATCGATGCCGAGGCGCTCGGGCCTAGGCCGCCGAAACCCGAGGTGCCGCTGCTCATCGGCGCGGTGGGCTGGAAGGTCGGCGTGGCACCGGAGCCGGGGCCGAACGCGCCCGGCTTGATCACCATGGTCTTCTCGTAGTCCTGGTGTTCGCCGGTCAGGTACTTGATCTTGTACTTGCCGATCTCGACCGTGTCGTTGTGCTGCAGCAGCTGCTTCTTGATTGCCTTGCCGTTGATGTAGGTGCCGTTGGTGCTGTTGAGGTCTTCGATGAAGACGTCGGCGCCCACCATCTGCAGCACGGCATGCTCGCCGCTGACGGCGAGGTTGTCGATCACGATGTCGTTGTACGGACGCCGGCCCAGGGTCGTCTTGTCCTTGGTGACCTGGACTTCCTTGATGACGACCCCGTCAAGTGAGACGACCAGCTTGCCCATGCCCCTACCTCGGTTGTTGTCCCGGCTGTCGATCCGATTGATCTGGCAACGCTGACTTGCTCAGCCGATGTTGCGGCCCGCCAGCGGCACTAGCGACGAAACGGCCACCAGCCGCGGCTGGTCGGCGACTGTCCGAGCGCGTGTACCAGGATCACCGATATGTTATCCCGCCCGCCCGCGTCGTTGGCTGCGTCCACGAGGGCTTGCGCCGCCTCGGGCAAAGCGTCGTGCTGCTGCAACAGGTCGGAAATGAGCTCGTCGTCGATCATGTCCGACAGGCCATCGGAGCACAGCAGCAGCTTGTCGCCGGCCTGCATCTCGTGGATGTGGGTTTCGAGCAGCACCGTGTCCTCGACGCCGACCGCGCGCGTGACGAGGTTCTTGTGCTGCGAGACCGCGGCCTGGGCGGGCGTGATCAGCCCGGCGTCGATCTGCTCCTGCAGCAGCGAGTGGTCGCGCGTGATCTGCGAGAGCGTGCCGCCGCGCAGGCGGTAGCAGCGCGAGTCGCCGACGTGGCCGATCAGCGCGCGCGTGTCGCGCAGCACCGTGAGCAGCAGCGTCGTGCCCATGCCAGCGTACTGCGCATTTGAGTTGGCTGCGTTGAAGATCGCGCGGTTGGCGTTCTCGACGCAGATGTCCATCGCGCGGCGCACGTCGCCATCGGTGGCGCGCTCGCTGGCTTCGGTGAGCCAGCGGCCGAGTTCGGCACGGATGAAGGCGGTGGCCATGCCGCTGGCGACCTCGCCGGCGTTGTAGCCGCCCATGCCATCGGCCAGGACGGCCAGGCCGGCCGCCTCGTCGACGGCCACCGAGTCCTCGTTGTTGTTGCGCGAGCGCCCGGTGTCGCTGGCGCAACAGAACTCGAACCGCAACGTGGGCTGGGCGACGGTGGTCATGGACGAAAACGGCGCCGGTCCGATTGAAGGCCTGATGCCGGCGCGGCAGGTCAGCGATTCTGCCCGGGCGCCGGGGGCTGCGCGGCGGTCGGCACGGACCCCGATTCGCGGGACTCGACAGGCGCCGCGGCCTTGATCTCGCGCAGCACCGCACGCAGGTCGGCGGCGAAATCGCGGCCGCTGGCGTAGCGCGTTTCGGGCCGCTTCTGCAGGGCCAGCGTGACCACCTCGGCGAGCGACGCCGGCAGGTCGGGGCGCAGCTCGCGCAGGTCGGGCGGCGGCTCGCTGGCGATGGCGCGCACCAGCGCGGCCATCGAAACGCCCTCGAACGGCAAGCGTCCTGTCAGCAATTGGTAGAGCGTGACCCCAAGCGAATAGAGATCGCTGCGCCCGTCGACGCGCTCTCCAGCCATCTGTTCGGGCGACATGAAGCTCGGCGTGCCGAGCACGAGACCGGTGCGTGTTTGCGTCGCGTCGGCGATGTGGGCGATGCCGAAGTCGGTGACCTTCACCGAGTCGTGCGCCGGGTCGACCATGATGTTCGCCGGCTTGATGTCGCGGTGGATCACACCCTGTCGGTGCGCGAAATCGAGCGCATCGGCCACGCGCGCCAGCGTCGCCACCACCTGCGCGGCGGGCAGCAGCGTGGCCGGCTGCGCGTGGCGGCTGAGGTCGTGGCCGCGCAGCAGCTCCATCGCGATGTAGGCCAGGCCGCCTTCCTCGCCGGCATCGAGCACGCGCACGATGTCGGGGTGCTGGAGCCGCCCGGCCATCTCGGCCTCGCGGAAGAAGCGAGCGCGCGCGTCGAGCAGCGCCTGGCCATGGAATTCGCGGCCCAAGGCCATGGTCTTGAGCGCGATCGGCTGGCCGCTGCGCTCGTCGACGCCGAGCATCACCATGCCCATCGCGCCGCGCGCCAGGTCGCGCTCGATGCGAAAGTGCCCGAGCCGGCGGCCCGGCGCGACCGCCAGCGCCAGGTCGACCACCGTGTCGCCCGCCTCGGCGACCTGCGTCTCGGCGTAGTTGGTACTGGCGTACTGCGTGGCGGGTGCACTGCCCACTCGCCGCCGGTCGCCGCGCGCACCGCGCCGCGCCAGCCACCACAGCAGACCAAGCACCGCCGCGAGGGCCAGACCGAACCAGAGCGCCTGTGTCGTGGTCACGGTCAGGGCGCTCGCGCGCTCAGGTGCTCGCCGCGCTGTCGGCGGCGCCCTTGCGGGCGCCGAGGGCCTTGCCGATCGCCAGCACCAGCAGCGCACCGGCGATGCCGGCGGCGTACTTCACCGCGTCGGTCTGCGCGATCTTGGGAATCTGCAACCACTTCTCGGGATCGGCGACCGCCGGATCGGAAACCGCCATCGTGCCGGCGATCCAGCCGAGCAGCATGCCGCCCAGCGTGATGATCAGCGGGAAGCGGTCCATCAGCTTGATGACCAGCTGGCTGCCCCAGACGATGATCGGGATCGACACCAGCAGGCCGAAGATCACCAGCGGCAGTTCGTGATGGTCGGCCGCGCCCTGGGCGGCGCCGGCGATCGCGATCACGTTGTCCAGGCTCATCACGAAGTCGGCCACGATGACCGTCTTCACCGCGGCCCAGAGCTTGTCGCTGGCCTGGATGTTGGCGTGGTCGTCGTCGTGCTCAGGCAGCAGCAGCTTGACGCCGATCCACAGCAGCAGCAGCGCGCCGACGAGCTTCAGGAACGGGATCTGCAGCAGCTGCAGCGCAAAGAAGATCAGCACCACGCGCAGCACGATCGCGCCGGCGGTGCCCCACAGGATGCCTTGCGTGCGAAGCTTGGGCGGCAGCTTGCGGCACGCCAGCGCGATCACGACCGCGTTGTCACCGCCGAGCAGGATGTCGATCATGATGATCTGACCGACCGCGACCCAGAACTCCGGGGTCAGGAACTGTTCCATCGTGTGTCCTCGTGCGTCGTGGCCGGCCGCCGCTGGCGCCGTGCCGCGCAGTGTAGGGGGCTGCAAGCCCCACGACAAAGAAGAAGGCCGCCCACAGGCGGCCTCATCGCGACGGCCGTAACGGCCGTCGTGCAGGATCAGAGGAGGCCCTTGAGCAGCTTGCCCATCTCGGACGGGTTGCGGGTCACCGTGAAGCCACAGGCTTCCATGATCTCGAGCTTGGCGTCGGCCGTGTCGGCACCGCCCGAAATCAGCGCACCGGCGTGGCCCATGCGCTTGCCCGGGGGCGCGGTGACGCCGGCGATGAAGCCGACGATCGGCTTCTTCATGTTGTCCTTGCACCAGCGCGCGGCTTCCGCCTCGTCGGGACCGCCGATCTCGCCGATCATGATCACCGCGTCGGTGTCCGGATCGTCGTTGAACATGCGCATCACGTCGATGTGCTTGAGGCCGTTGATCGGATCGCCGCCGATGCCGACCGCCGAGCTCTGGCCCAGGCCCAGTTCGGTGAGCTGCGCGACCGCCTCGTAGGTCAGCGTGCCCGAGCGCGAGACCACGCCGATGCGGCCCTTGCGGTGGATGTGGCCGGGCATGATGCCGATCTTGATCTCATCGGGCGTGATCAGGCCGGGGCAGTTGGGGCCCAGCAGCAGGGTCTTCTTGCCGCCGGCGGCCTCCTTGGCCTTCATCTTGTTGCGCACGACCAGCATGTCGCGCACCGGAATGCCTTCGGTGATGCAGACCACCAGGTCGAGGTCGGCATCGACCGCTTCCCAGATGGCGTCGGCCGCACCCGCGGGCGGCACGTAGATCACGCTGACGGTCGCGCCCGTGGCGCCCTTGGCGTCCTTGACGCTGGCGTAGATCGGAATGCCCTCGAAGTCCTCGCCGGCCTTCTTGGGGTTCACGCCGGCGACGAAGCAGTTCTTGCCGTTGGCGTAGTCGCGGCAGCCGCGGGTGTGGAACTGGCCCGTCTTGCCGGTGATGCCCTGCGTGATGACCTTGGTGTCCTTGTTGATCAGGATGCTCATCTGTCTAGTCCTTCAGGTCATTGCTTCTTGACGGCGGCGACCACGGCAGTCGCGGCTTCGGCCATCGTGTTGGCCGAGATGATGGGCAGGCCGCTCTCGGCCAGCATCTTCTTGCCCAGGTCCTCGTTCGTGCCCTTCATGCGCACGACGAGCGGCACCTTCAGGCCGACCGCCTTCGAGGCGGTGATCACGCCGTCGGCGATGGTGTCGCAGCGCATGATGCCGCCGAAGATGTTGACCAGGATGGCCTTCACTTCCGGGTTCTTGAGCATGATCTTGAAGGCCTCGGTGACCTTCTCGGCGGTCGCGCCGCCGCCCACGTCGAGGAAGTTGGCCGGCTCGCCGCCGAACAGCTTGATCGTGTCCATGGTCGACATCGCGAGGCCCGCGCCGTTGACCAGGCAGCCGATGTTGCCGTCGAGCTGGATGTAGGCGAGGTCGAACTTCGAAGCCTCGATCTCGGCGGGATCTTCTTCATCGAGATCGCGATAGGCCGTGATCTCGGGATGGCGGAACAGCGCGTTGGCGTCGAAGTTGAACTTCGCGTCGAGCGCGATGAGATTGCCCTTGCTGTCGCAGTTCAGCGGGTTGATCTCGACCAGCGACGCGTCGGTGTCCATGTAGCACCGGTAGAGCTTCTGGAACAGGTCGACGGCTTGCGCGTGCGAAGCCTCCGGCAGGCCGATGGCCGCCGCGATCTTCTTGGCCTGCTCGGCGGAAAGGCCGGTCAGCGGATCGATGTAGTCGGTGATGATCTTTTCGGGCGTGGCGTGGGCCACTTCCTCGATGTCCATGCCGCCTTCGCTCGAGGCGATGAAGGCGACCTTCTGCGTCGCGCGGTCGGTGACCAGCGAGACGTAGTACTCCTTCTTGATGTCGGCGCCTTCCTCGATGTACAGGCGGCGCACCTTCTGGCCCTCGGGGCCGGTCTGGTGCGTCTTGAGCTGCATGCCGAGGATCTGGCCGGCCAGCGTCTTGACCTCGTCGATGCTCTTGCCGAGCTTGACGCCGCCGCCCTTGCCGCGGCCGCCGGCGTGGATCTGCGCCTTGACGACCCACACCGGGCCGCCCAGCTTCTGCGCGGCCTCGACCGCTTCTTGCACGGTGAACGCGGGAATGCCGCGCGGCACCGGCACGCCGAACTGGCGCAGGATCTCCTTGCCTTGGTACTCGTGGATCTTCATGGGCTGTCTCTGCTCGAGGGGGACTTCTGGGAATGCGCCGCCGCCGTCTCGTTGGTTTCTAGCGCGCGGGGCGGGGGTCGGGGGAGAAGGGGTCCGCGGCGGGAGCCGCATTGTGCGCTGGGCGGCCCTGGCTCGGCCGGTACCAGCGCGGATAGAACTGGCGCACCGCTTCGCCGTCGCGGCGCAGCGCGTGGCAGCGGTCGATCTGGAACGGCGGCGTGCCGTCCTGGCCGCCTTCGCGCGTGTCGATCACCTCGCCGGCGAAGGCCTGGATCACCGCGGTCGGCAGCACCTGCGCCAGCTCGGTGATGTGGGTGCAGCCGAGCACGCCGCCGAGGCGCTCCTTGAGAGCGGCGCGAAATCCGCGCAGGAGATTCAGGCCGACCAACCGACCGTAGGCGTCGCCGTGATCGTTGCACTGGCCGGGGTAGGGCATCCAGTAGGTTTCGGCGCCGGACTCGTGGATCGTCAACTCGGTGTCGACCACCAGGCGCAGCAGCATCTCATGCAAGGGCACGCCGGCCGGGCGCACGCCGCCGGCGGTGGCCAGGTCGCGCGTCTTGACGTCGGTGAGACGCGCATCCACTTCCCACAGACCATCGCCGCGCGCGAAGACCTGGACGTCGAAGCAGCGCTGGTGCTTCAACTGTCGATTCGGGCTGGCAGGGGGAAGGGCCATCGGGCGCGGTACTGTCTGGGACGCCGCGCCGCCGGGCGCAAAGCCCGCGGACTTTAGCATGGTGCGCCGCACCAATCGGGGTCTGGGGCGCTACGATGCCGGTCTCGCCTCCGGCCCGCTTCTCCCGCTTTCGAGCCCGCCATGAACCGTACCCCCGCGCGCATCTTCATCGACGGCGAGGCCGGCACCACCGGCCTGGGCATCCGCGACCGCCTCGCCGGCATGCCTGGCATCGAGCTGGTCAGCATCGATCCGGCGCAGCGCAAGAACCCCGACGCGAAGCGCGAGCTGATGCGTGGCGTCGACCTGGTCGTGCTGTGCCTTCACGACGATGCCGCGCGCGAATCGGTTGCGCTGGCCGACTCGCTGCCGGGCGGCGGGCCGCGCATCATCGACGCCAGCACCGCGCACCGCGTCGCGCCGGGCTGGGTCTACGGCTTTCCGGAGCTGACCGGGGAGCAGGCGCGCGCGGTCGCCGATTCGCGCCGCGTGGCCAACCCCGGCTGCTACCCGACCGGCGCGATCGCACTGATCCGCCCGTTGGTCGACGCCGGCCTTCTGCCCGCCGACTACCCCGTCGCCGTGCACGCCGTCAGCGGCTACTCGGGCGGCGGACGGTCGATGATCGAGGCCTACGAGGCCGGATCGGCACCGCCGTTCGAGCTCTACGGCCTGGGCCTGGAGCACAAGCACCTGCCCGAGATGCAGCAGTACGGGCGGCTGACGCGCCGACCGATCTTCGTGCCCAGCGTCGGCAACTTCCGCCAGGGCATGCTGGTGCAGGTGGCGCTGCAGCTCGACCTGCTCAACGGCCGACCGCAACCGACCGACCTGGAATCGGCACTGGCCCAGCGCTATGCGGGCAGCGAGTTCGTGCGCGTCGTGCCGGCCCAGGAGGTCGCGGCCGAGGGTGGCAAGCTCGAGCCCGAAGCGCTCAATGACACCAACCGCCTGGAGCTGCGGGTCTACGGCAACGCTGCGCGGCGCCATGCCCTGCTGGTCGCGCGGCTGGACAACCTCGGCAAGGGCGCTTCTGGCGCGGCGGTGCAGAACCTGAAGCTGATGCTGGGGCTGTGAACCGCCCCTGGCGCTGCTGAAGTGACCTCTTGATCAGGTCGGGTCCTCAACCCCGCCGACCACGCGGCGCACAACCTCAGCGGCAAAGCCGCGCGCGGCCAGGAAGCGCATCTGCTTGGCACGCCCAGCGGCATCGAGCGCCGGCTGCCCGAAGCGCTTGAGCCACACGGCGCGAGCACGCGCGACCTCGCTGGCCTTGAGCTGCTGAGCCGTCTCTGGATCGAGCTCGATGCCGTGCTGGGCGAGCTCCTGACGGATGCGCAGATTGCCGAAGCGCGCGGCGCGCGCCTGCACCCGTGTCTCGACGAAGCGTTCGGTGCTCAGCAGGTCCTTGCTCGCGAGCCAGTCGAGCAGCGCGTCGATCTCGCCTTCTTCGGGCACCGGCACAGTCGGTGCCACGCCTTCGAGCAGACTGGCCTGGGCGCGCTCAGCGAGTTTTTGCCGATGCCGAGCCAGCTTGCGGCGCAGCTCGATGCGGCTGTGCTCGCGCTGTGCGATCAGCGCGAGCGCCTTGGCCTTGAGCGTGGGCGGTGGGCGGCGAGACATCGTGGACAGGGGCAGAAACAAGCGCGCCGGCTCGGAGCCGGCGCTGCGGGAGATCGGCCGGCGCGGCCGGCCGGTCTTGCGAGGCCGGCCTTACTCCTCGGCCGCCGCCTTCTTGCCGCGCGCCGGCTTTTCGGCCGGTGCGTCGGCACCGGCGTCAGTAGGCAACAGCGGAATGCCCAGCGACTCGCGCACCTTGTTCTCGATCTCGACCGCGAGGCCGGGGTTCTCTTTCAGGAACTCGCGGGCGTTGTCCTTGCCCTGGCCGATCTTCTCGCCGTTGTAGGCGTACCAGGCGCCCGACTTCTCGATCACGCGGGCGGTGACGCCCATGTCGATGATCTCGCCCTCGCGCGAGACCCCCTCGCCGAACAGGATGTCGAACTCGGCCGTCTTGAACGGCGGCGAAACCTTGTTCTTGACGACCTTGACCTTGGTTTCGTTGCCGATGACCTCTTCGCCCTTCTTGATGCTGCCGATGCGACGGATGTCCAGGCGCACCGAGGCGTAGAACTTCAGGGCGTTGCCGCCGGTCGTGGTTTCGGGGCTGCCGAACATCACGCCGATCTTCATGCGGATCTGGTTGATGAAGACCACCATGCAGTTGGTCTTCTTGATCGTCGCGGTGAGCTTGCGCAGCGCCTGGCTCATCAGCCGGGCCTGCAGGCCGGGCAGGGAGTCGCCCATTTCGCCTTCGAGTTCGGCCTTGGGCGTGAGCGCGGCGACCGAGTCGACGACGATGAGGTCAACCGAGCCCGAGCGCACCAGGGCGTCGACGATCTCGAGCGCCTGCTCGCCGGTGTCGGGCTGGCTGATCAGCAGGTCCGACAGCGTCACGCCGAGCTTTTGCGCGTATTGCACGTCGAGCGCGTGCTCGGCGTCGATGAAGGCGCAGGTGCCGCCGAGCTTTTGCATCTCGGCGATGACCTGCAGCGTCAGCGTCGTCTTGCCCGAGGACTCCGGGCCGTAGATCTCGACGACGCGGCCGCGCGGCAGGCCACCGACGCCCAGCGCGATGTCCAGACCCAGCGAGCCGGTCGAGACGACTTGAACTTCCTCAATGACCTCGCCTTCGCCGAGCCGCATGATCGAGCCCTTGCCGAACTGCTTCTCGATCTGGGCGAGGGCGGCCTGCAGGGCCTTGGCTTTTTCGGTGTTCAGGGCTTTGACGGGGGCGTCCATGCAGCGGGTCTCCGGTTCGATCGGCTGGGACTGGATTATTGCTCAGGCTGGATGTTTGTCCAGTGGTTTTCTCGCCAACGCAGACCCTCTCCCTACAATGAAGACATACCGCCGCCGGCCCCCGAGAGCCGGCGCTGCGAGGAGACAAGCATGCGAATCCTGATTGCCGAAGACGACCAGGTCCTGGCCGACGGCCTGCTGCGCACGTTGCGCAAGGGCGGCTACGCGGTCGACCAGGTCGGCTCGGGCAGCGAAGCCGACGCCGCGCTTTCGTCGCACGAGTTCGACCTCGTGATCCTCGACCTGGGCCTGCCCAAGATGAATGGCCTGGAGGTGCTGCGCAAGCTGCGCGGCCGCGGCGCCAGCGTGCCGGTGCTGATCCTCACCGCCGCCGACAGTGTCGAGCAGCGCGTCAAGGGCCTGGACCTCGGAGCCGACGACTACATGGCCAAGCCCTTCGCGCTGGCCGAACTCGAGGCGCGCGTACGCGCGCTCACGCGCCGCGGCCTGGGCACGGCCTCGACGATCATCAAGCACGGCCCGCTGAGCTTCGACGCCACCGGCCGCGTGGCCTACCTCAACGACCAGATGGTCGAGCTGTCGGCGCGCGAGCTGTCCCTGCTGGAGGTGCTGCTGCAGCGCGCCGGACGCCTGGTCAGCAAGGACCAGCTCGTGGAACGCCTGTGCGAGTGGGGCGACGAGGTCAGCAACAACGCGATCGAGGTCTACATCCACCGGCTGCGCAAGAAGATCGAGCAGGGGCCGGTGCGCATCGCCACGGTGCGAGGGCTGGGCTACTGCCTCGAGAAAATCCCCTCTTGAGCCTGCTCGCGCGACGGCGGCGCGGATAAGCTCGCGCCGCGATGCTGATCAAGCGCCCCCCGGAACAGCGTTCGCTGTTCGGCGAGATCCTCGACTGGATGCTCGCGCCGCTGCTGCTGCTGTGGCCGATGAGCATCGCGCTGACCTGGCTGGTCGCGCAGGGCATCGCCAACCACCCCTATGACCGCGCGCTCGGCGAGCGCACGCGCACGCTGGCGCAGCAGATCGTGCTCGCGCCGACCGAGGTCGGCAGCAAGGGCGAGGCGGCGCAGCCGAAGCTGATCTTCGTGCTGCCGGCCACCGCGGCCAACCTGCTGCGCGCCGACGAGGCCGACGACATTTATTACCAGGTGCTGGGCCTGCGCGGCGAGTTCGTCAGCGGCGACCGCTCGCTGCCGGTGCCGCCCGACGACGAACGCGTGCCGCCGGGCGAGCTGCGCTTTCGCGACGACGAGATGCACGGCGAGCCGGTGCGCGTGGCCTACCTGTGGGTCGACCTGCCCGGCCTGCCACCCGGCGGCAAGCCGGTGCTGGTGCAGATGGCCGAGACGCTGGGCAAGCGCTCGCGCCTGGCCACCGAGATCATCAAGGGCGTGATCCTGCCGCAGTTCGTGATTCTGCCGATCGCGGTGCTGCTGGTGTGGCTGGCCTTGGCGCGCGGCATCGCGCCGCTGGGCGAACTGCAGCAGCGCATCCGACGCCGCCGCGCCGACGACCTCAGCCCGATCGACGAGCGCGAGGCCCCGGAGGAGGTCTCGCCGCTGGTGCGCGCGATCAACGACCTGCTCGGCCGGCTCGATCGTTCGATCGTCACGCAAAAGCGCTTCCTCGCCGACGCCGCGCATCAGATGAAGACGCCGCTGGCCGGGCTGCGCATGCAGGCCGAGCTGGCGCAGCGCGAAATCGATGCCGGCGAGCGCGACCCCGAGGCCGTCAAGCGCTCGCTGCAGCAGATCGCGCTGGCGAGCCAGCGCGCGGCGCACATGGTCAACCAGCTGCTCGCGATGGCGCGCGCCGAGGACCGCGAGCTGGTGACGCAGCGCCACGAGGTCAACCTCGCGCAGCTCGCCACCGACGTGGTGCGCGACTTCGTGCCGCGCGCGCTCGAGCGGCAGATCGACCTCGGCTACGAAGGCCCGGGCCCGCAGGCGCGCCAGGCGGGCGCGCGCGTGCTGGGCCAGCCGCTGCTGCTGCGCGAGCTCATCCGCAACCTGGTCGACAACGCGTTGAAGTACACGCGCGCCGGGGGCACGGTCACGGTGCGCGTGATCGACGATCCGTTCGGCCAGGTCGTCGTGCTGCAGGTCGAGGACGACGGCCCCGGCATCCCGGCGGGCGAGCGCGAGCTGGTGTTCCAGCCGTTCTACCGCGCGCTCGGCACCGATGTCGACGGCTCCGGCCTCGGCCTGGCCATCGTGGCCGAGATCGCGCGCCAGCACGGCGTCGAGTTGACGCTCGAGGAAGCCCACCCCGGCAGCGCGCGGCCGGGCGCCAAGTTCACGCTGCGCTTCGCGGCCGCACCGGCGCCGGCCTCGCAGCCGCCGGCGGCGCCCGCCCAACCTGACGGCGAAGACCCCAACGAAGTCCATCCCTGAGTCCCGTCGCAGCCCGGGGCTTAGACTGGGGGAAACCCGCAGGCATTCCGCCGAAAGGAGACCCCGATGCTGCAGCCCGAGGACGACAAGGAACCGCCGGTGCAGACCGAAGCCAAGCCGCGCCCGAGCGCGCAGGCTGAGGTCCCGCGCGCGATCGACCTGGCGCTGCAAGGCGGCGGCTCGCACGGCGCGTTCACCTGGGGCGTGCTCGACCGCCTGCTGGAAGACGAGACGCTCGACTACAGCGGCATCTCGGGCACCAGCGCCGGCGCGCTCAATGCCGCGGTGTTCGCGACCGGCTGGCACGCCGGCGGACGCGAGGGCGCGCGCCAGGCGCTGGCGGACTTCTGGCGCGACGTGAGCGTCGGCGGCCAGATCTTCTCGCCCTTCAGCCTGACGCAGGCGCACGCGATCACGGACAACTTCAATTTCGACCGGCTGCCGAGCTACCAGTGGCTCAACAGCTTTCTGCGCGCCTTCAGTCCCTACGAGTTCAACCCGCTGAACCTGAACCCGCTGCGCGAAGTGGCGCGCCGCCACGTCAAGGAGGAGGCACTGCGCGACTGCTCGGTGCCGATCTTCGTCACCGCGACCAGCGTGCACAGCGGCCAGGCGCGGGTGTTCACCGGCAAGGAACTGAGCATCGACGCGCTGCTGGCCTCGGCCTGCCTGCCGTTCATCTTCCAGGCCGTGGAGATCGACGGCGAGCCCTACTGGGACGGCGGCTACACCGGCAACCCGGCGATCTACCCGCTGATCTACCGCAGCGACGCGCTCGACATCCTGCTGGTGAAGATCAACCCGCTGCAGCGCGAGGGCAAGCCCACGCGCAGCGTCGAGATCATCGACCGTCTCAGTGAGATCACCTTCAACGCCAGCCTGGTGGCCGAGATGCGCGCGATCGCCTTCGTCTCGCGCCTCGTGCGCGAAGGCCGGCTCGATCCGGGCCGCTACAAGGACCTGCGCCTGCACATGATCGCCGACGATGACGGCCTCGCGCCCTACAACGCCAGCAGCAAGTTCAACACCGACGCGAGCTTCCTCGAGGAGCTGTTCAACCTCGGCCGCAAGGCCGCCGAGCGCTGGCTGAAGAAGCACCGCGACGACATCGGCGTGCGCTCGACGCTGGACGTCGAGAAGACCTTCCTCTCGAGGATGGAGCGACAGCGGCGCGGCGCGTGAAGCCGGCCCTGGCCGGCGGCAGCGCAGCCACGCGGCGGCAAGCGTGGGAGCCTAGCTCTGCATCAGTCGACGGCTGCGCGAGATCGACATCAGGATCCCCAGCCCCAGTCCCAGCGTCACCATCGCGGTGCCGCCGTAGCTGATGAAGGGCAGCGGTACGCCCACCACCGGCAAGATGCCGCTGACCATGCCCATGTTGACCATCGCGTAGGTGAAGAAGCCCAGCGTGATCGCGCCGCCGAGCAGGCGCGAGAACAGGGTCGGCGCCTCGGCCGAGATCATCAGGCCGCGAAAGATCAGGAAGGTGAAGCCCAGCAGCAGGCCGATGCAGCCGATCAGGCCGAACTCCTCGCTGAAGGCCGCGAAGATGAAGTCGGTGGTGCGCTCGGGGATGAACTCCAGGTGCGTCTGGGTGCCATTCATGAAGCCCTTGCCGGTCGTGCCGCCGGAGCCGATCGCGATCATGCCCTGGATGATGTGGAAGCCCTTGCCGAGCGGGTCGGTGGTCGGGTCGAGCAGGGTGCAGACGCGGTGCTTCTGGTAATCATGCAGGCCGGGCCACTTGACGCCGGGCTGGCAGGCGTCGCCGCCGTAGATCACGAGCGCGACGATGCCCGCCGCACCGACCGCCACCACCGGCACGATCAGGCGCCACGACAGCCCGGCGAAGAACATCACGTACAGGCCGGCGGACAGCACGAGGATCGCCGTGCCGAGGTCGGGCTGCTTGACCACCAGGCCCACCGGCAGCGCCAGCAGCACGAAGGCGACCGCGAAATCCGGCGCGCGCAGCTGGCCTTCGCGGCGCTGGAACCACCAGGCCAGCATCAGCGGCGTCGCGATCTTCAGCATCTCGCTGGGCTGGATGTCGACCACGCCGACGTGCAGCCAGCGCGTCGCGCCCTTCTTGGTGACGCCGAACACCGCCACCGCGACCAGCAGCGAGACGCCCAGCACGTACAGCGGCACCGCCAGGCGCTGCAGCTGCTGCGGCGGCAGCTGCGCGACGACGAACATCACACCGCCGGCCAGCAGCATGTTGCGCGCGTGGTCGACGAAGCGCGTGCCGTGGTCGTAGCCGGCGGAGTACATCGTCACCAGGCCGGCGCCGGCCAGCAGCAGGACCGCCACCAGCAGCGGGCCGTCGAAGTCCAGCATCGGCGCGATGCGCTGAAGCAGCGACGGCCGTTCGAACGTCGCGATGCGGCTGCGCGCAAGGCTCATTGCAGCGCTCCCTGCGCCGCGGCGGCGCCCGCTTCGACCGCGACGGCCGTCGCGCCCAGGCCCGCGCCGCCCGGCACCGGCAGCGACACGTCGGCGACCTGGCGCGACACGCCCACCGGCGCCGTGGCCTTGCCCTCGCGCACCAGCGCGATATCTTCGCGGCTCGGGTACTGGCCGGCCAGCAGGTAGTCGAGCACGCGGCGCGCGATCGGCGCCGCCGCGACCGAGCCCCAGCTCGCGTTCTCGACGATGACCGCCAGCGCGACGCGCGGCTCCTCGACCGGCCCGAACGCCACGTACAGCGAGTGATCGCGCAGGTGCTCCTCGACGCGCGCGTGGTCGTACTTGCGGTTCTTCACCAGGCCCACCGCCTGCGCGGTGCCGGTCTTGCCGCCGCTGGCATAGGCCGCGCCCATGAACGCGGCGCGCGAGGTGCCGGAGGTCGTGACGCCGTTCATCGCCTGGCGGATCACCTCGACGTCCGCCGGCCGCAGCGGGATCGGCTCCAGCGGCTGCGACGACAAGGTCTTTTCCTCCCCGCTGACGACGTCGCGCAGCGTGTGCGCCAGGCGCGGCTGGAAGCGCTGCCCGCCCGAGGCCAGCGTCGCCATCGCGGTGGCCATCTGCAGCATCGTGAAGTTGTTGTAGCCCTGGCCGATGCCCAGCGAGATCGTCTCGCCGGCATACCACTTCTGCTGCTCGGGCCGCTTGAACTTCTTGCGCTTCCACTCGGTCGACGGCAGGTCGCCGGTGACCTCGCCGTCGATGTCGATGCCGGTCTTGCGGCCGAAGCCGAAGGGCATGAGCTGGTCGTGGATCAGGTCCACGCCCATCTCGTTGGCGAGGCTGTAGAAATAGACGTTGCTCGAGCTGACGATGGCCGCGCGCATGTCCTTGGGGCCGGGCCGGTCGGTCTCGGGGCTGCCGAAGACGCGGCCGCCGAAGCTGTAGGTCAGGTTGTCCATCACGACCGTGCTGGCCGCGCGCTTGCCCGAGTTCAGCGCCGCGATCGACATGAAGGGCTTGAAGGTCGACCCCGGAGGGTAGGTGCCGCGCAGCGCGCGGTTGAGCAGCGGCTTGTCGATGTTCTCGTTGAGCTCTTTCCAGCTCTCGCTGTCGATGCCGTCGACGAACAGGTTGGGATCGAAGGTCGGCTTGCTGACGAAGGCCAGCACCTCGCCGTTGCGCGGGTCGATCGCCACCAGCGCACCGCGCCGGTCGCCGTACAGCTCCTCGACCAGCGCCTGCAGCTTGATGTCGATCGAGAGCTTGATCGTGTTGCCCGGCGTCGGCGGCTGCGCGCGCAGGCGGCGCACCGGGCGCCCGCCGGCGCTGGTCTCCACCTCCTCGAAGCCGGTCACGCCGTGCAGCTGCGACTCGTACTTCTGTTCGATGCCGAGCTTGCCGATGTACTCGGTGCCCTTGTAGTTGGCCGCGTCCTCGGTCTCGTCGATCGCTTCCTTCTCGACCTGGTTGATACGCCCGATGTAGCCCAGCACGTGGCTGGCGAGCTCGCCGTAGGGGTAGTGGCGGAACAGCCGCGCCTTGATGTCCACGCCGGGAAAGCGGAAGCGCTGCGCGGTGAAGCGCGCCACCTCCTCGTCGGTCAGCTTGGTGCGGATCGGCAGCGACTCGAAGCTCTTGCCGTCTTCCATCAGGCGCTGGAAGCGCTTGCGGTCGCGCGACGTGATCTCCACCAGTTCGGCGAGCTGGTCGATCGTCTCGGCCAGGTTGCCGACCTTGCTCGGCGTGATCTCGAGCGTGTAGGCCGAGTAGTTGTTGGCCAGCACGACGCCGTTGCGGTCGAGGATGAGGCCGCGGTTGGGCGGGATCGGCACGACCGCGATGCGGTTGTTCTCGGCCTGGGTGGAGAGCTCGTCGTGGCGCACGACCTGCAGCCAGACCAGGCGCGCGACCAGCAGGCCAAAGCCGAACAGCACCACCGCCGCGGCCGCGAACAGCCGGAAGCGGAAGTTGCCGAGCTCGCGCTCGAGGTCCTTTAACTCAGTCACCGCATCACCTTCAACGGCACCCGGCCCGTCCACTCGCAGGGCAGCGCAGCGGCGCAACCGCCAGCGTGGGCGCACTCATTTCACAGGGGACGATTCTCGTCCCGGTCGGGCGCACGGCGCTGCGGCGCCAGCAAGAGCAACGAGGCGATCGGCCACAGCAAGGCTTCGACGAGCGGCGCCCACAGCAGGTTCCAGCCCGGGAACATGCCGCCCGCGGCCAGGCGAACGACCAGCGCCACCGCGTGCGCCGCGAAGAACAACGGCAGGATCTGCACCGCCTGCGCCGGCACGCTGAACCACAGCAGGCGGCGGTGGATCATGATCGCGAAGAAGCTCAGCAGCGTGTACGACAGGCCGTGCTGGCCGAGCAGCGCACCCTCGTGCACGTCCATGAACAGGCCGAACACGAAGGCCGCCCCGATGCCCACGCGGCGCGGCTGGTGCACGTTCCAGAACACCAGCGCCAGCGCGAGAAAGTCGGGAAAGCCCGCCACCCGGCCCAGCGGCACCAGGTTCAGCGCGAAGGCCGCCAGCAGCGAGCCCCACATGAACATCGGGTTGACCGGCAGCAGGAGCTGGTCGGCCCCGCGCGGCATGATCATCGGCGGCCTCCCACGATGTCGGCCCGGCCCGGGCGGCTCGCGCCGCGCGCCGGTCGCTCGGGCGCGGCGGTGGCCGCCAGCTCGGCAGGGCGCGCCGGCAGCTGGCGCGCCAGCGGCTCGAGCACCAGCACATGGCGCACGCTGTCGGGCCGCGCCAGCGGCGCGACCGTGACCTTGGCGAAGGCCGAGCCGGCCTTGCGGTCCACCGACACGATGCGCGCCACCGGCAGCCCCGGCGGGTAGACGCCATCGATGCCCGACGTGGCAAGCGGATCGCCCGGCTGCACATCGGCGTTGTTGGCAAGGAAGCGCAACTCCATGCCACCGCCCGCGGCCGCGGTGCCCGGGTCGCCGTAGGCGGCCGCGCGCGCCTGGGTGCGCGTGTTGAGCACCGGGATCGCGGCGTCCTTGTCGGTCAGCAGGGTCACCTCGGAAACCAGCGGGAAGACGCGCGTGACCTGGCCCAGCACGCCGTTGGCGTCGATCACCGGCGAGGCCGCGACCACGCCGTGCGTCGCGCCGCGGTCGATCACGACCTTGCGCGAGAACGGGTCGGCCGCCTCGTAGAGCAGCTCGGCCGGGATGCTGCGCACGGTCAGCGCGGCGCGCAGGTCGAGCATCTGGCGCAACTGCGCGTTCTCGGCCGCGATCTGGTCGGCGCGCAGCGCGCGCTCCGACAGCCGCGCAGCCTGCTCGAGCGCCTGCGCCTCGCGCGAGCGGGCGTTCGTGATGCCCGAGAAGTACTCGCCGGCGGCGCCGGCAGCGCGGATCGGCGCCAGCAGCACGCGCTCGACGGGGTTGAGCACGGTCGCGACCAGCGAGCGCAGCGGCGTCGTCACCTTGAAGCGCGTGTCGGCGACCATCAGGAACAGCGCCAGCGCCGAAAAGAAGATCAGCTTGGTCAGCGCCGACGGGCCCTGCTTGAAGAACGGCGGCGGGGTTCGATCGAGCGTGCCCAGCGGCATGGACGGCTACGCAGTGTGGGAAGAGGGCGCTGTGAATGCGAAGAAGCCGGCCACGTGAATGCACACGGCCGGCTTCGCGGGTGGGCCGAGCTTACTCCGACGTGAAGATCGCGCCCAGGCGCTCCATGCGCTCGAGCGCCATGCCGCAGCCGCGCACCACGCAGGTCAGCGGATCCTCGGCCACCAGCACCGGCAGGCCGGTTTCCTCGGCGAGCAGGCGGTCCAGGTCGCGCAGCAGCGCGCCGCCGCCGGTGAGCATCATGCCGCGCTCGGCGATGTCGGCGCCGAGTTCGGGCGGCGTCTGCTCGAGGGCGTTCTTCACGGCCGAGACCATCTGGTTCAGCGGATCGGTCAGGGCTTCGAGGATCTCGTTGCTGCTGATCGTGAAGCTGCGCGGCACGCCCTCGCTGAGGTTGCGGCCCTTGACCTCCATCTCGCGCACCTCGGAGCCCGGGAAGGCGCTGCCGATGCCCTTCTTGATGGCCTCGGCGGTGGGCTCGCCGATCAGCATGCCGTAGTTGCGGCGGATGTAGTTGATGATCGATTCGTCGAACTTGTCGCCGCCGACGCGGATCGAGCCCTTGTAGACCATGCCGCCCAGCGAGATCACGCCGACCTCGGTGGTGCCGCCGCCGATGTCCACCACCATCGAGCCCGAGGCCTCGCTGACCGGCAGGCCGGCGCCGATGGCCGCGGCCATCGGTTCCTCGATCAGGTAGACCTCGCTCGCGCCGGCGCCCAGCGCCGACTCGCGGATCGCGCGGCGCTCGACCTGGGTGGAGCCGCAGGGCACGCAGATGATGATCCGCGGGCTGGGCTTGAGCACCGAGCGCGGATGGACCATCTTGATGAACTGCTTGAGCATCTGCTCGGTCACCGTGAAGTCGGCGATCACGCCGTCCTTCATCGGGCGGATCGCCTCGATGTTGCCGGGCACCTTGCCCAGCATCGCCTTGGCTTCGTGGCCGACCGCCTGGATGGTCTTCTTGCCGTTGGGGCCGCCTTCGTGGCGGATCGCGACGACCGAGGGCTCATCGAGCACGATGCCCTTGCCGCGCACGTAGATCAGCGTGTTCGCGGTGCCAAGGTCGATGGCGAGGTCGGTGGAGAAGTAGCGGCGCAGGGATCCGAACATGACGGGTAGGCGGTGGGCGCGCGCGGTGGGCCGGAGGTCCAGGTGCTGGTGAAAAGCGGCTGGGCAGGCTGCGACGGCAGGCGTGGGCGGCGCCGGGGTGTCTGGGCTGTGACGGGGTTCACATCGGGCCGGCACATGCGCAAAAAAACATGGGCGGGCCGGCCCTTTGGATGGCCGGGGATAATACCCGATACCCCCCGCGCGGCCGCTGTTTTCAAGCGTTTGGACACACCTGTCGACAACGCCCCGCCAGCCTCGCCGGCCACCCCAGCGAACCCAACGCGTTCCGACCCGCCCAACATGGCCCTGACCCCCCAAGACGTGAGCCGCATCGCGCTGCTGGCGCGGCTCGAGCTGAGCGACGCCGAGCAGGCCCAGATGCTGGCCCAGCTCAACGGCTTCTTCGACATCGTCGAGCGCATGCGCGCGGTCGACACGACCGGCATCGCGCCGCTGTACACGCCGCTGTCGGCGGTGCAGGACGTGAGCCTGCGTCTGCGCGACGACGCCGTCACCGAAGGCGACCGCCGCGAGGCCAACCAGGCGAGCGCGCCGGCCGTCGAGGAAGGGCTGTTCCTCGTGCCGCGGGTGATCGAGTGAGGACCGGGCGATGAACAAGCAGTTGCACCAGCTCGGCCTCGCCGAAATTGCCCAGGGTCTGGAAGCCAAGCGCTTCTCGAGCGAGGAACTCACCCGTCACCTGCTCGCGCGCATCGACGCGCACCGCGAGCTGGGCGCCTTCTTGCACGTCGACCCCGAGCACGCGCTCGCGCAGGCGCGGGCCAGCGACGCGCGCCGTGCGCAAGGCGCCGCCCGCGGCGCGCTCGACGGCGTGCCGCTCGCGCACAAGGACATCTTCGTCACCACCGCGTTTCCCAGCACCGCGGCCTCGAAGATGCTGGTCGGCGAACAAGGCGGCTACCGCTCGCCCTTCGACGCCACCGTGGTCGCGCAGCTCGAGGCCGCCGGCACGGTCGCCGTCGGCAAGACCAACTGCGACGAGTTCGCGATGGGCGGCTCGAACGAGAACTCGGCCTTCGGCCCCGCGCGCAACCCCTGGGACGCGACGCGCATTCCCGGCGGTTCGTCGGGCGGCTCGGCGGTGGCCGTGGCCGCGCGCCTGCTGCCGGTGACCACCGGCACCGACACCGGCGGCTCGGTGCGCCAGCCCGCCGCGCTGACCGGCGTGACCGGCATCAAGCCGACCTATGGCCGCTGCTCACGCTACGGGATGATCGCCTTCGCCTCCAGCCTCGACCAGGCCGGCGTGTTCGCGCACAGCGCGAGCGACGCGCTGACGCTGATCGACGCGATGGCCGGCTTCGACACGCGCGACGCCACCAGCGCCGAGCAGGTGCGCGACGCCGGCGGCGCGGCGGTCGCCAACCAGGCCGGGCAGATCGGCCGCGATGTCGCCGCGCACGCGGCGCGCGCCGCCGATGCCGCCAGGCCGCTCGCCGGCCTGCGCGTAGGCCTGCCCAAGGAGTTCTTCGGCGAAGGCGTCGCGCCCGACGTGGCCGCCACGGTGCGTTCGGCGCTGGTCGAACTCGAGCGCCTGGGCGCCACGCTGGTCGACGTCTCGCTGCCGCGCACGGAACTCTCGATCCCGGTCTACTACATCATCGCGCCGGCCGAGGCGAGCTCGAACCTGAGCCGCTTCGACGGCGTGCGCTACGGCCACCGCGCGGCGCAGTACACCGACTTGCTCGACATGTACCGCAAGAGCCGCAGCGAGGGCTTCGGGCCCGAGGTCAAGCGCCGCATCATGATCGGCACCTACGTGCTGAGCCACGGCTACTACGACGCCTACTACCTGCAGGCGCAGAAGCTGCGCCGCATGATCGCCGACGACTTCCAGCAGTGCTTCGCGCAGTGCGACGTGATCGCGGGCCCCGTGTCGCCGACCGTCGCGCGCCCGATCGGCTCGCAGACCGACCCGGTGGCCGAGTACCTCGCCGACATCTTCACGCTGCCCGCAAGCCTTGCCGGCCTGCCCGGCATGAGCGTGCCGGCGGGCTTCGGCGAAGCGGGCCTGCCCGTGGGCCTGCAGCTGATCGGCAACTACTGGCAGGAAGGCCGGCTGCTGCACACCGCGCAGGCCTTCCAGGCCGCGACCGATTTCCACCTCCGCGCACCGGAGGGCTTCTGATGACCGCACCCCAGCTCATCCGCGGCTACGAGGTCGTGATCGGCCTCGAGACGCACGCGCAACTGTCCACCGCCTCGAAGATCTTCTCGGGCTCGTCCACCGCCTTCGGCGCCGCGCCGAACACGCAGGCCAGCGCGGTCGACCTCGCGCTGCCCGGCACGCTGCCAGTGATGAACCGCGGCGCCGTCGAACGCGCGATCCGCCTGGGCCTGGCGGTCGGCGCCAGGATCGCCGAGCACTCGATCTTTGCGCGCAAGAACTACTTCTACCCGGACCTGCCCAAGGGCTACCAGATCAGCCAGTACGAGCTGCCGATCGTGCAAGGCGGCGCGGTCGAGTTCCTGCTCGACGGCGAGCTGCGCAGCGTGCGCCTGACGCGCGCGCACCTCGAGGAAGACGCCGGCAAGTCGCTGCACGAGGATTTCCACGGCCAAAGCGGCATCGACCTCAACCGCGCCGGCACGCCCCTGCTGGAGATCGTCTCCGAGCCCGACATGCGCTCGAGCAAGGAGGCCGTCGAGTACGCGAAGGCGCTGCATGCGCTGGTGGTCTGGCTGGGCATCTGCGACGGCAACATGCAAGAGGGCAGCTTCCGCTGCGACGCCAACGTCTCGGTGCGCAAGCCCGGCGCGCCGTTCGGCACGCGCCGCGAGATCAAGAACCTGAACAGCTTTCGCTTCCTGCAGCAGGCGATCGACGCCGAGGTGCAGTGGCAGATCGACCGCGTCGAAGACGGCCTGGCGATCGAGCAGGCCACCGTGCTGTTCGACCCCGACACCGGCGAGACGCGCGCGATGCGCAGCAAGGAAGACGCGCACGACTACCGCTACTTCCCCGACCCCGACCTGCCGCCGCTGGCGGTTGCGCCGGCGTGGGTCGAGCGCGTGAAGGCGCAGATGCCGGAGCTGCCGCGCGTGATGGCGCAGCGCTTCGAGCGCCAGGACGCGCTGCCCGCCTACGACGCGGCGATGATGACCCAGAGCCTCGCGTTCGCGCGCTACTACGAGGCCGCGCGCGACGCCTGCGGCCAGCCCAAGCTGGTGGCCAACTGGCTGATGGGCGAGGTCTCGCGCCGGCTCAATGCCGAGGAGCGCGAGATCGATGCCGCGCCGGTGCCGGCCAAGACGCTGGCCGCGCTGATCGCGCGCATCGCCGACGGCACGATCTCCAACGCCGGCGCCAAGCAGGTGTTCGAGGCGCTGTGGAGCGAGGGCGCGAACGACGTCGACGCGGTGATCGAATCCAAGGGCCTCAAGCAGATGAGCGACACCGGCGAACTCGAGCGCCTGCTCGACGAGGTGATCGCGGCCAACGCCAAGTCGGTCGAGGAATTCCGTGCCGGCAAGGAGAAGGCCTTCAACGCGCTGGTCGGCCAGGCGATGAAGGCGACCAAGGGCAAGGCGAACCCGGGGCTGGTGAACGAGCTGTTGAGAAAGAAGCTCGGCGCGGGCTGAGAGCCCGCCCAACAACCGAGGACTTGCGCGGATCCGGCTTTGCCGGTCCGCAGCAAGGGCCCCCTCGGGGGGCAGCGAACGAAGTGAGCGTGGGGGCGCCAGCTCAGCGCTTGGGTGCCGGCGGCGTGCTCGCCTGCTTGGGCGCCGACGCCCCCGGCGCCGAGGCGCGCGGATCGCTCGGCGGCGCGCCGATCGAGCCCGGCTCGGCGCCGGCCCAGAGCTTCTTCATGTGAATCAGCTCGGCGTCGAACAGCGCGTTGATGCGCGTGAGTTCGGCCTTCTGGTTGGCCACCGCCTCCTTCTGCGCCGCGACCGCGACGTCGTTGGCGTCGAGCTGGCGCTTGAGCTTGAGCGGCGGGGTCTTGCCCTTGTAGAACTCGGCCTCGTCGAGCAGCGGCTTGCGCTCGGCCTCGAGTTCCTCGAGCCGCTTGCTCGAGGCCTCGATCGCGCCTTGCGTGTCGTCGAGCGCGGCCTCGCGCGCCTTCTGGTGCGCGGCCTGGTTCGGATAGCGCGCGAGCAGGTTGCGATCGCGGCGAATCGCGTCCTTCTTCGCGGCGGCCTCGGCGGCCTTCTTCTTCTCGGCCTCTTCGATCGCCGCGCGCTCCTCGGCGGTGTAGCTGGGCGGCATCACGCGGCGCAGAGAGCCGTCGGTGTTGAGCACGCGCTGCTCGCGGTCCATGCAATCGGCGATCGGGCGGTCGGAGGTCAGGCGCTGACCCTTGGCATTGGTGCAGGTGAAGATCGCGCCGGCATCGCCGGCCTTCTGCTGCCCCACGGCGGCGCCCGCGGCGCACAGCGCCGCAGCGGCCAGCAGGTGGCGAACCCCAGGGTGGCGACAGACCCGATTCATCCCGACGACTCCGTTTTGTTCCGGGCCCAGCAGCTAGACCCCGTAGCGCTCGCGATAGGCCGCGACGCGCGGCCGGTGCTCGGCCAACGCGGCATCGGCACGGCCGCCGAGATACTGCAGCAGGTCCGCCAGCGTGGCAATCGAGACCACCTTCAGACCCAGCTGCTGTTGCACATACTGCACGGCCGAATGGGTTGCGTCGCCCACGCTGCCGTCGGCGCGCACCTCGGTGGCCTTTTCCTGGCGGTCGAGCGCGATCGTCACGCCCACCGGCGTCGCGCCCGCGGCGGTGATCATCGCAATCGACTCGCGCACCGAGGTGCCGGCCGAGATCACGTCGTCGATGATCAGCACGCGGCCCTTGACCGGCGCGCCGACCAGGGTGCCGCCTTCGCCGTGGTCTTTCGCCTCCTTGCGGTTGTAGGCGTAGGGCACGTTGCGGCCCAGGCGCGCGAGCTCGATCGAGACCGCGGCGGCCAGCGTGATGCCCTTGTATGCCGGCCCGAAGAGGAGATCGAACTCGAGGCCCGAGGCGATCAGGCGGCGTGCATAGAATTCCGCGAGACGGCCGAGCTTCGCGCCGTCGTCGAACAGGCCGGCGTTGAAGAAGTACGGACTCGCGCGCCCGGCCTTGGTCTTGAACTCCCCGAAGCGCAGCACGCCCGACTCGACCGCGAAAGCGACGAAATCGAGCGCGAGGTCATCGCTGGCGGGGGCTGTGGCGGCGGCGGTCATCGTCGGCTCGAACTCGTTGGAGAACCCGTGTTTCGTCTCGTCTCGCTCAACCTCAACGGCATCCGCTCGGCGGCGAGCAAGGGCTTCGTGGATTGGGCCGCGCAGGCCCGAATCGATTGTATGGGCGTGCAGGAGCTCAAGGCCCATGCCGCGGACGTGGCCGGGCGCTTCGACAAGCTCGACGAGGCCTGCGCCGGCCACTTCCACCACGCCGAGAAGAAGGGCTACTCGGGCGTCGGCCTGTACGTGCGGCGCGAGCCGAGCGACGTGATCGTGGGCTTCGACGGCGGCGAGTTCGACGGCGAGGGCCGCTACATCGAGGCGCGCTACGACTCGCCCGCGCGCAAGCTGTCGATCATCAGCTGCTACTTCCCCAGCGGCTCCTCGGGCGAGGACCGCCAGGCCGCGAAATACCGCTTCCTCGACCTGATCTATCCGCACCTCAAGGAGCTCAAGGGCCAGCGCGAGTTCATCCTGGTCGGCGACGTCAACATCGCGCACCGTGAGATCGACCTCAAGAACTGGAAGAGCAACCAGAAGAACTCCGGCTTCCTGCCCGAGGAGCGCGCCTGGATGTCCAAGGTGCTGGGCCACGGCAAGGGTGAGCTGGGCCTGGTCGACGTGCACCGCACGCTGCGGCCCGACGACACCGGCGAGGCCTACACCTGGTGGAGCAACCGCGGCAACGCCTACGCGAACAACGTCGGGTGGCGGCTGGACTACCAGATCGCGACGCCCGGCGTCGCGGCGCTGGCGCGCGACGTGAGCGTCTACAAGACGCAGCGCTTCTCCGATCACGCGCCTTTGATCGTCGACTACGACCTTGGCCTCTGAACAGAAAGCCGCCCGACATGCTCGACGCCATCGAACTCGCCTCCGGCGCAAATCCGCAGAGCGCGCTGATCGTGCTGCACGGCCTGGGCGCCGACGGCAATGACTTCGTGCCGGTGGTGCAGGCGCTCGACCTGTCTGAGATCGGCGCCGTGCGCGTGATCCTGCCGCACGCGCCGGTGCGCCCGGTCACGATCAACGGCGGCTATCGCATGCGCGCCTGGTACGACATCCTCGGCGCCGACCTGCAGCGCCGTGAAGACGAGGCCGGGCTGCGCGAATCGCAGGCCGAAGTGGCGGCGCTGGTCGAGCAGGAGATCGCGCGCGGCATCGCGCCCGAGCGCATCGTGCTGATGGGCTTCTCGCAGGGCTGCGCGATGGCGCTGCTCACCGGCTTGCGCTTCGCGCAGCGGCTGGCCGGCATCGCCGGTCTGTCGGGCTACCTGCCGCTGGCCGCGAGCACCGTGGCCGAGGCCCACGAGGCCAACCGCGCGACGCCGATCTTCCTCGCCCACGGCGAGCAGGACCCGGTGGTCGCGATCGACCGCGCGCTCGCCTCGCGCGAGGCGCTGCTGGCGCTCGGCCACGAGGTCGAGTGGCACCAGTACCCGATGGAGCACTCGGTCAGCATGGAAGAGATTGCCGACCTGAACGCCTTCCTGGTGCGGGTGCTGACCGTGGATTGATGCCACGGATCGCGTGCCGCGCGATCCCAGTCAAGTTTGATGCCGGACAGCGAATCCTTCGCGGTGTCCGCTCGACCGAAAAACCGGCCATCGTGCCGCGCCGCCCGCCCTGGGCGTGTTCGCGGCGCGCCAACCTGCGGAGCGTGACCACCGGACACGACCCGCATCGCCGGGAGTGTTTCGATGAGCGGTCGCCACAACGTGGGCCTCGTGATGCTGTTCGCGCTGCTGATCGCGCTGGCGGCCGCGGCCTGCATCTTCGGGCTGAACCGCTGGTCCGCCCAGAGCACGCACCAGGCAATGCGCATGGCCGAGCTGCGCACGGCCCTGTACGAGATCGAGACGCTCGAGTGGCAGGCGATCAGCCTGCGCAAGGTCGATGCGGAAGTGGAGCAGGCCCTCGCCCGCGCCGACGCCGCGATCCGCGAGCGGCTCGCGACGCTGCCGCCCGGCAACGACGCCACCGACCTGGCCGCACGCTACCGCCGCTTCATCGACGCGATCCACGCCGAGTTCGCGCTGGTGCGCCGCGGCGACATCGACGCGGCGATCGCGCTCGACGACGCCGAGGTCGACCCGTCCTACGAAGAGGTCGCCGATGCCGCCGCCGCCGCGGTGCGGCAGCACACCCACCACGCCGAGCGCGTGCGCGGCTACGCCGACGCCGGCATGCTGTGCGCGCTGCTCGCCGCCGCCTTGCTCGCCGGCGGCACCTTCGCGCGCGACGTGCAGGCGCGCACGCGCCACGCCAACGAGCTGCGCCGCGCGATCGAAGACCTGCAGCGCGCGCAGGACCAGCTCGTGCAGGCCGGCAAGCTCGCCGCGCTGGGGCAGCTCGTCGCCGGCATCGCGCACGAGGTCAACACGCCGCTCGGCGCGATCCGCGCGGCCGCCGGCAATGCCGCCACGGCGATGCGCTCGGCGCTGGCCGCGCTGCCCTCGCTCGACCGCCAGCTCGACGCGGAGCAGCGCCGGCAGTTCTTCGCGCTGGTGAGCCTCGGCCAGGGCGGGCAGGCCGAGGCACCGACGCTGTCGACCGCACAGCACCGCGCGCTGCGTCGCCGCCTGACCGAGGCGCTCGAGCAGCGCGGCACTGACGACGCGCGCGCCATTGCCGACCGCCTGATCGACATCGGCCTGCGCGACGACTTCGAGCTCGCCGCGCCCTTGCTGCAGCACCCCGAGCGCGACGCGCTGCTGACGCTGGCCTACGACCTCGCGCGCCTGGCCGGCAGCAGCCGCACCATCCTCGCGGCGGTCGAGCGCGCCTCCAAGCTGGTGTTCGCGCTGCGCAGCTATGCGCGCGTCGAGCAGGGCCAGGAGCCGCAGCCGGTCGACCTGCGCGCGGGCGTCGAGACGGTGCTGGGCCTGTACGGCGACCAGATCGGGCGCGGCATCACCGTGCAGCGCGCCTTCGAGGAGGTGCCGCCGGTCCACGGCCACGCCGACGAGCTGGTGCAGGTCTGGACCAACCTGATCCACAACGCCGTGCACGCGATGGGCGGGCGCGGGCGCCTGCAGCTGGGCATCGGCCGCGACCCGGGCCACGCGGTGGTCAGCATCGCCGACTCCGGGCCCGGCATCCCGGCCGAGCTGCGCCAGCGCATCTTCGAGCCCTTCTTCACCACCAAGGCGCGCGGCGAGGGCACCGGCCTGGGCCTGCACATCTGCCAGCAGATCGTTGCCCGCCACGGCGGCGCGATCGACCTCGAAAGCCGGCCCGGGCGCACGGTCTTTCGCGTTCGCCTGCCGCTGCGCCGCCCGGCGGCCGCCGCCGTCGCCCTGCCATTGGAGTCCTGACCATGTCCCGTAGCGCCATCCTCTGCGTCGACGACGAAACCCTGATCCTCGACAGCCTCAAGGAGCAGCTGCTGCGCCTGTTCGGCAACCGCTACCTCTACGAGACCGCCACCGACGCGGCCGAAGCCTGGGAGGTCATCGACGAGCTCTCGCGCGAGGGCATCGACCTGCTGGTCATCGTCTCCGACTGGCTGATGCCCGGCGTGCGCGGCGACGAGTTCCTCGCCCAGGTGCATCGCCGCTACCCGAGCATCGTCAAGGTGATGCTGACCGGCCAGGCCGACGCCGAGGCGATCGAGCGCGCCCGCCGCGAGGCCAACCTGCACGCCTGCCTGCACAAGCCCTGGAGCGAGCGCGAGCTCGCGCAGGTGATCGAGTCCGCGCTGGGCTGAGCCCACGTCCTGCCACCGCCCGAGCCCCTCATGCCCACTCCGACCATCGTCTGCATCGACGACGACCTCGAGCTGCTGCACGCGCTGCGCGAACAACTGCAGCGCGGCCTCGGCGCGGCCTGCCAGGTCGAGCTCGCCTGCAGCGGCGCCGAGGCCCTGCAGCTGATCGACGAGCTGGCCGCCGCCGGCACCCAGGTGCCCCTGGTCATCTCCGACCACCACATGCCCGGCATGAGCGGCGCCGACCTGCTGGCGCGCGTGCACCAGCGCGACCGCTCCGTGCTCACCATCTTGCTGACCGGCGGCGCGGATCTCGACACCGTGGGCCGCGCGGTCAACGACGCCAACCTCTACCGCCTGCTGCCCAAGCCCTGGCAGGAAGACGACCTGCTGCGCACCGTGCGCGAGGCGCTGCTGCGCATCGAACACGAGCGCCAGCTGCGCCAGCACAGCCGCGAGCTGGCGATCTCGCACCACCAGCTGCGCCAGTCGCTGCAGCTGCTGCAGGCGACGATGGACGCCACGCCCGACGGCCTGCTGGTGCTGGCGATCGACGGCACGCCGATGCACATCAACCGCCCCTTCGTCGAGCTGTGGGCGGTGCCGCCGGCGCTGGCGCATCCGCGCGCCGGCGAGACGCTGCTCGCGCACCTGCGCTCGCGCCTGCGCGATCCGGCCGCGCTCGGACTCGCGCCGGCCGACGAGGCGGCCGGCGCCGGCACCGTCGAGCTCGACGACGGCCGCATCATCGAGGTCGCGCGCCGGCCGTTCCGACTGGCCGGCGAGCGCGCCGGCATCGTGCTGAGCTTTCGCGACATCACCGAGCACGAGCGCAGCGCGCGCATCATCCGCCACCAGGCGCGCCACGACAGCCTCTCGGGCCTGCCCAACCGCCTGCAGTTCAGCGAGGCGCTCGAACTGGCGATCGTGCAGGCCGGCGCCACCGGCGGCGGCGTCGCGGTGCTGTTCGTCGACCTCGACCACTTCAAGCGCGTCAACGACACGCTGGGCCACGACATCGGCGACCAGCTGCTCAAGTGCGTGGCCGAGCGCCTGGTCGGCTGCCTGCGCGACGGCGACCTGATCGCGCGCTGGGGCGGCGACGAGTTCACCGTGCTGGCGCCGCGCGTGCGCAGCGTCGGCGAGGCCGAGCGCCTGGCCCAGCGTCTGCTGCATGCGCTCGAAGACCCGTTCGAGTTCGGCGAGATGACGGTGCGCATGAGCGCCAGCGTCGGTGTCGCGCGCTTTCCCGACGACGGCCGCAACGGCGCCGATCTATTGCGTCGCGCCGACATGGCGCTCTACCGCGTCAAGGACGACGGGCGCAACGGCTTCGAGCTGTTTCGCCCCAGCGCCTTCTCCGACATCGACGGCTCCGGCGGCCTCTCGCTCGAGGCCGAGCTGCGCCACGCGATCGCCAACAACGAGCTCACGCTGCACTACCAGCCGCAGTTCGACTCGCGCAGCGGCCTGATCACCGGCGTCGAGGCGCTGGCGCGCTGGCACCACCCGGCGCGCGGCTGGATCAGCCCGAGCGTGTTCATTCCGATCGCCGAGTACAGCGGCAGCATCCTCGCGCTCGGCGAATGGGTGCTGCAAAGCGCCTGCCGCCAGGCGGCGCGCTGGCGCGCGCAAGGCCATGCGTCGTTTCGCATGGCCGTCAACCTCGCGGCGGCGCAGTTCGACCGCACCGACCTCGAGGCCATCGTCAAGCGCGCCCTGCATGCCAGCGGGCTCGCGCCCGAGGCGCTGGAGCTCGAAATCACGGAGTCCGCCGCGCTGCGGCAGATGGGCCACACCGCGACCAAGCTCGCGGCGCTGCAGCGTCTTGGCGTGCGCATCGCGCTCGACGACTTCGGTACCGGCCATGCGTCGCTGGCCTACCTGAAGCAGCTGCCCTGCGACACGCTGAAGATCGACCGCAGCTTCATCGCAGGCGTGCACGAGAACGGCAAGGACACCGCCATCGTGCGCGCGCTGCTCGCGCTCGCCGAGGGCCTGGGCCTGCACGTCGTCGCCGAAGGCGTCGAGACGCGCAAAACGGCGCAGGCCCTGCATCGCCTGGGGTGCTGGACGATGCAGGGCTACCTGCTCGGCCGCCCTATGAGCGCCGAGGATCTCTCGTCGCTGCTGCGGCCCGCGCCGCCAGCGTTCATCGATACCGTGGCATCGCTGACGCTGGCCCAGGGTCAGTAGCGCACGGCTCGTCAGAGCCAGTAACGCATCAACGCGAACTGGAACCCGCCGCCCTCGTTGGCCTCGCCGGCCTGCAGCGCACGCACCGTCGGCACGCGCTCGTCGGCTTGCAGCACGAGGGCGCGGCCCGAGTCGCTGCGCGAGGCGCCGGCCATCGGCGTGACGACGATGCCGCCGCTGCCGAACGTGGTGTCGAGCACGCCCGTGGCGGTGTAGCGCACCGCCGCGAAGTTGGCACTCGAGCTGCCGCCCTCGTAGACCCAGCCGCCGACGACGAACTTGCCGTCGGCCTGGCGCACGATCGCGGTGGCCGCGTCCCAGTTGCTCGCGCTCAGCGGCGTGACGACCTTGCCACCGTTGCCGAAGCTCGGTTCGAGCGCGCCGTTCTCGTCCAGGCGCACCAGCGCGACGTCGCTTTCAGCATGACCGGCCACGACGATGGTGTTGGCGCCGCCGCGCGCCATCGCGTAAGCCCCGCCGCCGACGCTGCCGAACAGGCCGACGATCTTGCCGCCGTTGGCAAAGCTGGCATCGAGCGCGCCCGCGGCCGTGTAGCGCGCGATCAGGAAGTCGCCGTCGCCGCCGGCCGCGACGATGCGCTGCTCGCCGTCCACCATCTGCAGCAGCAGCGAATAGACGACGTCGGTGCCGGTGAAGTTCTTCATCGGCGTGACGACCTTGCCGCCGTTGCCGAACGTGGCGTCGAGCGTGCCGTCGGCGTTGTAGCGGGCCAGGGCGAAGTCGACACCGGTGACGGGGCCGCTGTAGCTCGAGCCGGCGACGACGATCTTGCCGTCGGCCTGGATCGCGATGGCCCCGATGCGGTCGGTCGAGCCGCCGATGTCGGTGGTGACCTTGCCGCCGGTGCCGAAGCCGGCGTCGAGCGTGCCATCGGCGTTGTAGCGAACGAGCGCGAAGTCGAGGTCGGTGGTCGCGCCCGTGGCGTAGCCGGCGACGACGATCTTGCCGTCGGCCTGCAGCGCGACGGCCTGGGCCTCGTCGCTGCCGCCGCCGGCGGCGATGGCCGTGGCCAGCTTGCCGCCGCTGCCGAAGCTGGCGTCCAGCGTGCCGTCGCGCTCATGGCGCGCGATGGCGAAGTCGGCGCCGCCGGCGGTGGTGCTGGTGCTGCCCACCGAGATCACCTTGCCGTCGGGCTGCACCGCCATGCCGTAGGCGAAATCCTCGCCCTCGGCCACCGAGGTGAAGACCTTGCCGGTGCCGAAGCTCGTGTCCAGCACGCCCGGCTCGCCGCCGACCGTGACCGTGAGGCCGCGCGTGGCGACCAGGTTGCCCGAGCTGCCGCGCGCGGTGGCCGCCGTGGGCAGCGAATGCGCCGCGGTGAGCGGCGCGCTCAGCGTGATTTCCGCGGTGGTGGCGCCTTCGGCAATCGACACCGGCTGCGCGGCCACGCCGGCCGGCAGGCCCTGCAGCTCCACCAGCACCGCGCCGGCAAAGCCGTTCTTGCGCGTGAGCGTGGCGGTCAGCGTGACGCTGTGGCCCTGGATCACCAGCGCCTTGTCGCTCGACAGCTCGAGCGTGAACTCGGCGGCCGGCGGCGGCGTCGGCGTTTCTTCGGCCGGCGGCGGCGCATTGCCGGGCTCGGCCGTGTCGTTGTCGGAACCACCGCAGGCAGCGAGTGCCGCCATCGAGAAAAGAACCGCCAGGCGAGAAAGCTTCTGGAGTTTGGGATCGCGTGACATGGAATACCTCGTCGTCATGAATGAAAGCGGTCGGCAAGGCAGGGAAAGTCCGCTCTCATCGAGGACCGTGCGCGACCTGAAACTCGACGCGAATGCGAAAGTTCGTCGAGCCGGCGCACTGTAGAAATGGCATCCGCGGGCCACATCGCTCCATGGAGCCATCCGGAGAGCCACACACCAACGAGGGGTGGCCTGGCCCATTCGTCGCCAAACATCCACTGTTCCTCCCCTTTTGAAAGGAGGCGCGGACCAATCGGTTTATGCTTGGCATACCCTTCGCCCCGAAACCAAAAGGAATCCCAGATGGCAAAGTCTTTGGCCCAGCTTCAGAAGGAAATCGCCGCGCTCCAGCGCCAGGCCGACGCGATCAAGGAAAAGGAAGTCAAAGACGTGATCGCCCGTGTGAAAGAGGCGATCGCCTTCTACGGGCTGACCGCCTCCGACCTGGGCCTCGGCGGCGCCAAGCGCGGGCCCAAGCCCGGCGCGGCCAAGAAGGCCGGCCGCAAGGGCCGCGGCGCCGGCAAGAAGAAGGCCGCCGCCGGCAAGATCAAGTACCGCGACGAGAACGGCAACACCTGGACGGGCCACGGCCGCCGCCCGCAGTGGTTCATCGACGCGGTGGCCGGCGGCAAGACGCCGGAACAGCTCGCGGCCTGAAGGGCCGGCCGAGCCGGTTGAACGACGGGCGCCTCAGGCGCCCGTTGTGCTTTGGGCGGCCAGCGGCAACGTGAAGACCAGCCGCTGCTCGTGCAGCGTGGCGCCGCCGAGTTCGAACGAAGGCGAGCCGGCCGCTTCATCGGCCACGAATCCCACGCGCCGGTAGAACGCCAGCCCGCGCTCATTGCCCGCCAGCACCCACAGCGTCACGCGCTGCCACGCGCCTTGCACCACCAGTTGCGCCAGGCAGGCATGCCACAGCACCTGGCCCGCGCCGAGCGACCAATGCGAAGGCCGCACGTACAAGGCCTGCACCTCGGCCGTGCCCGGCGGCGCATCGGCATCGCGCGAGGGCCCCGCGCACAGCCAGCCGGCAATGCCGCCCAGCGGCGTGCGCGCAACGAGCAGCGACACCTCGCCCTGCGCAATGACGGCAGACCAGAACTCGGTCTTCTCCTGCACCGACAGCGCATCCAGATAGCCCTGCGGGACGAGGCCGCGATAGGCCGCGCGCCAGGACTCGACATGGATCTCGGCGATGGCGCGCGCGTCGTGCGCGGCGGCGCGCTCGACCCGGAACTCGGGCCCGTTCACGACCGCCTCCATGGCGGGCCGGCGCAATAGCCTGATTTCGAAACGCGCATGGGAAATGCCCTTCTCGCGGACGAATGAAGCGCCAATGGCGTGACGCGATGGTGCCGCGGATCACGGCCGCCCGCCATTCGGTGTGAAGCCTCCTGCTTTTTGAGGAGAGGAGCGGTGCGCACGCACGGCGAGACTCTGGCGCCGCCTGCGTGATGCACCAAGGAGTGAAGTCGATGCCACGCCGCCGAAAACCCCGCGCCGCCGACGAACTGATGGACCTCATCGCACGGTTGCCGTGGTGGGCCGGTGTGTCGTTGGCGGTGGTTTCCTATCTGCTGCTGCACAAGCTGGCGGCGCAGCCTTTGCCGACGGCGACGAATGCCGCGCAGGTCGGCGCGCTCGTCTCGCAGTCGATGTGGCGGGCGCTGGCCCTGGCGGGGCAATACGTCGTGCCGCTGATATGCCTGATGGGCGCCGCCGTCTCGGCGCTGCGCGGCAAGGAGCGCCGGCGGCTCGTTCAGAACGTGACGCAAAGCCAGGCCGCCGGCGTGCTGGACCACATGAGCTGGCAGCAGTTTGAACAGCTTGTCGGCGAAGCCTTTCGCCTGCAGGGCTACCGCGTCATGCAAAGCGGCGGCAGCGGACCCGACGGCGGCGTGGACCTCGTGATCGCCAAGAACGGCGAGACCTACCTCGTGCAATGCAAGCAATGGCGCGCGTTCAAGGTGGGCGTGGAGGTGGTGCGCGAGCTCTACGGCGTGATGGCCGCCGGCGGCGCGGCGGGCGGCTTTGTCGTCACCTCGGGCCGCTTCACCGACGAGGCGGTGGCGTTTGCGAGCGGTCGCAACGTGCGGCTGATCGACGGGCCGAAACTGCACGGTCTGATTCGGCAGGCACAGGACGCGCGGCAGGCGGACTCGGATCTCGGCGGTCAATCGACGGCGCCAGCGGTGGCGGCAATGAGTGCGACGGTGTTGTGCCCCTTGTGCGCGAAGGCGATGGTGAAGCGGGTGGCGAGAAGGGGGCCGAAGGCGGGGTCGGAGTTCTGGGGGTGTACGGGCTACCCCGCATGCACGGGCACTCGCCCCATCTGACACGGCGGCCCGGCCACGGGAGTCCGAAACGACAATTGATTGACCATCAATGTGGCAGACGCCACCGTCGAGCGTTTTGCCCTATGAGCGAACTGCACAGCCTCACCGCAACGTTCTGGAATGAATCCGCTGGTCACTGCGAGTGCTGTGGCCGCACATCAAGAACGATATGGGGTGACCTCTCCGACTCCAACGGAACTCATGCGGTCTACTTTGTACAGTGGACAGTCGGTGCGCCAGAGCATCCACCAAACATCGATCTTGTTCTAGGTCGTTGGGGTGAAGGCGCAGAACCTTCCGATCGTGTTCTTGTCTCGTTGCTCTTTCAGCCGGGTAGGGAGGGTGGTTCTTTCATGGTCACTAGTGGCCACGGCCGCCCAGCGGACGATCGAAGCGTTTGCGGTCGCGCCTTGCGGCGTGAAGAGGTAGTCGGCACACCGCTCGCCGCCGATATCTTTGCACTGGTCGATGCACTGTGGCTTTCTGAGCCACGCATTGAAGAAGTCCGCAAGCTCAACAATGTGGCATAACGCCTCCATCGAGCGGACAGTTTCCGGCAAACCGGGAACTGTCGCTCAGGTTGAACGTTGGGTGTCATGAGTCTCCACGCTGCACTGGATCTATTCCTTGATGAGTACCCGAAGGCGAAGGAGCAGGACTTCGCTGCCAACGCAGTGGCTGAATTCATTCGCACTACGGTTCCCGAAGTTCTCGAGTCACTAATCGAACACAATCCTCGTTACGTATGCCGGCTTGCCGGGGTATGCCGCATATATTGAATGTTGGGCTTCTTCAACTCAGATCGGTATGCATACATTGATGCTTCGATTGTTCACGCTCTGCTCAGCTTTGCTGGTTTCCGCATGCGTAACTACACCAGCGATGATTGGGAGAACACCGTCTCCGGGTGACGGTAAGGCCGTTATAAGCATTGGTGTTCCAGCGGAGGAGATGCGGAGGTTCGACTACTCAGGATACAGTCTGTCCTGGCGTTCAGTCACAACAAGGATCGGCGGCGAGGTCGGCTATGCCCCCAGATCCCTATTCTTACCGGACAGTACATATCTGTTATCGGACCGCGACGGAACCGGGACAGTTCATGTACTTTCGCTGCCACCGGGCGAATACGAGATCTACAACTTTGCGTTGCAGACTTCCCGCGCAGGCTTTACTGAGACGTTCCGCGCCAGAGTCCCGTTCTCACTCCGCTTCACGGTAGAGGGAGGCAAGGTGACCTATGTCGGCCGCTTCGTTGCTCAAGCATTCCATCGCCGCAACCCGTTGGGCTTTCAGGCCGGTGCGGGCGGTTTCTACTATTGGCTGAGCCGGGAGCAAGCCGATCTCGGCGCAGTGCGCCAGCACGTCACCTCGCTTGAGGCGCTGCCGCGCTCGGAACCACCCAAGGGGGTCGATGCACCACCGTATATCAAGTACCTGGGGACATCGCCACTTGAAGAGTAAGCACCATTACTCGGACATCGAGGCGATAGAAACTAACCCTTTCAGGGCATGACCGGGTTTGGGTCGAGATCACGCTTTCGGGACCGCCTGATCGCCACTGCACAGCGGGCCGCCCAGGCAGTCTATCCACTCTCCGGGAGACGACCGCCTCTGTCGCGGCCGGCGACACTGTGTTACTAGCTGCAGGAATGGATGGGAACCATGCCGACCAAGCCATGCCTGGTGTGCGCCGAGCCGATTCAGGTTGCAGCCACGCGCTGCCCGCACTGCCAACAGGTGCAAAGCCGCCTGGTGAAGTTCTTCAACACGGGCTGGGCTGGTGTACTCCTGCTCGTCGTGGTCACTTGCTTCGGCGTCTTCTTCGCGCTACGCGAGCCTCCAAGATGGAAGGACCATGCGGCCGAGGTATCTGTCCAGGAGCTTGGATTGCGTGTCGCCAAGCAGAACGGGCGCACCGAGATGGCTTGCACCGCACTGCTGAAGAACGGTGGGCATCACTCCTGGGGTGACCTGATGCTTGAGGCGACTTTCATTGCCAGCGATGGAAGGGCCATCGACACGGCAAGTTCGCGCGCACGGGACGTCGTGCTGAATGCCAATGGCGAAGCAAGGGTACGCGTCTTCGACAACGCGGCCTGGGAGCCCGCCGACTATGCAAAGTGCGAGATCGCCATCAAGGATGCGCGGCTTCTTTGACCGACGAGTTGACGTCGCGTGAGAAGGCACGAACGAACGCGATAACCGCCAAGGCGAGCGCAGGACGTTCAATGCGGCCCGCGGCCACGCGGGCCGGCCGCCGTTCGCTCAACTGCCCATCGGACCGGGCACAAAACGCACCACATGCTCATGCGCCGTCGGCGGCACCTCGTCGTCGATGCACTCCCGCCAGAACGCCATGTGCAGCCGGTCCACCTCGAACGGTGAACCCTCGACCCGCTCTCCCGCCTCGCCCTGCACCGAGAACCACGTGAGGTACAGCCGCCCGTCGCGCCACAGACGAAAGATGCTCTCGTAGTGCATCTGCTCGCGCGCCAGCGTTGCGATGCATTCGTCGCGCCGCTCCACGAGCATGCGCATCCATTCCTCGGCGCGGGCTTCCTTGCCGGGCTTGATGGCAAAGGTGACGAGTTCGGTTTTGGGGGGCATGGTGGCTGGGCGTTTGGGGGCGAGTGCTTTTGCTTCCGATGGGGCGAGAAGGTGGGGCTTGAAGATGTGCCGGGCTTTGCCCTCACCCCGGCCCTCTCCCGCAGGCGGGAGAGGGAGCCCCGATCCGTCAGGGCCATGCAAACGGGGCGCCGACCGGTTGCCCGATCGGCGCCCCGAGTGTGACTCGCGCTACGGCGCGTCGATCAATTCATTCGCGGATCGATCGATCAGAAGTCGTAGCGCAGGCCCACCGTCACGGCGCGCACGTTGCCCTTGTCGCCGTCGAACTCGGCCTTGCTGAAATCGGCGCCGAGTTCCACTTTCACCTGCTTGCTGAACGCGTAGTTCACGCCAATGCCGAAATAGGGCTGGGTGGTGGTGTCGGAGTCGGAGCCGCTGCCCACGCCGGCGATGCTGCCGGAGATCTCGGTCTTCATGCGGGCGAGGCCAAGGCGCAGGTTCAGGCCCCAGTCGGTGGCCAGCGGGGCCTGGTAGGCGGCGCCGATCTGCAGGGCGTTGGCTTCGAGCTCGGCGCGGATGCCGGAGTCGCTGGCCTTGGCCTTGCCGTAGTTGGTGTAGCCCAGCTCGGCGGAGAAGCCGTTGCCGAAGCTGTAGCCGCCGACGAACTTGTAGGCGGTGTCGCTCTTGTCGCACTGCGCGGCGCCCGCGCAGTCGACGTCGATGTTGCCGGAGCCCACGCCGCCGAGCACGTACACCTGGGCCATTGCGCCGGTCGAGGCGAGCGAGGCGCCGGCAAAGGCGAGCGCGAGAGCCGTCTTCTTCATCGTCATCATGAGGGTCCTATCTCTCTCTATTCGGTTATGGATCGATTCGAGCTGATCCGCCCATGGGCGGCGCGTGGATTGTGACCGCAGGGCATGGGGCACCATGTTCCAGTGCGGCGCACGGCGTGCGAATCGATGCGCTTGCACTGACCATCTCACACGGCGGTTGCACTTCTGTCGCGCCGCCGTCGCGTTCGCGCCGCGCCGCGACAATCGCGCCCACCATGCCGCTTCGCTACCTCACCGTTCCCGTCACCGCGTTCCAGCAGAACTGCTCCATCCTCTGGTGCGAGGCCACGCGCCGCGCGACGATCGTCGATCCGGGCGGCGAGCTGCCGCGGCTGCGCGATGCCGTGCGCTCGCTGGGCGTGACGCTGGAGGCGATCTGGCTCACGCATGCGCACATCGACCACGCGGGCGCAACCGCGCAGCTCGCGCGCGAGGGTGTGGACGCCAGCGGCCCGCTGCCGATCATCGGCCCGCACGAGGGCGACCGTTTCTGGATCGACGCGCTGCCGCAGCAAGGCGCGATGTTCGGCTTTCCAGCGTCGGAGCGTTTCGAGCCGACGCGCTGGCTGTGCGCCGATGGCAAGCCCGATCGCGTCACGCTCGGCGAATGCGAGCTCGAGGTGCGCCACTGCCCGGGCCACACGCCGGGTCACGTGGTGTTCGTCTCGCGCGAGGCGAAGCGCGCGTTCGTGGGCGACGTGCTGTTCGACGGCAGCATCGGGCGAACCGACTTTCCGGGCGGGCATTTCGAGACCTTGATCGCCTCGATCACGCAGCAGCTGTGGCCTTTTGGCGATGACGTGGTGTTCATTCCCGGCCATGGGCCGGAGAGCACGTTCGGGGCGCAGCGGCGGGGGAATCCTTACGTCAAGGGAACGTGACGCCCAGGTAGCGCGGGGCGGCGGCTCCCTCTCCCGCTTGCGGGAGAGGGCGGGGGGTGAGGGTCGAGGCCCTCGGCTTGCACGAGCCCCTCACCCCGGCCCTCTCCCCGAGGGAGAGGGAGTGGGAGGGAGTTTCTTTACTTGCCCGCCGCCTGCGCCATCGGCTCGTAGCGCTTGGGCGGCTTCTCGGCGCGCGCGTAGATCGGCTGCACCTTGGGCAGGTTGGCGCGGATGTCGGCGATGCGCGAGCCGCCCGAGGGGTGGGTCGAGAGCCATTGCGGCGGCGCGCCCTTGCTGGCCTCGCCCATCTTCTGCCACAGGCGCACGCCGGCCTCGGGGTCGTAGCCGGAGCGTGCGGCGAGCTCCATGCCGACGAGATCCGCCTCGGATTCGTCGTCGCGGCTGAACTTCATCGTCAGCAGCTGGGTGCCGAGGTTGGCCGCCACGTCGCCCAGCGAGCCCAGGCCCAGCAGCTGCGCGCCGAGCGAGAGGCCCATGCTGGTGGCCGAGCTCTTGCCGATGCGTTCGCGCGCATGCTCGCGCAGCGCGTGCGCGACCTCGTGGCCCATGATGGTGGCGACCTCGTCGTCGTCGAGCTGCAGCTTGGAGAGGATGCCGCTGTAGAACGCGATCTTGCCGCCCGGCATGCAAAAGGCGTTGAGCTCGCTGGAGCCGAGCAGGTTGACCTCCCAGCGCCAGTTCTTGGCGCGCCCGTTCCACGGCTGCGCGTAGGGAATCATGCGCTGGGCAATGGCGCGCAGGCGCTGCACCTGCGGATGCGAGTCGGGCGCGAGCGCGTTCTTCTGCTTGGCCTGCGCAATGAGCTGCGCGTACTGCTTGGCCGCGGCGGCTTCGAGCTCGTCGGCCGGAACGAGCTTGGTGAACGAGGAGTTCTTGCCCAGGCCTTCGCGCAGGCCGTCTTGCTGCGCAAAGGCAGCGGGCAAGGCGGTGGCGGCGGCGCCGGCCAGCACGGCGCGGTGGAAGCGGCGGCGCCCGATGGAGGCGGGCGCATCGGCGGAGCCGGATGACAGGCTGGCGAGCGCGGCGCACAGCGAGCAGTGGTAGCGCGGGGTGTTCATGGGTCGAGAGACTCAGGCGTCGTTCGATCGTTCCAGCATACGGCGTACCTGCGGCAGCAGCAGGTAGGCCGGGAACGAGAGCCAGAACGTGATGAAGAAGTAGGTCGCATAGCCCAGCTCCTGCGCGCCGATGCCGCCGGCCCAGCCGGCCACCGCGCGGCTGAACGCAAAGATGCTGGAAAGAATGGCGTACTCGGTGGTCGCGCGCGCGCGGCTGGTGATGCCCATCAGAAAGGCCAGGAACGCGCCGGTGCCCAGCCCGCCGGTGAAGCTCTCCAGCGCGCTCGCGGCATAGACTGCGGCCTGGTGCGCCGGCTCCACGCCGATGGTGGCCGCCGCGCCGGGCGTGAGCAGCGGCACGGCCCAGGCCGCGCAGGCATAGCCGAGGTTGGACAGCGCCTGCCACAGGCCCAGCACCCACAGGCCCTTGAAGATGCCGGCGCGGTCCACATACCAGCCGCCGACCAGGCCGCCGGCAATCGACAGCGCGAGCCCGAAGTTCACGCTGACCAGGCCGATCTGCTGCGCCGTGAAGCCGGCGTCGACCCAGAACGGCTTGACCATGAAGCCCATCGCCGCGTCGCCGAGCTTGAAGCTCAGGATGAACAGCAGCACCGCCACCATGCCGGGCCGCGCGAGCAGCTCGACCCAGGCGCCGAACACCGGGCCCTCGCGCATTGCATGGGCATTGCCGCCGCGCGCGGCATGCACCAGCAGCGCGGCGCCGGCGAACATCAGGCCCACCGGCAGCGCGCCGCGGAACCACCAGGTGGCCGAGACCGCGTTCAGGCCGTCGAAGCCCAGCGCCTTGGCCAGCGGGCCGAGCGCGGGCCACATCAGGCCCAGCAGCACGAGGCCGAGCGCCAGCATGAACTGCGGCTGGCCGCGCAGCAGCGCAAGCTCGGTGCGCAGGCTGCCGGGCGCCTCGCCGCTGCGCGGCTTCTCCTTCGGCGCCGACAGCGCGGCCAGCGCGTTGCAGCCGAACACGCCCGCGCCCAGCACCCAGGCCCACGACCAGCCGAACCAGCCGGTGGCGATCAGCAGCACGCCGGCCGTCAGCATGCCGGCGCGGTAGAAGCCGATGCGAAAGCCGTTGGCCAGGCCGTATTCGCGGCGGTCGAGCAGCTCGATCGTGTAGCCGTCGGTCGCGATGTCGTTGGTGGCGGAGAACACCGTGAACAGGCCGATCGCGATCCACACCCAGGGCCCGAAGCCCTCGCCGTGCGCGGCGAACGCGAGCATCACGCCGGCCATGCCGAGGTTGGCCGCGGCGATCCACCAGCGGTGGCGGCGTGCCCAGTCGACGGCCGGCGCCCACAGGAACTTCACGGTCCAGGCGATGCCCAGCAGCGAGAGCAGGCCGATGTCGGCCAGGTTCACGCCCTGCTGGCGGAAGTAGACCGGGAACAGGTCGTAGAACACCCCCAGCGGCAGGCCCTCGGAGAAGTACAGCAATGCCACCCAGAACAGCTTGCGGCGGTAGGCGGGCGTGACGACGGGTGCGTCGCTGGCGGTGGGGGCAGTGGTCGACATGAGGCGGGGCGAGGGGCCGGGCGCGATGATGCCCGATGCGTTGCAGGGGAGATCGCGGGCTGCCTACAGTGGGCCGCTTCGTGCAACCACCCAAGGAGACAAGCGATGCGCAAGACCCTGGTGATGCTGGCCCTCGCAATGGGCACCGGCATGGCGTTGGCCCACAACTGCCCCAACGAGATGAAGGCGATCGACGCCAAGCTCGCCACGAACCCCAAGCTCAGCGACGCCGAGATGGCCAAGGTCAAGCAGCTGCGCAGCGACGGCGAGGCCGCGCACAAGGCCGGCAAGCACGACGAATCGATGAAGTCGCTCGGCGAGGCGAAGAAGATTCTCGGTATTTGAGATTTTCTATACTTGCACGCCCGTTGATCCCGGGGCCGGTCACCAACCGGCCCCGTTCGTTCCCGACCCCCGAAAGCCCTGACCGATGAAGCTCTATTTCAGCCCCGGTGCCTGTTCGCTCTCGCCCCACATCGTGCTGCACGAGACCGGCCTGCCGTTCACGCCCGTGTTCGCCAGCACCAAGACCAAGAAGCTCGCCGACGGCAGCGACTTCTACGCGATCAACCCGAAGGGCCAGGTGCCGGTGCTCGAGCTCGACGACGGCACGCGGCTGACCGAGGGCCCGGCGATCGTGCAGTACCTCGCCGACCGCGTGCCGGAGAAGAAGCTCGCGCCGCCCAACGGCACGATGGAGCGCTACCGGCTGCAGGAGTGGCTGAACTTCATCACCTCGGAGCTGCACAAGAGCTTCTCGCCGCTGTTCGTGCCGACGGTGCCGGAGGAATACAAGGCGATGTCGCGCGCCAGGCTGGGCGAGCGGCTGGCCTGGGTCGACCGCCAGCTCGCCGGGCGCGACTACCTGATGGGCGACACCTTCACGGTGGCCGACGCGTATCTCTTCGTCGTGGCCGGCTGGGGCAAGCATGTCGGCGTCGATACCGCGGGCCTGCCGAACCTGAGCGCGTTCCTTCTGCGCGTGGCCGAGCGGCCCTCGGCGAAAGCGGCGCTGGCGACCGAGGCGCAAGCGCGCAAGTAAGGCCCCGGCAAGGGCTCAGGCCGCGGCGCAGTCGAGCTCGATCACCTCGAGCCCGCGGCGCAGTTCGTGGCTGGACTCGTGCCAGCCGGCCGCCGCGGGGCGCTCGTCGTCGTGCGCCGGCAGCGCGACGACGGTGTCGCGCCAGCGCTCGGCGGCGCGACGGTGCAAGGCGGCGGCGAAGAGGCGGCGAACGAGGCTCATGGTGTCTCCGGGCGTGACAGTGGAAGCGATGCTTCACTGTCGGCGCCGGCGTCACGCGACGCGTCGCCCGGAGGTGGGCCCCTCGATGGGGGATGAGCGCCGCGCGCCGTTCAGCGCGGCACGCTCAGCGCCTGGCGCGCCTGCACGGCGCGCTCGCGCACGTGGCAGCCCTCGACGTGGTCGTTGACCAGGCCCATCGCCTGCATGAAGGCATAGACCGTGGTCGGGCCGACGAAGCTCCAGCCGCGCTTCTTCAGGTCCTTGCTCATCGCGACCGACTCGGGCGAGGTGCTCATCGCGCGCAGCGCGGCCCAGGTGAGGCGCTTGGGCCGCGAGGCCGCGTCGGCCTCGAAGCGCCAGGCGTAGGCGGCCAGCGAGCCGAACTCGTCGCGCAGCTCGAGCACACGCTTGGCATTGTTGATGGTCGACTCGATCTTGCCGCGGTGGCGCACGATGCCGGCGTCTGCGAGCAGGCGCTCGACATCGCGCTCCTTGAAGCGCGCGACGCGCTCGGCGTCGAACTCGGCAAACGCGCGGCGAAAGGCCTCGCGCTTGTTGAGGATGGTCAGCCAGCTCAGGCCCGACTGGAAGCCTTCGAGGCAGATCTTCTCGAACAGGCGCCGGTCGTCGGTGACCGGGAAGCCCCATTCGCTGTCGTGGTAGGCGCGGTAGGCCGGCGTGGCCTGGCACCAGGCGCAGCGCGCGGCGCCGTCTTCGTCGGCGGCGAACAGGCCTTCGGGCAGGCGCGCCGTCATGCCGACACCCCGAACGGCGCGACGCCGATCCACGCCGCGTGCAGCCAGAACGCGAACAGCGCCCACACGACGATGCCGGCGATCACCGCGATCGCCGTGTTGCGCACCGTGCCAGCGGCATAGACCGTGCCGGCGGCTCGGTCGCGCCGGCGCGCGCTGCGAAAGCACAGCACCGCCCAGACCAGGAAGGCGCCGAACAGCAGCACGTCGGCCAGCGTGCCGTTGGCCAACAGGTGGGCGAAGGCCCAGACCTTGGTACCCAGCAGCATCGGATGGCCGAGCTTCGCGCGGATGCTGTTGCGCGGCACGTTGCCGGCCGCGACCAGCACGAAGGCGATCAGCGTCAGCAGCGCCGCGACATGACGCATGGCCACCGGCGGCGTCCACAGCACGACCGGCTGCTGGCGCGCGAGGCCATAGCCCCAGACGATCAGCACGAAGCCGATCACCGAGACCAGCGCATACAGGCCTTTCCACGGCTTCTCGCCGAGGCGCGCGACGCTGCGCGCGCGGAAGTCGTCGGCGACGATGCGCACCGAGTGGGCGCCGAGAAACAGCACGAGTCCGAGGATGAGCGTGGCCATGTCGGGCAGGGGGCGAGCCGCGGGGCGCAAAGGGTAGCGCAGGAGTAAGCTGGGATCGACGCGCTCAATGGCTCTCGAGCGCGAGATTTGTCAGGAGACTCGCGATGACTCGTTCCTCCGTCTTGCTCGCCTGCGCCGCCGCCGGCCTCGCACTGGCCGGTTGCGCGTCGACGCGGCTCGACGCGCAGTGGCTCGATCCGCAATTTGCCGGCCGCTCGCTGGCCGGCAGCAAGGTGCTGGTGGTCTGCGACGCCGCCGACACGGCCGTCAAGCGCGTGTGTCAGGAGCGCATGGCGGCCGAGGTCGTCGCGCTGGGCGCGACCGCGCTGCCGGGGCCGGAGCAGGGCGGCACCGAGGCCTATCTGGGCGCCGCCCGCACGGCCGGCGCGAAGGCACTGCTGGTGGCCAGCGTCGCGCCCGCTGCCAATGTCGTCAGCGGCGGACCGTCGATCAGCTTCGGCCTGGGCGGCTTCAACTGGGGCGGCGGCAGCGGCGTGGGCGGCGGCGTTGGCGTGTCGATGCCGGTCGGCGGTGCGCGCGTGCAGACCGCCTACGGCGCCAACACCTCGCTGACCGACGTCGCCACCGGCAAGCTGATGTGGACCGGCAAGGCCAGCACGCCGGCGCAGGATGACCTGGGCGCGCAGATCGGCGAGCTCAGCCGCGCGACGCTCGGTGCGGCGCAAAAGGCCGGGCTTTTCTGAGCAATTCCCGGCTTGGCCGCGCCGCCAGGCGAACTGGCGGCGCGGCGTGGCGCTTTTCACGCTCTTGGCACCGCTGCGGGGCGCCTATCGTTCCATCACGCCGGATGTCCGTGATGCGGCGTGAAAGAAGTACCCGCCATGAAACCGACTTCCTCACCCCTTTCGTCGCGCCTGCCTTACACGGCCTGCCCCATCGAGACGATCGAATGGGAAGAGTTGCCGTCGTTCGAGGCCGCGCTGAACCACCGCCAAGGCCATGCCTGGATCAACACGATGCCGGCCGACCTCGATCCGCTGGTGCCGTCGCAGCCGTTCCAGGAGGCGCTGAACGGCGGGGTGGCCACGCGCGAGGTCCACGACCACGACGTGTTCCGTCACTTCTTCGGCTGAGCGCCCGGCGCCTCGCCCCACCCCTCGTTCGCGCGGGCGGTTTGACCGCCTCCGGCTTGCGGCTTTCCTGAGCGCGCGGGTGCCCGGTGCACGCGCGTTTCAGTGCGGTCGACGCGGCTATGGTCCGCGGCTGTCGATCCAGCCCGCCGCCGCGCGCCGCCATGAACCCGGACCGCCTCCGCCTCGAACCGCACATCTTCCTCGCCGAGACGTCCGCGCCATCGGCCCCATCGGCTGCAACCGACGAGGTCGCGACCGAATGGGCCGACACGGTGCCGGCCGACTTCACCCTCCTGATCGACCACGGCGCGACCGCCAGCATGCCGCTCGACGGCCTGGAGATCCGCGAGCTCGACGACAGCGGGCTGTTCCGCCACTTCTTCCCGAGCTGAGCCCGCCGCCGCAGGGCGGCCGGCCGCACCACGCCGCACCAGCAAAGAAAAAGCCCGGGCGCCTTGCGGCGACCGGGCTCTCCTTTTATTCCCTGAGCGGTCTTCTTGAAAGCCGCGCGAGGCTACGCGAGCGCGTGCCTTCGCGCCTCCTCCGGCTTGTGGAGGCCTGTCGCGCGCGTGGCAGGCTCGCGCGCAGCGGCGCGCGATGATGCGCAGCTCGTCGATCCCGAGCCCATCATCAGGAGACCCGCCATGACGGCCATGGCCGACCCCAGCACGCAGGCCTTCGGCCTGATCGCCGACTGCATCGCCTTGCATGCGCGGCAGGCGCCGCGGCGGCGCGCGCTGATCGACGCCGAGCGCACGCTCGACTACGCCGCACTCGACGCCCGCATGGACCGCGTGGCCGCGGCGCTACAGCGCGACGGCCTGCGCCCCGGCGACGCGATCGCCGTGTGCGCTGCGGCGTCGGTCGACTATGCGGCGCTGTTCCTCGGCGCGCTGCGCGCCGGCGTCGCGGTCGCGCCGCTGGCGCCGGGCTCGACGCCGCAAAGCCTTGCGCAGATGGCCACCGATGCGAACGCGCGCCGCCTGTTCATCGATGCCGCAGCGGATGCGAGCTTCGGCGACGGCGTGCCCGGCGTGCCGCGCACGCGGCTCGACAACGCCGACTTCGACAACTGGCTCGCGCCCGAGGGCGCGCGAGCGGCGCCGGTGACGGTGGACGCGGCACTGCCGTTCAACATCATCTATTCGTCCGGCACGACCGGCGAGCCCAAGGGCATCGTGCAGCCGCACGGCATGCGCTGGGCGCATGTGCAGCGCAGCGCGAAATACGGCTACGGCGCGGACACGGTGACGCTGTTGTCGACGCCGCTGTACTCGAACACCACGCTGGTGGTGTTCTTCCCGACGCTGGCCTTCGGCGGCACGGTCGCGCTGATGCCGAAATTCGACGCCGCGGCCTACCTGAAGCTCGCCGAAGCCCTGCGCGCCACGCACACGATGCTGGTGCCGGTGCAGTACCAGCGGCTGATGGCTCGACCGGATTTCGCGGCGCACGACCTGTCGAGCTTCAAGATGAAGTTCTGCACCAGCGCGCCGTTCTCGGCCGCGCTGAAGGCCGACGTGCTGGCGCGCTGGCCCGGCGGCCTGGTCGAGTTCTACGGCATGACCGAAGGCGGTGGCACCTGCATCCTCGAGGCGCATCTGCACCCCGACAAGCTCCACACCGTCGGCCGGCCGGCCGAGGGCCATGACATCCGCCTGATCGACGACGCGGGCCGCGAGGTGGCACCGGGCGAGGCCGGCGAGGTGGTCGGCCACTCGGCCGGCATGATGACCGGCTACCACGGCCGGCCCGAGAAGACGCGCGAGGCCGAGTGGTTCGATCCCCAAGGCAAGCGCTTCATCCGCACCGGCGACATCGGCCGCTTCGACGCCGACGGCTTCCTGACGCTGTTCGACCGCAAGAAGGACATGATCATCTCGGGCGGCTTCAACATCTACCCGAGCGACCTCGAGGCCGTGCTGCGCGGCCACGAGGCGGTGGCCGACGCGGCGGTGGTCGGCGTGCCATCCACCGCATGGGGCGAGACGCCGGTGGGCTTCGTCGTGCTGCGCGAAGGCGCCGCGGCCGATGCCGATGCGATCCTTCAGTGGGCCAACGCGCAGCTCGGCAAGACGCAGCGGCTCGCGGCGCTGCGCATCGTCGACGAGCTGCCGCGCAGCGCGATCGGCAAGGTGCTCAAGCGCGAGCTGCGCGAGCGCTTCGGGCCCATGCCCTGAGCCGGCGAGACCCTCGCCCCAACCCTCACCCGCGCGCGGGAGAGGGAGAGGGAGCAAGGTCCTGGCACGAGAGAAGGAACTCCCTCGCCCCCTTCAGGGGGAGAGGGCCGGGGTGAGGGGGCGGCCCCTCAAGCGCCCAGATACGCCGGCTTCGCCGTCGACAGGCTGCCCTTGACCTGGCGCGTCACCTCGTCGATCAGGATCTCCTCCTGACCGGCCTCCACGCCGTCGAGCGCGATGCGCGCCACGTCCGCCGCCGAGGTCTTGGGCGCGCTGACGTGCGCGGCCATCTCGGTGTCGATGAAGGCCGCATGCAGGCCGACCACGTGCGTGCCCTGCGCGCGCAGTTCATGGCGCAGGCCGTTGGTCAGCGCCCAGGCGGCCGACTTCGAGACGCTGTAGGCCCCGGTGGTCGGCAGGCTCAGCCAGCTCAGCGCCGACAGCATGTTGACCAGCGCGCCGCCGCCGTTGGCCGCGAGCGCCGGCGCGAACGCGCGCGAGATCGCCAGCGGTCCGAACAGGTTGGTCTCGAGCTGGCGGCGCAGCGCGTCTTCGCCGTCGGCGTCGAGCAGCGCCGGCGCCAGCGCGATGCCGGCGTTGTTGATGACGAGGTTCACGTCGCCGGCCGCACGCGCCGCGGCGGCGATGTCGTCGGCGTTCGTGACGTCGAGCTTGAGCGGAACCACGCCGTCGAGCGTGATCGTCTTCGGGTCGCGCGCGGCGGCGTAGACCTTATTCGCGCCGCGAGCGAGCAGCGCTTGCGCGAAGGCGAGGCCGAGGCCGCGGTTGGCACCGGTGACGAGGGCGATGGAACCTTGGATCTTCATGGCTTGCTCCTGAGATGAGGGGACGATGTGCCGAAGGGGAGACGCTTGTATGACGATCGTCATATCTCTGGGCGAGCCGTTCGGCACGGTGCGTCCAACGTCGGAAGAACGGGTCTAGAGCGCGGCCTGGCGCGCCAGCTTGCCGGCGGCCTGGCGCACCGCGGTGGAGAAGGCCGGATCGTCGGACGCGCGGGCGATCACCATCGCGCCGACCAGGCAGCTGAGGATGGCCAGGGCCCGCTCGTCGTTGCCGGGACGGCGCCAGCCCGGCAGCTGGCGCTCGACCAGGTCGGCCATCTCCTTCATGCGCTGCGTCGCCGCGCGGCGCACCGGCTCGGCCTGGCGCGGCACCTCGCTGCCCAGGGCCGCGATCGCGCAGCCCTGCTCGGGCGCGGCCAGGTGGGCATCGGACAGGTAGGCGTCGATCAGCGTGTCGAGCGCGGCCGCGGGCTGGGCCGCCGCCAGCAGCCGGCCCAGGCCTTCGATGCCTTCGGCACCGGCGCGGTCGGCCGCCTCGGCCAGCAGGTCGGTCTTGGAACCGAAATGGGCGTAGAAGCCGCCGTGCGTGAGCCCGGCTTCCTTCATCAGGCTGGCGACGCCGAGGCCGTCGTAGCCGTGCTGGCGGATCGCGCGCGCCGCGGTGCGCACGATGCGATCGTGCGTCTCTTCCTTGCGGGTCGGGCTGTCGGTGGCCATCGCGGCGGCTCCAGGCTTTGTATGACGGTCATCATACGCGCTCGGCACCGCCGCGGCCCGCGGGTAAATCCATCGCCGCGATAGGGGCGCCCAGGCTCAGTCCACCTCGACCTTGACCAGGTTGTCGTCCGAGTTGCGGTTGATGCGCTTGTTGTACGGATCGACGCCGACCCAGGCCGGCGCCTGCGCGGTCACGATGCGGATCTGCTGCGCGCCGCTCCTGAGCGGCTGGCGCTCGAACAGCAGCACCGCGTCCGCGCCGAAGCCGCGCTCGCCCGGCTTGAGGCTGAACGCGCCGACGTCGAAGGCCTCGTCCAGCGGCGCCTCGGTCTCCTTGCCCTGGCCGTCGGCGTAGAGCTTGCGCGCCTGCACGTCGAGCACGACATCGAACTTGCCGTCGGCCCGCTTGGCGGCACGGGCCTTCGTGACCTTGACGTCGAGCAGCGTGATCTTCTCGAACAGGTCGTCGATCAGCGCATCGTGCTGCGGCCCGGCCTCGGCGCGCAGGATGTTCAGGAAGTCGCGCGAGTTGGGGTAGGGCGCGGGCTTGAATGCGTACTGCTGCAGCAGCCTGGCGAGCGAGCGGTTGACGACCTCTTCGCCGACCACCTCCTTGAGCCAGTACATCGCCAGCGTCCCCTTCTGGTAATGGATGTACTGCTGGTTCTCCACGCGCGCGAGCGGCAGCTCCTCGACGACCTCGGCGCCGCGCGAGCGCAGGTAGCGGTCGAGCTCGTACTTCAGGAAGCGGCGCATCTGCTCGCGCCCATACATGCGCTCCATCACCAGCAGCGCCGAATACTGCGCAAAGCTCTCGATCAGCATCGTCGCGCCCTGCTGGTCGCCCGAGACCACCTGGTGCCCCCACCACTGGTGCGCGATCTCGTGCGCGGTGACGTAGGTGACCAAGTCGATCTTGGTCGGATCGGTCAGGTGCGAGATGAAGCCGAGGTTCTCGGAGTAGGGAATCGTGTTGGCGAACGACTGCGCAAAGTTCGCGTAGGCCGGGAACTCGATGATGCGCGCCTGGCGGAACTGGAACGGCGAGAACGTCGCGTCGAACAGCGCCAGCGAGGCCTTCATCGCCGCGAGCATGCGATCCACGTTGGCCTCGTGGCCGGGGTGGTGGTAGACCGCGAGCGCGACCTCCTTGCCGGCGGGCGACTTCCACGCGTCGCGCTTGATCTCGTAGCGCGCCGACTGCACCGAGAAGAAGTGATTGATCGGCGCGTCGGTCTTGAAGCGCACGGTGCGGCGGCCGTTGGCGGTGGTGTCGCTTTGCGTGTAGCCGGGCGCGACGGGCACCTGGTCGGCATCGGTGGTCACCGTGATCTCGGCATCGACCCAGTCGCTGTCGGCGCGCAGCCCGTTGCGCGCACGGCCGCGCTCGTCTTCGAGCTTGGGCGGACGCAGGTCGGGCGGCAGGCCGTGCTTGCGGCGTTTGGCGCGGTCGGTCAACAGGCCCTCGCGGCTCATGCCGATGAAAGGCGTGATCTCGGTGTTGTCGATGAAGCTGCCGTTGGCGACGATGCGGGTGAGCGGCGCGCCGTTGGCAAAGCCGCGCTCCTCGAGGGTGCTGACGAAGCCGAGCTCGCGCGCCTCGCCCGGCTGCAGGGCCGGCTGCAGCTTGTAGATGCGGTAGTGCAGGTCGGTGTCGTCGTGCTCGAGCGTGGCGCCGGGGAAATCGAGCGCGTCGAGGCGCAGGCGGTCGGAGTAGTTGATGTGCAGCGTGTCGATCGGCGCGCCGCTGCGGTTCTCCAGCCGGTAGCGCCCGCGCGTGACGGCGCGCGCTTCGCGCGGGTAGAGCTGCACGTCGAGCGTGACCGCCGTGACGCGCGGCTGCGCGAGCGTCTCGTACTGCAGGTACTGCTTCTCGAAGCGCGCGGTGCGCGCGTCGCGCTCGTCCTGCGTCTCGTAGCGGTTGAGGACATTGGTGTTGTAGAAGATGAAGGCGCCGCTGGCCACCGTCGCGACGACACCCAGGCCCAGCAGGCCGAGCGCCGGGCCGTGCAGGCGGCGGCGCAGCTGCGGTGCGCGCGCGCGCAGCGTGGCCAGCGCGCCGCGGCGCCACAGCGCGTAGGCCAGCACCGCGAGCACCAGCGCGAAGGCGCTCCAGTAGAACTGGAACCAGGCCTGGCCGATCCAGAAGCGGCCCATGCCGTTCATGTCGGACAGCGGCACGGGTGGCGTGCCGGCGTAGTCGTAGAGATGGTGCTCGTAGCCGGCCGAACTCAGCGCGACCGAGGCGACGATGTACAGCAGCATCACGCCCCAGCCGATGAACTTCTGCGGCACCAGCACCTGCACGATGACCGACAGCACCGCGATCTGCAGCGCCGCGATCGTCATCGGCAATGCGAACCACAGCAGGTAGCTGCCGAGCTCGAAGCGGAACCAGCCCTTGATCGCCTGCACCAGCACGCCGGTGAGCACCGCGACAACCGCGCAGGCCGCCAGCACCAGCGTGATCGCGACGATCTTCGGCACGAGGTGCGCCCAGTCGGGCGCCGCGGTGGCGTCAACGATCTCGTGCATGCGCCGATCGCGGTCGCGCCACACCAGCTCGCCGGCGTAGAAGATCGCGATGACGATCGGCATGATCGTGAACGCGCCGTTGAGCGCCTGCACCATCAGCCGCGTGACCGGGTACGAGCCGCTGCCGTACCACTCGCCGGTGTTCCAGAGCGCACCGAAGGCATTGAGCACGCCGATGCCCAGCAGCACGAAGAACGCGGGGCTGCGGAACACGAAGGCCATGTCGAAGCGCGCGAGCCGCCACAGTTGCGACCAGCGCGTCGCGCGGTCGGCGCGCGCGGTGGGCAGCGCGCCGCGGCGCGGGGCGGGCGGTGCGTCGGCCTCGTCGGCCTTCTCGGCGCGGCCTGCGCCGGCGCTGCCGCGCGACTCGAAGCGAAACAGCCGATAGGCCAGCGCGAACAGCACGACCGCAACGCCGGTCCACAGCAGCCGGTTGGCCAGCAGCAGACCCGACAGCGGCGGCAGCTGCGTGTTGCGCTCGGCCGCGGTCCAGTACTTGGTGGCCTGGTTGAGCGCAGAAAGACCGAACGGGTCGGACAAGGCCGAGAAGGTGTCGAACTGCGGATCGCGCAGCAGGCCGCGGCTGACGACGAACAGCGCCAGCGTCGCAACGGCGCCGACGTAGGTCCACACCATCGAGCGCGTCGCGGTGGCCAGCGCGAAGAAGCCAGCCGAGACGATGAGCAGCGTCGGCAGCGCGAACGCGAACAGCGCATAGGCGTAGTCGCCGAGCCGGAACGGGCCGATCTTCTCGGGATCCTGCCAGGGCATCGCGGCGCCGATCGCCACCGCCAGTGGCGCCGCCGCGATCACCAGCAGCGCGGCCGCGACAGCGCCGGCGAAGCGGCCGATCAGGTAGCTGCCCTTGCCGATCGAGGTGCTGCGCAGGATGGGCGCGAAGCCGGTCTCGTCATCGCGGATCACGACGTTGGCGACCATCGCGACGATCACGAACAACGCGAACAGGCTCAGGATGCCGGTGATCTGCAGGATCGAGTACGGCGAGTTGAGGTTCACGTTGCCGCCGCTGCCGAGGCGGATGTTGTCGGACGTGACGGCGCCGAAGGCGAGCAGGAAGAAGATCAGGCAGCCGACCCAGAACACCGGGCTCTTGAGCTGGTAGCGCCACTCGAAAGCGGCCACATGAGCAAGCATGGCGGTCCTTTCGACGGGGTCAAGCGGCGAGGGCGGCGGCGGGCTGGCCCGCGCCATGGCCGTTGCCGTGGGTGCCGGCGCTGCGATGCGCGTGCAAGGTGCTGAAGTACACATCCTCCAGCCCGGCCTCGACCGGCTCGAAGCCGGTGTCCGGCCGCGCGTCGGCCAGCACGTGGACCATCGGCTGGCCGCCGCGCAGGCGCGTGGCGATCACCGGCAGTCGCTCGCGCAGCGCGGGCAACTCGTCCTTGGGCACGCTCGCGCTCCACACGCGCCCACGCAGCTCGTCGATCAGCGCGCGCGGCGTGCCGGCGCGCACGATGCGCCCGCCCACCAGGATCGCCATGCGCGAGCACAGGTCGGTCACGTCGTCGACGATGTGCGTCGAGAGGATCACGACGACGTTCTCGCCGATCTCGGCCAGCAGGTTGTTGAAGCGGTTGCGCTCTTCCGGGTCGAGCCCGGCGGTGGGCTCGTCAACGATGATCAGCCTCGGGTTGGCGATCAGCGCCTGCGCGATGCCGAAGCGCTGGCGCATGCCGCCGGAAAAGCCCGCGATCGCCTTCTTGCGCACCTCCCACAGGTTGACCTGCTGCAGCAGCGCCTCGACCGTTTCGCGCCGCTCGCCGCGCCCGGCCACGCCCTTGAGCACGGCCAGGTGGTCGAGCATGTCCCAGGCCGACACGCGCGGATAGACGCCGAAGTCCTGCGGCAGGTAGCCCAGCGTCGCGCGCAGCTTCTCGGGCTCGGCGAGCACGTCGATGCCGTCGAAGCGGATCGCGCCCGCGCTGGGCACCTGCAGCGTCGCCAGGCAGCGCATCAGCGAGGACTTGCCGGCGCCGTTGGGCCCGAGCAGGCCGAACATGCCGCGCGGGATCTCGAGCGTGACGTCGTCGAGCGCGCGGGTGCCGTTGGGGTAGGTGTGCGAAAGGCCGGAGATCGAGAGCATCGGAGCGGCTCCTGGTGGGAACGGTCTTGGGAAGGCGCGGTGGCGCCCGGGCACAAGCCGCGCACTCTACGGCCGCACCCGCCGCCTGCGCATGGCCGATGTGATGAATCGACGCGCGGGCGGTGCGAACCGTGAGCCCCGCGCGACGCGCTGCACTGCCTACACTTCGGATCCTCCATGCGCATCGACGATCTCCGCCAACGCCTGCGCGCCCTCGGCGCCAAGCCCCGCCACGAGCAAAGCGTGCTCCGGCGCTGGGCCAACGCGCTGCCGATCGCCGAGCGCAGCCCGCGCGAGGGCATCCGTCCGCAAGCGCTCGCCGAGGCGCTGCCGGCGATCGAGGCCGAGCTGGCCGCGCTGGCAACGCTGCGCTCGGCGCACCCTGGCGAAGACGGCTCCGAGCGGCTGCTGGTCGCGCTGCAAGGCGGCGACACCGTCGAGTCGGTCCTGCTGCCGCGCGGCGGCCTGTGCGTGTCGTCGCAGGTCGGCTGCGCGGTCGGCTGCCGCTTCTGCATGACCGGCCGCGAAGGCCTGCTGCGCCAGCTCGGCAGCGCCGAGATCGTGGCCCAGGTCGCGCTGGCGCGGCGCCGCCGCGCGGTCACCAAGGTCGTGTTCATGGGCATGGGCGAGCCGGCCCACAACCTCGACAACGTCGCCGAGGCGATCGAGCTGCTCGGCCACGAGGGCGGCATCGGCCACAAGAGCCTGGTGTTCTCGACGGTCGGCGATGCGCGCGTGTTCGAGCGCCTGCCGCAGATGCAGGTGAAGCCTGCGCTCGCGCTGTCGCTGCATTCCACGCTGCCCGAGCGCCGGGCCGAACTGCTGCCGCGCGCGCCGCGCATCGACCCGGCCGAGCTGGTCGAGCTCGGCGAGCGCTACGCGCGCGCCACCGGCTACCCGATCCAGTTCCAGTGGACGCTGCTCGAAGGCGTCAACGACGGGCCGGAAGAGATCGAGGGCATCGCACGCCTGCTCGCCGGCAAGTACGCGGTGATGAACATGATCCCGTACAACAGCGTGCCCGATCTGCCGTACCGCCGGCCGTCGTGGGAGCGCGCGGCCGAGATCGCGCGCACGCTGCACCGACGCGGCGTGCTGACCAAGCTGCGGCACTCGGCGGGGCAGGACGTGGACGGCGGCTGCGGGCAGCTGCGGGCGCGCGAGCTGGGACCCAGGCTCGCCGAGAAGCGCATCGCGATCCGCGCGGCGTCATAGGTCGCGGCTTCGCGGGCCGGCCTCCACCGCCGTACTGAGGCGCGAGCACCACATGGCCGCCTCGATGGCGTGCGGGGCTCTTACAGTCGCGGCGCGGCCATGCCGCTGTGGAGCCGTACCGGCCCATCACAACCCGAGGAGGAACCCACCATGATCCGTTTCGTCGCCGCCGCTGCGGTCGCCTTGGCACTCACCGGATGCGCATCCGTCCCCATGGGCGACGCCAAGCAAGACGCCGCGCTGAAGACGTTTTCCGTGCCGGCCGACAAGGCCGGCATCTACATCTATCGCAACGAGACGATGGGCGCGGCGGTGAAGATGGACGTCGCCATCGACGGCGCCCCGATCGGCCAGACGGCTGCCAACACCTTCCTCTACAAGGAGGTCGCACCCGGCAAGCACGTCGTCACCTCCAAGGCCGAGAACACCGACCAGCTCGAGGTGGACGCCAAGCCCGGAACGCTCACCTACATCTGGCAGGAGGTGAAGATGGGCGTGCTCTATGCGCGCACCAAGCTCCATCTCGTCAGCGAGGCGGACGGCAAGAAGGGCGTCACCGAAACCAAGCTCGCGGTCAGCAACTGACCGGCCCTCGCAGCGAGACAGGCAAGCTCCCTCGCCCGTGTGCGGGAGAGGGAGAACTTCAGCGCTGCGCCTCGCGCGCCAGGTGCGCGTGGATGCTCGCCACCACCGCGGCGCCTTCGCCGATCGCGCCGCCCACGCGCTTGACCGAGCCCGAGCGCACGTCGCCCACCGCGAACACGCCGGGCAGGCTCGACTCGAGCTGGTCGCGCCAGCCGCTGCCGTCGCTCGCCTTGCTGCACGAGCGGCCGGTGACGACGAAGCCCGCCGCGTCGAGCTCGATGCCGCAGCTCTTGATGCACTCCGTCTCGGGCTCGGCGCCGATGAAGAGAAAGAGATTGCGCAAGGCGCGCCGCTCCGTCTCGCCGCTGCGCCGATCGCGCCAGGTCACCGCCTCCAGGCCGGAGCCGGTCGAGCCTTCGAGCGCGCAGACCTCCTTGTGGCGCAGCAGCTCGATGTTGGGCGTCGACTCGATGCGGTCGATCAGGTAGCGCGACATCGTCGCGGCCAGCCCGTCGCCGCGCACCAGGATCGAGACCTTGCGCGCGTGGCTTGCCAGGTACACCGCCGCCTGGCCGGCCGAGTTGCCGCCGCCGACCAGGGCCACGTCCTGGTTGGCGCAGATGCGCGCCTCGATCGGCGAGGCCCAGAACCACACGCCGCGGCCCTCGTAGGGCGCGACGTTGTCCAGCCCCAGGCGGCGGTAGCGCGCGCCGGTCGCGATGACCACCGTGCGCGCGCGGATGCGCCGGCCGTCGCGCAGGCGCACCGCGTACTCGCCCTCGGGCACGTCGGGCGCGCTGTCGGCGCAGTCGAGTGCGCAGACCTCGGCCGGGATCAGCATCTCGGCGCCGAACTTCTGCGCCTGCACGTAGGCGCGCCCGGCCAGCGCCTGGCCCGAGATGCCGGTCGGAAAGCCGAGGTAGTTCTCGATGCGCGCACTCGCGCCGGCCTGGCCGCCGAAGTGGCGGCAGTCCATCACGATCACGCGCAGGCCCTCGGAGGCGGCGTAGACCGCGGCCGCCAGGCCGGCGGGGCCGGCACCGATGATGGCCACGTCGTGCAGTTCGTCGTGCTCGACCGAGTCGACCATGCCGATGCACTTGGCGAGCTGCTCATCGTCGGGGTTGAGCAGCACCGCGCCGCCGGGGCACACCGCGATCACGTCGTCGCGCCCGCTTCGCATCTGCTCGGCGATCAGGCGCGCGTTGTCGTTGCCCTGCGCGCACAGCAGCTGGTGCGGGTAGCCGTTGCGGCGCAGGAAGTTCTGCAGACGCACCGCGTGCGGCGAGCTGGCGATGCCGATCAGCACCACGCCGCTGGCGCCGGCCTCGATCAGCGCCACGCGGCGCAGGATCAGCGCGCGCGTGATGCGCTCGCCGAGCTCGGCCTCGGCGATCAGCAGCGCGCGCAGCTGCGGCGGCTCGATCAGCAGGGCTTCGACCTCGCCCTCGGCGTGGATGTCCACCAGCGCCGGGCGCCCCGACAGCTGGCCGACCTCGGCGAGGAACTCGCCTGCGCCCTGGCGCACGATCGGCACCACGCGCCCGAGCCCGTCGCGCTGGGTGATGGACACCACGCCGTCGAGCAGGACGAACATGCCGGGCGCCGGCTCGCCGGCCTTGAACAGCGCCTCGCCGGAGGCGAAGTGGCGGCAGTCGCCGAAGCGGCTGATGCGCGCGATGTCGCCCTCGTCGAGCGAGGGAAACATCTGCTCGCGGCGGGTATCGATGGTGCGCGAAGCGGCTGCGGCGGTCGACACGGTGCGCTCTCCCGGCTGGGTTGCAGGCGAGCAGGGATTCTGCGCCGCGCGGCCGCACTTGCGCACCGGCCGCAAGGGGCAGGCGAGGGCCAGGCGATCAGGGGGTGACCCTGTCGCGCTGACAGGCTTGCTTCGGGCGTCCAATGGGCGCCAGGGGGCTCCTCCCATGCGCCGTCCATGACCCACGCCCAGGCTCATCGCAGCGCCGCGGTTCGCTTGCCCGCGCTGGCCGTCGCCTTCGTGGCCGCGCTCGTGCTGGCGCTGGCCGCGTCGGCGACGTCCGCGGCGCCGGTGTTCGTGCTCGAGCTGCACGACGCGATCGGACCGGCCAGCGCCGACTACACGGTGCGCGGGCTCGCCAAGGCCGCCAAGGCCGGCGCGCCGCTGGTGGTGATCGAGATCGACACGCCGGGCGGGCTCGACACCTCGATGCGCCAGATCATCCAGGCCATCCTCGCCTCGCCGGTGCCGGTGGCGGTCTACGTGAGCCCGGAAGGCGCGCGCGCCGCGAGCGCCGGCACCTACATCCTCTATGCCGCGCATGTGGCGGCAATGGCGCCGTCCACGACGCTGGGCGCGGCAACGCCGGTGGCGATCGGCATGCCGGGCGGCGGCGAGAAGCCGCCGGCGGCCTCCGCGCCGGCGTCGGCGCCGGCCGATGCGATGACCGCCAAGCAGGTGAACGACGCCGCCGCGTTCATCCGCGGCCTCGCGCAGCAGCGCGGCCGCAATGCCGAATGGGCCGAGCGCGCGGTGCGCGAAGCGGTGAGCCTGACCGCCAACGAGGCGCTGCGCGAGCGCGTGATCGACGTCGTGGCGGCCGACCTGCCCGATCTGCTGGCCAAGCTCGACGGGCGCAGCGTGCGCGTGCACGGCCAGGAGGCCCGGCTCGCGCTCAAGGGCCTGCCGATCGAGCTGCTGCGCCCCGACTGGCGCCAGCGCCTGCTGGCGGTGATCACGCACCCGAGCGTCGCGCTGATCCTGATGATGCTGGGCATCTACGGCCTGCTGTTCGAGTTCTCGTCGCCCGGCACGGTGCTGCCGGGCACGGTGGGCGCGATCTGCCTGCTGCTGGCGCTGTTCGCGCTGCAGCTGCTGCCGGTCAACTACGCCGGACTGGGCCTGATCGTGCTGGGCATCGCGCTGCTGATCGGCGAGCTGATGGCGCCGAGCTTCGGCGTGCTGGGCATCGGCGGCATCGTGGCCTTCGTCGCCGGCGGCCTGCTGCTGTTCGACAGCGACGTGCCGGGTTTCGGCGCGCCGGTGGCGCTGATCGTCAGCCTGGCCGTCACGTCGGCGGCGCTGGTGCTGCTCGGCGGCGGCATGGTGCTGCGTGCGCGCAAGCGCCCGGTGGTGAGCGGACGCGAGGCGCTGCTCGGCAGCGTCGGCGAAGTGCTGGCCTTGCAGGACGGCCAGGCCTGGGCGCAGGTGCATGGCGAGCGCTGGCGCGTGAGCAGCGGCGTCCCCCTGGCGCCGGGCCAGCGCGTGCGCGTGGTCGCGGTGCGCGGCCTCACGCTCGACGTGCAGATCGAACCAGCGGAACAACGCGAACAAGGAGCCCGACCATGATCCTGGACCTCAACATCGGCCTCGGCAGCGCGCTGGTGCTGCTGGTGTTCCTGGTGCTCAGCGCCTTGCGCGTGCTGCGCGAGTACGAGCGCGGCGTGGTGTTCCAGCTCGGGCGCTTCTGGCGCGTCAAGGGGCCGGGCCTGGTGCTGGTGATCCCGGGCATCCAGCAGCTGGTGCGCGTGGACCTGCGCGTCGTGACGATGGACGTGCCGCCGCAGGACGTGATCTCGCGCGACAACGTCTCGGTCAAGGTCAACGCGGTCGTGTTCTTTCGCGTCGTCGACCCGCAGCGCGCGATCATCGTGGTCGAGAACTTCCTGATGGCGACCAGCCAGCTCGCGCAGACCACGCTGCGCGTCGTGCTCGGCAAGCACGAGCTCGACGAGATGCTCGCCGAGCGCGAGCGCCTCAACCAGGACGTGCAGCAGATCCTCGACGCGCAGACCGACGCCTGGGGCATCAAGGTCACCAATGTCGAGATCAAGCACATCGACCTCAACGAGTCGATGGTGCGCGCGATCGCGCGCCAGGCCGAGGCCGAGCGCGAGCGGCGCGCCAAGGTGATCCACGCCGAAGGCGAGAAGCAGGCCGCCGAGGCCCTGCTCGAGGCGGCGCGCCGCCTGGCCCAGCAGCCCGAGGCGATGCAGCTGCGCTACCTGCAGACCATGACCCAGGTCGCCGGCGACCGCGCCTCGACCATCGTGTTCCCGCTGCCGCTGGACCTCTTGAGCCGGCTGCTGGACAGGCCCGGCGACGACAAGCCGTCACCCGGCTGAGCCACACTGCGAGCCGTCGCGCGATCTCGCCGCGCGAGCGAGCGTTGCGATGGCCTTGTTTCCCCAGGATGCCCTCGAGCCCGGCGTGCGCAAGCGCGAGGTGTTCGGCTGGGCGATGTACGACTTCGCGAACTCGGGCTACACCACGGTGGTGCTCACCGCGGTGTTCAACGCCTATTTCGTCGGCGTGGTCGCCGGCGGCGCCGACTGGGCCACGCTGGCCTGGACGCTGACGATCGCGGTCTCCAGCGCGGTGGTGATGCTCACGCTGCCCGCGCTGGGCGCGTGGGCCGACCTGCGCGGCGCGAAGAAGAAGCTGCTGGCGCTGTTCACCGCCGCCTGCGTGCTCGGCACCGCGGCGCTGGCGGCGGTGGGGCCCGGCGACCTGTGGCTCGCGGTGCTGGCGGTCGCGGTGTCGAACATCGCTTTCTCGTACGGCGAATCGATGATCGCGGCCTTCCTGCCCGAACTGGCGCGGCGCGAGGCGCTGGGCCGCGTCTCCGGCTGGGGCTGGAGCTTCGGCTACCTGGGCGGCATGCTGGCGCTAGGCGCGAGCCTCGCGTGGGTGCTGGCGGCGCAGGCGCGCGGCCAGACCGCGGCGCAGTTCGTGCCGGTCACGATGCTGATCACCGCCGGCATCTACGCGCTGGCCGCGCAGGCCACCTTTGCGCTGCTGCGCGAGCGTGCGCAGCCGCAGCCCGAGGCCAGGCACGGCCACGGCATTGCCGCGTCGCTGCGCCGCCTGGCCGACACCTGGCGCGAAGCGCAGCACTACCGCGACTTCGCGTGGCTCCTGGCCTGCGGCGCGTGCTACCAGGCGGGCATCTCGGTCGTGATCACGCTGGCCGCGGTGTATGCCGAGCAGGCGATGGGCTTCAAGCAGGCGCAGACCATGATGCTGGTGTTCCTGGTCAACATCGCGGCGGCACTCGGCGCGTTCGGCTTCGGCTACGGGCAGGACCGGCTGGGCCATCGCCGCGCGCTCGCGCTCACGCTGGCCGGCTGGGTGCTGATGACCGTGCTGGCCGCGCTGGCCACCGGGCCGGCGCTGTTCTGGGTGGCCGCGGTGATCGCCGGACTGTGCATGGGCTCGAGCCAGTCGGCCGGCCGCGCGATGGTCGGCCTGCTGGCACCGGTGACGCGGCGCGCCGAGTTCTTTGCCTTGTGGACCTTCGCGACCCGCGCCTCGGTGATCGTCGGGCCGATGACCTATGGCCTCATCACCTGGCTGACCGGCGGCAACCACCGCGTCGCGATCCTCAGCACGGCGGTGTTCTTCGTCGGTGGTTGGGTGCTGCTGCGGCAGGTGGACACCGACCGCGGGGCGGCGAGGGCACAGGCGCCCGAACCGGCGTGAGGGACCACGACTCGCCTTCTTGTACTTCCTCTGTTTGAAAGGTAGTACCGGCCGACCTGCCCGGCGGCTTCACGCGCAAGCAGCTGAACGGGCGCGCCTACGTCTACTACCAGCGCAAGGACCCGGCGGGGCGGCCGATCCAGCAGTACGTCGGCCCCGACGACGAGGTCACGCGCCGGCTGATGGCGGCGGCGAACGACGAGTCCGCGGCTCGGGCCCGCGAGCATCTGCGCGGCCTGGTCGGCGCGGCCGAGGCGCTGGGCTGCTACACGGTGGTGCCGAAGCACTTCCGCGTGCTGCAACGGCTGGCCGACCACGGCGTCTTCGCCGCCGGCGCGATCGTCGTCGGCACACATGCCTTCCTGGGCTACCAGAACCTGCTCGGCGTGCGCTGGGCCGACGCCGGCAGCACGGTGGACCTCGACTTCGCCGATCCAGGACGCAATGTCTCGCTGGCGCTCGCGCCCGACGCCCGGGTCGATGCGCACTCGGCGGTCGACTCGCTGCGCATGGGCTTCGTGCCGGTCAAACAGGGCACGCGCTACGTCAAGCCCGACGAGCCCGACTTCGATCTCGACTGGCTGACCGTTCGCACGCGCCAGGGCGACGCGCCCGTGCGCTGCGAGGCGCTGAACGTGTGGCTCCAGCCGCTGCGCTTCATGGAGCTCTCGCTGGAGGCGCCAGTGCCGGCCGCGCTGATGAGCAGCAGCGCCGCGGTCGTGGTCAACCTGCCGCGTCCCGAGGTCTATGCCGTCCACAAGCTGCTGGTGCTGACCGAACGCAGCGACGACCAGGCCTCGAAGGCGCGCAAGGATCTCGCGCAGGCCGCCGCGCTGCTCGCCTGCTTCGTCGAGCGCGACCCCGACGCACTGCGCGAGGTCCTGCACGCCACGCGCGAGCGCGGGCCGGCCTGGCGCAGCGGATTGGACAAGGGCCTCAGGCGGCTGCGCGGACCGTACGCCGACGTGCATCGTGCCATCGAGGCGCTGGCGTGACTACGGTCGCGTCGCCTCGCGCAGCAGCCACGCCCGAAACGCCCCCATCGCCGCACTCGGCGCGCGCGACTTCAGCCGCGTGAGCCAGTAGCGCCCGAGCGAGACGCCGAGCGCGAAGGGCTGCACCAGCCGCTCGTGCCGCAGCGACTCGCCGAACAGCGCGGCGGGCAGCAGCGCGACGCCGGCGCCTTGCTCGGCGGCCGCGGCCATCACGATCGACGCATCGAACACCGGGCCGCGCAGCAGCGGCGCGGGCACGCCGGCGATGGCGAACCAGCGCGGCCATTCGTCGGCGCGGTAGGAGCGCAGCAGCGTCTCGCGCGCCAGGTCGGCCGGCACGCGCAGGCGCTGCGCGATCGCGGGCGCGCACATCGGCGACAGCTGGGCCTCGAACAGCGGTTCGGCCTCGGTGCCGTGCCAGGCCCCGTCGCCGAAGCGGATCGCGCCGTCCAGGCCTTCGGCCGCGAGGTCGACGCGGTTGTTGTGGGTCAGCAGGCGCAGGTCGACGAAGGGGTGCTCGAGGCGAAACGCCTCCAGCCGCGGCAGCAGCCAGCCGACCGCGAAGGTGCCGACCGCCGCGATCGTCAGCACCTCGCGATGCAAGCCGCCCTGGAAGCGCTCGAGCGCCGCACCGATGCGCTCGAAACTGTGGCTGAGCACCGGCAGCAGCGCCGTGCCTTCGTCGGTGAGCGCGAGGCCGCGCGGCAGGCGGCGAAACAGCGGCGCGCCCAGGCGCTCCTCGAGGTTCTTGACCTGGGCGCTCACGGCGTTGGGCGTCACGCTGAGTTCGTTGGCGGCGCGCGCGAAGCTCAAGTGGCGAGCGGCGGCCTCGAAGGCGCGCAGGGCATTCAGCGGCAAGGACATCCCTCAGATTATCTTGGGCCAGACCGTCGAAATCAGCGTTTGTGCGAGTGCTGCGCCGCCCCTATCGTGCGCGCCACGGTGCACCGGCCTTCACCTTGAATCCACCTCGAAACACCTGGAGATCCCGACGATGAACCGACGCCAGTTCGGCGGCACGCTGGCCGCCCTCGCGGCACCCTGGCCCTGGGCCTGGGCCCAGAATTCCTTGGCGAACCCGGCCGAAGACTGGGCCGCGATCGAGCGCCGCGCCGAGGCGCGCCTGGGCGTGGCGGTGCTCGACACCGCGACCGGTGCGCTCGACGGCCACCGGCTCGACGAGCGCTTTGCGATGTGCAGCACCTTCAAGTGGCTCGCGGCCGCGCTGGTGCTGCGCCGCGTCGACCAGGGCCAGGAGCGGCTCGATCGCCGCGTGCGTGTCCAGCGTTCGGACCTGCTGAGCTACTCGCCGGTGACCGAAAAGCGCGTCGGCGGGGCCGGCATGACGGTGGCCGAGCTGTGCGAGGCCGCGGTCGCGGCAAGCGACAACGCGGCGGCCAACCTGCTGCTCGCGAGCTTCGGCGGCCCGGCCGCGCTGACGCGCTTCGCACGCACGCTGGGCGACGACAAGACGCGGCTCGACCGCATCGAGCCCGCGCTCAACGAGTCGCGCCCCGGCGACGAGCGCGACACCACGACGCCGCGCGCGATGGCCCACTCGCTGCGCACCGCCGCGCTGGGCGATGCGCTGTCGGGCGCCAGCCGCGCCCAGCTCGTGCGCTGGCTGCAGGCCACGGTGACCGGCACCGAACGGCTGCGTGCCGGCTTGCCCGACGACTGGCGCATCGGCCACAAGACCGGCACCGGCGAGCGCGGCTCGACCAACGACGTGGCGGTGCTGTGGCCGCCGCGGCGCGCGCCGATCGTCGTGGCGGCCTACCTGACCGACAGCGAGGCGCCCTTTGCGCGGCGCGAGGCGGCGCTCGCCGCGGTGGCGCGAAGCGTCGTCGCGCGCCTGGCGTGATGCCGCCGCGCACCCGCTGCCGCGGCCAGTAGACTGCGCGGGCGCCGTGCGGTTCGGCGCCCACGACAAGCAGTTCAGGAGGAGCCCGTCACGATGTTCGGACGACTGGCCAGGTATTGCGTGCTGGCAGGCTTGGCACTGCCGATGATGGATGCCTTCGTCAAGGCGGCGACGCTGCCGTGGGTGCTGCGGCCCGCGATCGTGGCGTGGTACGCCGCCGCGCTGCTGTTTCCGCTGCACTGGCTGAGCGGCGGGCGCATCGTCAGCGCCACCGGCACCTCGGGCCGGCGCGACGACCCGTTCGGCTTCTGGCTCGGCGTGGCGACCTACACCGCCACGCTGTGGATGCTCGCGATCGTGATGAACTGGGCGCTGGGAGCGCGGCTGGGGTGAGTGCGCCGGCGGTCCTCCTGCTCGAGGACGACCCGGCGATCGCCGCGACCGCGGCCTTTGCGTTGCGCCGCGAAGGCTGGGCCGTGACCCAGGTGCTGCTGGTGCGCGAGGCCGAGCGGCTGATCCGCGCCGAGCCGCCGGCCGTGGCCATCTTCGACATCGGCCTGCCCGACGGCAGCGGGCTCGAGCTGTGCCGCAGGCTGCGCCAGGATGCCGATCCGCGCCTCGCCGCGCTGCCGCTCCTGATGCTCAGCGCGCGCAGCGAGGAGATCGACCGCGTGCTCGGCCTTGAGCTCGGCGCCGACGACTACATGGCCAAGCCCTTCAGCCCGCGCGAGCTGGTGGCGCGCGTGCGCGCGCTGCTGCGCCGCGCGGCGCTCGCGCCGGCCGCCGCGCCGCCGCCGGCCTCGCCGTTCGAGCTCGACGAGGCCGGCATGCGCATCCGCTACGCCGGCCGCTGGCTCGCGCTGACGCGCCTCGAATACGGCCTGCTGCGTGCGCTGCTCGCGGCGCCGACGCGCATCCACAGCCGCGAGTCGCTGCTGCGCGCCGTCTGGGGCGAGGCCAGCGACGCCAGCGACCGCACCGTCGACACCCACGTGAAGACGCTGCGCGCGAAGCTGCGCGAAGTCACGCCGGGCCGCGACCCGATCGCCACCTACCGCGGCCAGGGCTACGGCATCGCCGACGATTCGCGCGGCTGAGATCACGGCCATGCACCTGGGCCTGCGGCTGCTGTTCGGCTTCTTCGTCGTCACCGGCATCGCGGCCTGGTTCGTGCTGCGCGTCTTCGTCGCCGAGATCCGGCCGAGCGCGCGCGACGTCACCGAGGACGTGCTGATCGACAGCGCCAACCTGCTCGCCGAACAGGCCGCGCCCGACCTGCGCGCGATGCCCGCCGGCGGCACGCTCGAAGGCACGCGCTTCGCGCAAAGCGTTGCCGCCTACGCGGCGCGGCCGATCGATGCGCAGATCTGGGGGCTGCGCAAGCAGACGCTGGACTTTCGCGTCTACGTGACCGATGCGGCGGGCCGCGTCGTGTTCGACTCCGGCCCGCGCCCCGAGCTCGGCGCCGACTACTCGCGCTGGCGCGACGTCGCGCGCACGCTGCGTGGCGAGTACGGCGCGCGCGCGACGCGCGTGGTGCCCAGCGACGACAGCAGCTCGGTGATGTACGTCGCCGCGCCGGTCACCGACGGCGATCGCGTGCTGGGCGTGCTGACGATCGCCAAGCCGCAGTCCACGGTGCACCGCTTCATCGAGCGCGCCGAGCGCAAGGTCATGGCGGCCGGCGCCTGGCTGCTGGTGTTGTCGCTGGCGGTCGGCGTCGCGGTGACGCTGTGGACCGTGCACTCGGTGCGCCGCCTGCGCCGCTATGCGCAGCAGGCCAGCGAAGGCGAGCGCCTGCCGGTGCCGGCGCTGCCCGGCGAGCTGGGCGAGCTGGCGCAGGCGATGGGCGAGATGCGCGATCGCCTCGACGGCCGCCACGAGGTCGAGCAGACGATGCGCGCGCTGACGCACGAGCTCAAGAGCCCGCTGACGGCGATCGGTGCCGCCGCCGAGCTGCTGCACGACGATCTGCCGCGCGCCGACCGCGAGCGCTTCGCGGGCCAGATCGGCGAACAGGTGCAGCGCCTGCGCGCGATGGTCGAGCGCCTGCTGGAGCTGTCCAAGCTCGAGAGCCTGCGCGCGCCCGAGCATCCGGTCGAGCTGTCGCTGGCCGCACTGCTGCGCGCGCAGCTGCAGGCGCAGTCGGCGTCGCTGGCGCAGCGCGGGCTCGTCGTGCGCTGGCTCGCCGACGAACCGGCCACGGTGCGTGGCGACGCCGAACGGCTGTCGCTGGCGATCTCGAACCTGCTGGCCAATGCGCTGGCCTTCGCGCCGGAGGGTTCGGCGCTGGAGGTCGCGGTGCGGCGGCAGGCGAACGACGTGCATCTGGAGCTGCGCGACCACGGTCCGGGCGTGCCGGACTACGCGCTGCCGCAGCTCGGACGGCGCTTCTTCTCGCTGCCGCGGCCGTCCGACGGCGGCAAGGGCAACGGCCTGGGGCTGGCGATCGCGGCCCAGGTCGCCGCGCTGCACGGCGGGCGCCTCGTGTTCGAGCCCGAACAGCCCGGCCTGCGCGTGCGCTTCGTGCTGCCCGCCGCGTGAACCCGTGCCGGCTTCACGCCGGCTTCACACAGCCCATCGTCGCCGCACATGCGGCGCCGAGCATGCACGCCATCGAAACAACGCGAGGCGAGGTGTGCGATGCGGTTTCCCTTGTTGTCCAAGACCCTGGCGATCGGCGCCGTCGTGCTCCTGCTGTGCCTCGTGCTGGCGCGCATCGATTCGCTGGTGGCCGAGCGCAGCGCGCGGCAGGAGGAAGCGCGACGCAGCGTCGAGCAGTCGATGGCCGGCGCGCAGGTGCTGATGGGGCCGCTGCTGCTGCGCCACTGCACCGAGGAGTGGGAGTTCACGCAAGGCGAGGGCAGGGACCGCCGGGTCGTGGCCGACAAGCGCAGCTTCACGCTGACCAGCGCGCCGCAGACGCTGGCGGTCGACGGCGAGGCACGCGCCGATGCGCGCTATCGCGGGCTCTTCAAGGTCAACGGCTATGCCGGCCCGATCGAGCTGGAGGCGCGCTGGGCATCGCTGTCCGAGCTGCAGCCGCGCGCCGAACACGCCAACGGCCGGCTGCAGTGCGAGCCGGCGGTGGTGATGCTGTCGGTCAGCGACGTGCGCGGCCTGCGCTCGGCGCGCGTGCGCATCGACGGCGAAACGACGCCGGTGGAGCCCGGCACCGGCCACCCGGCCTATCCGCGCGGCCTGCACGCCGTGCTGTCCGAGGCGCGCCTCGAGCGCGCGAACGAGCCGCTGGCCGTGAAGCTGTCGATCGACCTGCTCGGCACGGTGCGGCTGTCGCTGGTGCCGGCGGCGGGCGAGACGCGCTGGTCGCTGCGCTCGGACTGGCCGCACCCCTCGTTCGGCGGCCGCTTCCTGCCGGCCACGCGCGAGGTGAGCGAAAGCGGCTTCGCGGCGCAGTGGTCGGTCAGCTCGCTGGCCAGCTCGGCGGCGAAGGACGTCCAGCACGGCGGCGTGTTCTGCAGCGCGCCCCCGAGCGACGAGTTGGGCTATGCCGCGGTCGCACGCGCGGCCACGGCCTCGACCCAGCCGGCCCAGCCTTGCCTCGACCTGCTCAGCGTCGACTTCATCGACCCGATCAACCCCTACGTGCTGACCGACCGCGCGACCAAGTACGCACTGCTGTTCATCGCGCTGACCTTCGCCGGCGTCGCGCTGGTCGAGGTGCTGGCGCGCCGGCGGGTGCATCCGGTGCAGTACGCGCTGGTCGGCATGGCGCTGGCGCTGTTTTACCTGCTGCTGCTGAGCCTGTCGGAGCACATGGGCTTCGGCGCGGCCTATGCGCTGGCGGCCAGCGCCTGCGTCGCGCTGCTGGGCTTCTATGCCTCTCACATGCTCGGCCGGCGTGCGGCCGGCGCAGCGTTCGGCCTCGGCGCTGCCGCGCTGTACGGCCTCCTGTGGGTGCTGCTGCGCATGGAGCAGACGGCACTGGTGATCGGCTCGGTGATGCTGTTCGCGGCGCTCGCGGCGGTAATGGTGCTGACGCGGCGCATCGACTGGTACGCGCTGGTCGACAGTTGGCGCGCCGACCCAGCCGGCGCGGCGAAGACCCGCACTGCGGCGCAGCCGCCACAAGCCTGAGCCCGGTGGGCGGGGGGCGGTTGATTTCTGTCTTGACAGAAATTGGAGGCGAGATCATGCTGAACTCATGGACCTCTCACCGACCCTCTCCCGCTTCGTCCTGCACTGGGGCGAGATGGGCACCCGCTGGGGCGTCAATCGCACCGTGGCGCAGATCCATGCGCTGCTCTACATCAGCGGCCGTCCGATGCACGCCGAGGAGATCGCCGACACGCTGGGCGTCGCGCGTTCCAACGTCAGCAACAGCATTCGCGAGCTGCAGAGCTGGAGCCTGGTGCGGCTGGTGCACATCCCGGGCGACCGGCGCGACCACTTCGAGACTTCGAAGCAGGTCTGGGAGTTAATGCGCACTATCGTTCGGGAGCGCCAACGCCGGGAGATACTGCCCACGATCGAGGTGCTGCGCGAGGTCTTGTCCGACCCGGCGATCAGCCGCGATCCGGCCGAAGCCAAGCTGCGCATGCAAGAGACGCTGGAGCTGCTCGAGACGCTGACGGCCTGGAGCGACGAGATGCTCAAGCTCGACACGGAAACCCTGACCAAGGTGCTCCGTCTGGGCGCCAAGATCAAGAAGCTGCTCGGCCGCGGCGAGGCGACTGTCAGCGACGGCGCCTCGGTCACCGCCGCCCACCTGCTGGGGCCCTGATCCGCGAGCGGCCTCTTTTTTTGACTACCCGTTTCTCTCTAGACAGAAATAAAGGAAGCCAAATGGACGCCCGCGACGACGCGCTGACCCTGCTCTACGACGCGGCCTGTCCGGTCTGTTCGCTCGAGATGGACCACCTGCGCGAGCGCGACGCGGCCGGGCGGCTGCGCTTCGTCGACATCGCCGCGCCGGGCTTCGACGCCGCGGCCTGGGGCACGACGCGCGAAGCGCTGGACGCCGAGATCCACGGCTTTCGCGCCGACGGCAGCGTCGTGCGCGGCCTCGAGGCGCTGCGCCTGGCCTATGCCGCGGTCGGCCTGGGCCGGGTGCTGCGGCCCACCGGCTTCGGCCCGCTGAGGCCGATGGCCGACCTGGCCTACCGCGCCTTCGCACGGCATCGGCGCGCGATCTCGCGCACCGCAGCGCCGCTGATCGACGCGTTGCGTGCGCGTCGGGCGCGCCGCGTGGCCGAGCGCATGTCGCGCTGCCGCGCCGGTGCGTGCGGCCTCGGCGGCGACGCAGCACGCTGCAACGGGAAGGGAGAAACATCGTGAAAGTCCTCGTCTGCGGCTCCACCGGCTGCGTCGGCCAGGCCGTCGTGCGCGCGCTGCGCTCGCGCGGCCACGAGGTCGTCGAGGGTGCGCGCAGCGCGCGTGACGGCGACCGCTCGATGCAGGTCGACTTCATGCGCGAGCGCACGCCCGAGGCGTGGGCGGCGCGGCTGTCGGCGCGCGGCGTCGACGCGGTCGTCAACTGCGTCGGCATCCTGATGGCCTCGCGCACGCAGAGCTTCGAACGCGTGCACGCCGCCGGCCCGATCGAGCTGTTTCGCGGCGCGGCCCGGGCCGGCGTGCGCCGCGTCGTGCAGATCTCGGCGCTCGGCGTCGGCGACGACGCCGACAGCCTCGCGATGCCCTACCTGCGCAGCAAGCTGCTGGCCGACGAATCGCTCGCCGCGCTGCCGCTGGACTGGACCGTGCTGCGACCCGCGCTGGTCTACGGTCCGCGAAGCCAAAGCGCGGCGCTGTTCGCCACGCTCGCGAGCCTGCCGGTCATCAGCCTGCCCGGCGGCGGCACGCAGCGGCTGCAGCCGATCCACGTCTTCGAGCTGGCCGAAGCCGTCGCGCGCCGTATCGAGGACGACACGCCGCATCGCGAGGTGCTGGAGCTCGGCGGCGCCGACGTGCTGAGCTACCGCGAGATGCTCGCGCGCTATCGCGACGCGCTCGGACTCGGCGAGGCACTGTGGTTGCCGCTGCCGATGCTGCTGATGAAGCTGGCCGGCTGGCTGGCCGAAGCGCTGCCGCAGAAGGTGTTCTGCCGCGACACGATGCGCCTGCTCGAGCGCGGCAGCGTGCCGGCGCGCAACGCGGCCGCGGCCTTGCTGGGCCGCGCGCCGACCGCGTTCGCGCAAGGCCTCGCGATCACGCGGCCCGAGGCGATGCTCAACCTGCGCGTCGAGCTCAGCCCACCCGTGGCGGCGCTGATGCGCGCCTCGCTGGCCTTCATGTGGCTCTACACCGCCCTCGTCAGCGCGCTGCTGCGCGACGCCTCGGGCGTGATGGCGCTGCTGGCGCGCTGCGGCTTCGAAGGCGATGCCGGCATCGCGGCCCTGGTCTTTTCCTGCACGCTCAATACGGCGCTGGGCCTGATGGTGCTGATGCGGCCCTCGGCACGGGTCTATGCGCTGCAAAGCGCGGCCATCGTCGGCTACACCGTCACGGCGGCCGTGCGCATGCCCGAGCTGACGATCGACCACTGCGGTCCGCTGGTGAAGAACCTGCCGATGCTCGCGGCGGTGCTGACGCTGTGGCTCGCACACCGCGCCCCAAAAGAACAGGGGCGTCCATTTCGCGATGAACGCCCCATCATGAAAGGCCTCGCAGTGAGGCTCAACCCTTCACGCACACCACCTGCTTGAGCGTGTGCGCCACTTCCACCAGGTCGCGCTGCGCGGCCATCACGGCGTCGATGTCCTTGTAGGCCGCGGGCGTCTCGTCGATGACGTCCTTGTCCTTGCGGCACTCGACGCCTTCGGTCGCGGCGCGGTGGTCGGCCAGCGTGAAGCGACGCTTGGCTTCGCCGCGGCTCATCGTGCGGCCGGCGCCGTGCGAGCACGACTCGAACGACTGCGCGTTGCCCTTGCCGCGCACGATGTAGCTGCGCGCGCCCATGCTGCCGGGAATGATCCCCAGCTCGCCGGCCTTGGCGCTCACCGCGCCCTTGCGGGTCACGTAGACCTCCTCGCCGAAGTGGCGTTCCTTCTGCACGTAGTTGTGGTGGCAGTTCACCGCCTCGACGTGGCTCTGGAAGCTCTTGTGGATCACCGTCTTGGCGGCCTCGATCACGCGCTTCATCATCACCTCGCGGTTGATGCGCGCGAACTGCTGGGCCCAGCCGACCGCGCGCACGTAGTCGCCGAAGTAGCGGCTGCCTTCCTCGAAGTAGGCGAGGTCGCGGTCGGGCAGGTTGGCCTGATGGCGCATCGCGTCCTGCTTGGCCAACTCGATGAACATCGTGCCGATGGCGTTGCCGACGCCGCGCGAGCCCGAGTGCAGCATGAACCAGACGAAGCCGGCTTCGTCGAGGCAGACCTCGATGAAGTGATTGCCCGTGCCCAGCGTGCCGAGGTGCTGGATGTGGTTGGTCTTGGCCAGCTTGGGGTAGTCGCGGCACAGCTCGGTGAACCCGGGCTCGAGCTGCGCCCAGGCCGTGTTCACCGAGCCGGGCGGCTTCTGCCACGCGCCCGGATCGCGCGGGCCCGGTGAGCGCCCGTGCGGCACCGCGCGCTCGATCGCCGCGCGCAGCGGGCCGAGGTTGTCGGGCAGGTCCTCGGCCGTCAGCGTGGTCTTGCAGGCGATCATCCCGCAGCCGATGTCCACGCCCACGGCCGCCGGGATGATGGCCTTGAGCGTGGGAATCACCGAGCCGACGGTCGCGCCGATGCCGAAGTGGACGTCGGGCATCGCGGCGATGTGCTTGAAGACGATGGGCAGGCGCGCCGCGTTGATCAACTGGCGCTTGGCCGCGTCTTCGACCGGCACGCCCTGCGTCCACATCTTCAGCGGCACGCCGCCGGGGACGTCTTCGTGGATGTAGTTGGTTCCCATGTCGGTTCCTTCATGGCGTCACTGCACGCATCCTCGTCGCGCAGCGTCCGCATAGTCCTTGAGTTCCTGATCGGCCTTGTCGATCGAGCGGATGAACGCCTCGACGATGCGATCGATGATGTCTTGTCGCTCGAGATGGCGACCGCAATGGCCGATGCCGTGCAGCGCCGCCACTTGGACCTCGCGGCAGGGCACGTCCAGCATCTCGCGCAGCACCTGCCAGACGGCGTCGCGCCAGCGGGGCTCGTGCCGCACGTTCCAGAACGTGGGCCACACGTCGAACCACATGTAGCAGACGTAGGCCAGCCGGCCCGTCGTGGTGCCGATCGGCACCCGCAGCGACGCCAGCCTCGGCCCGATGCACTGTCGCCAGAGCATCGGCATGGCCCGCATCATGCGCATGGCTTCGTCAAGCGCAACGCTTGCATCGATGGCCGCGAACGGCACGTTGCTGACGGCGTTGCTCATCACGTAATTGAGCCCCATGCCGACCTGTTCGTCGCCGAAGGGCGCGAGATCGATCCCGGCCCGGGCGAAGAGAACGGTCTGGATCCGCGTCCACTCCAAAGGTGTCGCTTCGAAGTCGGGCTCGTCGATGTTCCAGTACCACTCCTGATCATGGGTTTGTGGCACCGGTCGATCGAATAGATAGCGCAGCGCCGCTTCGTAGCGTTGCGGCGCGAGGCCCACGCCTTGCGGGCTCCAGTCCGGCGCTTGTGCGACGCGGCGGCGCTGTGCGCGCGTCTGTCGGCTGTTCATCATGTTCTTCCTTCCGAGAAGGGCCCCGCCGGTAGCAAGCCGGCGGGGCAGGCCACGCGTCAGCGTAGCTTCACGAGCCCGTTGAGCACCTGGTCCAGGCCGCCGAACACCGAGATCTTGTCGATGCGTTCGGCCACCCGTTCCAGCGTCTCCAGCTCCTTCAGACGCAAGGCGGTGGGGTTGTCTTCCATCACCTTGGCCGTGTTGAGCAGCGAGCGCGTCGCGGCGGTTTCTTCGCGACGACGGATCACGTTGGCCTCGGCCGCCTTGCCGGCCTCGACCACCTGGGCGAGGATGGTCTTCATCTCGCCCGGCAGCACGATGTCCTTCAGGCCGGCGCTGTCGAGCGCGAGGCCGTAGGCCTCGAGCTTGGCGCGCACATGAGCGGTCACGACCTCGTCAATCACCGTCTTGTTCTCCAGCAGCTCGTCGAGCGTGCGGGTGCCCACCGCGGCGCGCAGCGCGAACTGCAGCTCGCGGTACAGGTGTTCGGCGGGCTTGTTCAGCGCCGTAAAGGCCGCGAGCACGTCGGTGTAGCGGAAAGTGGCCGACAGGTTCAGGCGCAGCCCGACCTTGTCGCGGGTCAGGATCTCCTGGCCCGTCACCTCCACCGCCTGCAGTCGCAGGTCGACCAGCTCGACCGACACGTTGCGGTTGAACTTCCAGAACGCGTACGAGCCCGACGCGAGCACGCGCTCGGCCTTGCCGTCGACCGACAGCACGCCGGCGCCGGATTGCGGCACCTGCACCTGCAGCACGCCGGCCAGGCCCGTCACCGCGCGCGGGCGCAGCTGGGTCTGGATCAGTCGCGCGACCACGGGCGCCGGCACCTCGGCGGTCTCGGCGATGTCGATCACCTCGACGGCCACGTCGACCAGGCCCTTCCAGTACAGGCGCCGCGCGCCCGGCGGCAGCAGCTCGACCAGCACGCCGTTCTCGCTGCGCAGGCCAACCTGGGTCTCGCCGAGCTCGACGCGCACGAACTCGGCCTCGACCACCTCGGGCTCCTTGGCCAGCAGGTAATCGGCGAGGCCGTGCGCGAAGGCCGGCTGTTCGAGCGCAAAGGTCTCGACACGCAGCGCGTCGAAGCCGTCGAACAGCCAGTGCGTGCCGGGCTGCAGCACGCGTTCGAAATCGCCGTTGCGCAGCAGCAGGCCGCGCTCGTTCTTCTTGACGGTGACACGCTTGAGCTTCATGGGAGTTCTCCTTCTTTGAAAGCGTGTGGTTGGAATGGGTGCCGTTACAGCCGCGGCCGCGGACGACGAGTGCCTGGGCCCCGCAGCCACGCTGCGCCTCGGCGGGGTCCGCGTCGGATGCCGCCTCGGCTGGTCGTGGACGAGAAGCCCCGCGTGCTCGGCGCACGGGCGGCCGCCGCTGATGGGCCGGGGCGTTGCGCCTGGCGGCGCGCGGCCTTCGGCCCACGTTCGGCGGGTGGTCTTGCGACCGTTCTTGGGTTGGAGCGGGATTCGAACCCGCGACAGACGAATTGAGGATTCGTTGCTCTTCCGCTGAGCTAACCAACGTTGGCAGTGATGCCGGGAGTCGAACCCGGACCCTTGCGGGATCCCTCTTCATCACTCGGGTGTGCATCGCTTCCGGCAGGGCGGCATGGACGGCGGCGACGCGCCTTGTTCACGAGACGCGGCCGCCGCCCACCGGCGGGGTTCACGAACCCCTGGGCCTGTGAGCCTTTGCCTTCGACGACGAACGCTTGTGCGCCGGGCTTCGATCACCCCAGGCGCGATCCTTTCGGCAGGCGCGCGGCCAGCCACTCGTGCACGTCGGCGCGGATGTGCCGGCCTTCGAGCAGAAAGGCCTCGAAGCGGCTCGGCACGTACGGCAGGTACAGCAGCGGCATGCCCGCTTCCTCCGGCGTGCGGTCGGCCTTGCGGCCGTTGCACGCGCGGCAGGCCGTGACGAGGTTCATCCAGGCCCAGCCGCCGCCGCGCGACTGCGGAACGATGTGCTCGCAGGTCAGCGCGCGATCGTCGAAGCGCTGGCCGCAGTACGCGCAGGTGTGGCGGTCGCGGCGAAACAGCTTGGCGCGACCGAACGCCGGCGCGGCATCGAACAGGTTGATGCGCGGCGCGCCACGCAGCGCGACGATCGGATGCACGTCGATCAGCGACTGGCGGCCGCGCGCGACATTGAAGCCGCCGCGCAGCGTGGCCAGCGGACCGTCGCCGTCGACCCACGCCACCGCGCCCGTGGCCACGTGAACGGCCGCCTGCTCGAGCGAGATCCACGCGTGCGGCGTGCCCTGGATGTCGAGTTGCAGCACGTGGCTGTGGTGTCGTTGGTGCATCGGTGGCCTCCTTTCACGGGCCGTTGTGTGCGTGTTTGATGAACGTGGCTGCGGCGGCTGGATTCGAACCAGCGTGCACCGGGTCAAAGCCGGTTGTCTGAGGCCCCTCGACGACGCCGCATCGAATGTGGATGGATTGGTCCCCTCGGTCCGAGTCGAACGGACATGCCTTGCGGCGCCGGCTTCTGAGACCGGTGCGTCTTCCTGTTTCGCCACGAGGGGTTGTGATGCGCGCTTGGGGGTGGCCGGCCGGAATCGAACCGACATCGGCGGGGTCACGGCCCGCAGCCCTGCCATTGAGCGACGGTCACCCCCAAGCGCGTGGGTGGTCTCGGCGGCAGGGCTCGAACCTGCGACCTCATGCTCCCGAAGCACGTGCGCTGCCAGCTGCGCTACGCCGAGATGGGGGTGGTACCCCGTGCACGACTCGAACGTGCGACCTCCGGCTTCGTAGACCGGCGCTCTTCAATCCGCTGAGCTAACGAGGTCGGGAACGACTGGCGCCTCGTGCGGGAATCGAACCCGCGGCTTCCGGCTAGACAGGCCGGCACTCTGGCCGCTGAGTTAACGAGGCACGATGAAACTGGTGGAGGCGACAGGCATCGAACCTGCGACCCGCTGCTTGCAAAGCAGCCGCTCTACCGCTGAGCTACACCCCCAGGGAAATGAATGCCATCCGGTGACGGATTCCGGCGCCGCCCAATCGTTGCGGCCGGTTTCCACCCTCGAAGCGCGAGCTCGACGAGGGCTTCTGGTTGTTGAGTGATTGGCATCGCGTGCGGGAATCGAACCCGCGTTCCCGGAATGAAAGCCCGGTGTCCTCGGCCACTAGACGAACGCGACGTGGTCATGCCTTGATTGCTCGAGGCTCACTTCGGCTGTGCCCGCCGCGCGAGCATCCCGTCGGATGAGGTGTCTCGCTGCACGTGGCCCGGGCCCGGGCCGCGCACATCCCGCTCGCCCACACCAGGTTCGCGCGGCTGCGGAGTGCGAGGACACACCCGAAGTGAGCGGATGACGAGGTTCGAACTCGTGGCCTCGACCATGGCGTGGTCGCGCTCTGCCAGCTGAGCTACATCCGCATTTTTTGCAAGCTCGCGCGCCGGCCAGTACCGGCGGCTGCTTGCGGCAAGTTGTGAAAGAGCAGGGCCACCGTTGCCGGTGGGGCCGTCCCAGGGAGAAGGCCTGTGCGCGGCCGCCGGCCGCGCATCGGGTGAAGTAGGTCGTTTCGAGGGCATAAAGCGAAGAGGCCCGGTTCCTCTCGGAATCCGGGCCTCTGCGTACAGAGCGTGGAGGGCGCGCGCCTAGGCGCCGTCCTCTCCCGGAGACAAGGGATCCTCGCTGCCGCCATTGCGGCCCATTGCCTGCGCGAGGTGCGCGCACGCCTGGCCACCAAAGGCGGCTGCGGCGTGAAGGGCATTGGGTCGATAAAGCACGATGGATCTCTGTGAATGGAATCGGTTGAATTCGAGCGAGGCTCTTTCGAGCGACAGGCGGAACTGTAAAGAGTCTTTACTGCGTCGTCAAGCGGCGGCGACAATCGCATTCGCTTCGTTGCAACGGATCCGCGCTTTCTCTCCAGTGAGCAACATCACCGTCATTCGCCGACAGAACGCGCTCGCGCTGTTCCAGGCCTGGGCCGAGGCCGCGGTCGCTGCCGGGGCCGCGCCCAAGGGACTCGAGCAGGCCTTTGCCCGCGAGCTCGAGATCTCGCCCTCGATGTGGAGCCAGATCAAGTCCTCGCGGCCGATCGGCGACAAGCTCGCGCGGCAGATCGAGCAGCACTGCGCCAAGCCCGTCGGCTGGCTCGACGAGGAGCGCGAGTCGGCCGGCCTCACCGCGGCGGAGCAGCAGTTCCTCGCGCTGGCGTTGAATGCCTGGCGCGCGACCAACAGCGCCGGTCGACGCGAACTGCGCGCTTGGCTCTCGGGCCGCGTGGCCAAGACGGACCCGCATTCGACCTAGGGACGGCCGCGCCTCGCGCCTTGCCTTGAACGCTGCACACTGAACGCCATGAACCACCCCGTGCACGTGCGAACGATGCGCCGCGACGAGATCGCCTGGGCCATAGACCAGGCCGCGCGCGAGGGCTGGAACCCGGGCCTTCATGACGCCGCCTGCTTCGCCGCCGCCGACCCGCAGGGCTTTTTGGTCGCCGAGGTCGACGCCCGGCCCGTAGGCTGCGTGAGCGCGGTGTCGTACGCCGGCGGCTTCGGCTTCGTCGGCCTGTACATCGTCTTGCCCCAATGGCGCGGCCAGGGCATCGGCTGGCGCTTGTGGACCGAGGGCATGCGCCGGCTCGAGGGCCGCGTGGTCGGCCTCGACGGCGTGCCGGCGCAGCAGGACAACTACCGCAAGTCGGGCTTCCGGCTCGCCTGGCAGAACATGCGCTTCGCTGGCACGGCACGGGCCGCGTCGGGCGATGCCGGCGATCCATCGCAAAGGCTCGTGCCGCTGGCCGCGATCGACTTCGCGATGCTTTGCGCCGACGACCGTCGCGTCTTTCCCGCGCCGCGCGAGGACTTCCTGCGCGCATGGATCGGCATGCCCGATGCCGCCGGCCTGGCCTGCATCGATGCCGATGGCGGCCTCGCGGGCTGGGGCGTCATCCGCCGTTGCCGCGATGGCCACAAGATCGCCCCGCTGGTGGCCGGCAGGCGGGCCGTGGCCGAGCGCCTGTTCGAGGCGCTGTGTGCCTGCGTGCCCGAAGGCGACGCGATCTTCCTCGACGTGCCGCTGCCCAACGCCGACGCCGTGGCGCTGGCCGAATCGCGCGGACTGCGCGGCGTGTTCGAGACCGCGCGCATGTATACGGCGCCGCCGCCGCCGATCGAGCTGGGGCGGGTGTACGGCGTGACCAGCTTCGAGCTGGGGTGACGCCGGCCGCTATGACACCAGCCGGCCGCGTCGATCGGCCACGCCGATGTGCGCGCGCATGCCGGCGTTGAACGCGAGATAGTCGGCCTCGATGCCGTCGCTGAAGATCACGCCGCCTTCGGCCATCAGCGAGGTCAGCTCGAGCCGCGCGTCGCGCGTCACGTAGCCCCAGGCCGGAAGGACCTGCGTCGTGCGGCTCGGGAAGGGCTCGCGCACCGCGAACAGCAGGCGCTCGGTGTCCCAGGGCATCGGCCGTTCCTCGATGTGCGGCTCGGCGCCTTCGAGCCCGTGCGCGATCGCCTGAGCGCCAGCCAGCACCGAGCGCATCCAGCCGGTGGAGCCCAGGCCGGTCGAGACGATGATGCCGCTCGACGACTGCACCGCATGCCGCGGACCGTGCTGCAGCTCGTAGCGCGCCGAGGTGTGGCTGCGCGGGCCGATGAAGAGGTCGTTGACGGCGTGGAGCTGCTGCCCGTCCTGCAGCCGCGCGACCGCCATCGTCACCGTCTTGCAGGGCCGCTTGTCGGCCAACGCCTCGGGCAGCAGCTTGACGATGTCGGCCACGCCGAACGGCAGCAGCACGCCGTCGTAGCGGCCCGGGTCCGGGTTCACGCCGATCAGCGGCTGGCCGTCGAGGTACTTCAGCGTGTTGGCGACCAGGCCGTCCTGGCCCAGCGCCATCACGACGTCGTCGGGCCCGAACAGGAAGTTGGGCAAGAGCGCGCGATCGACCACCTGATAGCGCCCGTGCAGCTCGAGCCGCTCACGCACCGCGGCGAGTGCGGCGCGGTAACCGCGGTGCTCGCGCTCGTAGTCGGCGAAATCGGCGCCGAGGTGTTCGACGTAGAAGCGCGCCTGCTCCAGCGTGGCGAAGCGAACCAGCAGCTCTTCCAGTCGCGTGTGCCGCGTCACCAGCACCACCTTGCGTTCGAGCGAGGCCATGGCAACCTCCGCGTCCTCAGGCCGCCCTGGCAGCGGCTCGCGCGCTGCCGGTGCCCATCAGCGAGCGCAGCAGGTCGGGCGAGATGTTGAGTTCGCCGATCTTGTCGGCGCGCTCGGCCAGGCCGCCGAAGGCCTGCGCGATCAGCTGGCCGGGCTCCATGCCCACCGACGCGAAGGCCTGGATCACCTTCGGGTCGGCCTTCTCGAGCGCTTGCATCAGCGCGCCGACGCGGTGCGCCTCGGCCTCGGCCAGCGCGCGCGTGTTCTCGGCCTGGCTGGCGACGAGCTGCTTGCGCTCGTCCTCGAGCGCAATGCTCGAACGCATGTCGGCCTGCGCAAGCCGGGCCTTCTTGTCCTGGATGCTGGCCTCGGTTTCCACCTCGGTCTCGCGGATCGTGCGCTTCTTGCGCTCGACGGCGATCTCGGTCTCCAGCTCGCTCTCGCGGATCTGGCGCTCGTTCTCCACCGCAGCGTTGCGGCGCAGGAAGATCGCCTCGTCGGCCGACTTGAGGATGGCCTCGCGCGCCTCGGCTTCGAGCGCGCGCGCGGTCTCCGGCGTGGGGCGCACCGCCTCGATCGCCAGGCCCAGCACCTCCAGGCCCAGCGCGGCGATTTCGGGGTGCACGGCGAGCGCGCGCAGCGCCTCGGCACCGAGCTCGTCGCCCGCCTGCAGCGCCTGGCGCAGCGCGCGGCGCTTCATGCCCTGCTGGATCAGCACGCGCAGCAGGCTCAGCACGCGTTGCGGGAGTTTTTCGGGGTCTTCGGACACGTGTCCCTTGCCGCCGGCGGCGAGCGAGAAGTCGAGCATGGCCGCGGTCTTGCGCGGCTCGCTGATGCGCCAGGTGAGCTGGCCTTGCACCGTCAGCGCCTGGAAGTCCGCCGTCATGTAGGGCTCGATGAAGTCGTCGCGGCGGCTGGCCACCGGCACCGCGACCAGCGTGCTGGTAGGCGAGAAGACGAACAGCGACAAGCCTGCGCCTTCACGCACCAGCTTTCCGCCGCGGAACTGCATCAGGTAGGTGGTCGGGGGCGTCTTGATGTATCGGAAGCCGAGCATGGCGTTTCTCCTTGGACTTGTGCCACATAGTGGCTTCAGCCCACTATGTAAGTTGGATAATAGAACTAAGATCGGCGGCGTCAAGGCCCGCGTTGCGCGGACCGCACCGAAACCGACCGAACGTGACCCATGCCACGCCGCGTTCCTGAACCCGCCGGCGCCGTGCGCGCACCGCGCATCGAGCGGCCCTTGTGCACTGTTGACGTCGTCGTCTTCACCGTGCGCGACGAGCAGCTGTGCGCGCTGCTCGTGCAGCGGCCCGACGCGCCGGACGAGCCGTTCCCGCGGCGCTGGGCGCTGCCCGGCGGCTTCGTCGATCCCAAGGCCGACGCATCGCTCGAGGCCTGCGCGCAGCGCAAGCTGGCCGAGAAGACCGGCGTCGTGCCGCCCTACCTGGAGCAGCTGGGCAGCTGGGGCGATGGCAGGCGCGATCCGCGCGGCTGGTCGGCCACGCACGTCTACTTCACGCTGATGCCGACGACCGACGTCGTACTGACGGCCGGCGGCAACGCGGGGGAGGCGAAGTGGCTGCCGGTCGATCCGCCGTCGCGCTGGCCGGCGCTGGCCTTCGACCACCGGCGCATCCTCGAAGCGGCGGTGGAGCGCCTGCGTTCCAAGGTCGAGTACACCTCGCTCGCGGCCTATCTGCTGCCCGACGAGTTCACGCTCACCGAGCTGCAGCGCCGCTTCGAGGTCGTGCTGGGCCGTGCGATCGAGAAGAGCGCATTCCGCACGCGGATGCTGTCGGTCGACTGGCTCGAGCCGCTCGCGGCGATGCGCACCGGCAACTTCCGCCCGGCCCAGCTGTACCGGCTGAAGGCGCCGGGCGAGCTGGTGTTCTTTCCGCGGACCTTCTATGCCAAGGACGGCCGCTGAGCCTCGAGATGAGCATCAAGGAAGTTCTCAAGACACCGTTCGCACCGCTGCTCGTCAGCAGCCTGTTCCTCGTGCTGGCCAACATGGTCGGCTACGTCGCCGTCTCGTGGTGGATCGCGCAGCAAGGCGGCGCGGCCGATCTCGCGCGCTACGGCGTCGTGATGTCGCTGGTGTCGCTGGTGGCCGTGCCGCTGCTGTCGCCGCTGGGCGACCGCGTTGCCAAGGGTCCGCTGATCACCGCGGCGCTCGGCTGCTTCGCGGTTGCGGCGATGCTGCTGGCGTGGTGGGTCGGCACGCGCGGCTACCGGCTCGATGTCGTGCTGGCGATTCAGGCGGTGCCGATGATCGCGATGGCGGTGGTGCAGCCGGCCACGACCGGCCTGGCGGCGGAACTGGTGCCGGCCTCGAGCCTGCAGCAGGCGCTGAACCGGCAGCAAGGCGCACAGTCGATCGGCCGGCTGGCCGGGCCCGCGCTGGGCGGCGCGGTGCTGGCCGCGGCGGGCACCGCGCCGGCGCTGTGGCTGCATGCAGCGCTGCTCGTCATGGCCACGGGGCTGGCGATGCGACTGCCGCGCATCGAGCGCGCCGACGCGGCGCGCCGCTCGAGCTGGTGGTCCGAACTGCGCGCCGGCCTGAAGGCCAACTGGGGCATTCCGCTCGAGCGCGGCTGGATGGCCGCCAACTTCGTGTCGTGGATCTTCATCTTCCCGGCGCTGACGATGCTGGTGCCGCTGAAGGTGCAGTCGCTGCAGCTGTCGGCCTGGTGGCTCGGGCTGTGCGAGGCGATGCTGTCGCTCGGCGTGCTGCTGGGCGCCTTGGGCGGCGCGAACTGGCTGATCGCGCGCTTCGGCCGCTTCAACACGCGCGTGGCCTCGGCCTCCGCGCAGGGCCTGGCGCTGGCGCTGGCCGGCGTCACCGACCACCCCATCGTGCTGGTGGCCTCGTTCGCGCTCGTCGGCATCGGCAGCTCGGCGATGACGCTGGTCGGGCTGACGCACCGAACGCTGGCGCGGCCGGCGGCCTATCGCACGCGCATGTCGGCCGGATCGATCGTCACGACGCAGGTGGCCGCGTCGCTCGGGCCCGCGCTGGCGGGCCTGGCCCTCAGCGTCTGGTCCGTCAAGTGGGTCTATCTCGCCTTCGGCGTGCTCGGCGCCGCGGCGGCGCTGTCGCTGGCCGCGGTACCGGGCTTTCGCGCCTTCATGGCGCTGAGCCACGAGGAGGTCGACGGCTGGTACGGCCGCGCGCACCCCGAGGCCTTCGGCGGGCGCGCCGGCGACGCAGCGCTCAGCGCGTCGGGCGCGTGCCCATCGCGGTCAGCACGCCCAGGCCAATGAAGGACGTGCCGGCCAGCCGGTTGCCCCACACCGCGTGCCGGCTCGCGCGAGCCAGGCGCGGCGCCAGCAGGCTGGCCGTCAGCACGTAGATCAGGTCGGTGCAGCAGGCGATCGCAACGAACACGCCGCCGAGCGCGAGGGTTTGCAGCAGCGGGCTGGCGTGCGCGTCCATGAACTGCGGCAGGAAGGCGGCGAAGAACAGCGTGGTCTTGGGGTTCAGCAGCGCGACGACGAAGCCGTCGCGAAACACGCGGTGCACCGGCTGGGCGGGCACGCGCGGCGCCGCGTCGCCCACCGCCGCGGCCGGCGTGCGCCACAGGCGGATGCCGAGGTAGACCAGGTAGGCCGCGCCGGCCCATTTGACGACGGTGAAGGCGGTCGACGAGACGGCGAACAGCGCCGCCAGGCCGATCGCCGCACCCACCGCATTGGCGAGGTTGCCGAGCGCGACGCCCAGCACCGACGCCAAGCCGCTGGCGCGGCCTTGCGCGAGCGTGCGGGCGATGATGTAGACCACCGCGGGTCCGGGCGTGAGCGCGAGCGTCAGGCTCGCGCCGATGAAGGCAAGCAGCAAGGGCGTGTCGGGCAGCATCGGGACTCCTGCGGTTGCGGGGCGCGCCGGCGCAGCCTACTCCACGCGAGCTCGCTCCCTCAGGCCCGGGCCGCCTGCTGCATCGCCCGCAGCGCCGCGATCACGGCCTCGAGGTGGGCCTCGGCGGCCTTGAAGAGCGTGTCGACCTCGCCCGCGGCGGCATGCTCCGAGCAGGCATGTTCCAGTGCGGCGGCCGCGGCGGAGAGATCCGTCGCTCCGAGCGTCGCGGCCAGGCACTTCAGATCGTGCGCGAGGCGCTGCGCCGTCTCGTCGTCGCCCGCCGCGCGTGCTTCGGCGAAGCGTTCGCCGAAGCGCTCTTCCTGCTCGATGAACATGCTGACGACGCGCCGATAGAGCTGCTCGTTGCCGCGCATGCCGGCCAGCGCCGCGCGGCTGTCCGTGGACGCCGCGGCCGCCTGGGGCCGGCGGATCCAGCGCGCCAGCGTCGCGAACAGCTCCTCGACGCGGATCGGCTTGGCGATGTGGTCGTTCATGCCGGCCTCGAGCACCTTCTCGCGGTCGCCCACCATCGCGTTGGCCGTCATCGCGATCACCGGCAGGTCGCGCCATTGCGGGTGCTGGCGCAGCGCGCGCGTGGCCGCGTAGCCGTCCATCACCGGCATCTGGCAGTCCATCAGCACCAGATCGAAGGGTTCTCGCTCCAGGCATTCGAGCGCCTCGCGGCCGTTGCTGGCGATGCGCAGCGCGACGCCGGTGTCGCCGAGCAGGTCGCGCGCGAGCTCCTGGTTCACCTCGTTGTCCTCGACCAGCAGGATGCGCGCGCCGACCAGGCTGTCGCGGTGCTGGCCCAGCGCCTCGTCGTGGCGCTCGGCGCGCAGCGGCACGCGCCCCGGCAGCTTGAGCGCCGCCAGACAGCTGTCGAGCAGGGTCGAAGGCGTGACCGGCTTGGTCAGCGTCGCGGCCGCGGTGAGCCTCTCGGCGGCGAGGCGCTGCGCCACGTCCTCGCGGCTGAACGCGGTGAGCATCAGCACCGGCGGCGGCGGGTGGAGCAGGTCCATGCGGGCCAGCTGCGCCAGGCATTCGATGCCGTCGAGCACGGGCATCCTCCAGTCCAGCAGCAGCAGCTGGAACGGCCGGCCCTGCCGGTCGGCCGCCTCGATTGCGCGCAGCGCCGCGCCGCCGTGGTCGACCGCGGTCGGCAGCATCCCCAGGCTGGCCGTCATCCTGGCCAGCAGCTCGCGCGCCACCGCGTTGTCGTCGGCGATCAGCACGCGCCGCCCGCGCAGGCCGTCGCTGCGGCGCGCGTCGAACCCCGACGCCGCCTGCACGCGCAGCCCGAGGCGGGCCGTGAAGCTGAAGCGGCTGCCGCGCCCGGGCTCGCTGTCGAGCTCGATGCGCCCGCCCATCAGGCGCACCAGATGGCGGCAGATGACCAGGCCCAGCCCGGTGCCGCCGTAGCGCCGGCTGGTGGACGCGTCGGCCTGCGAGAAGGGCTGGAACAGGCGCTGCTGTTGCTCGCGCGAGATGCCGATGCCGCTGTCGCGCACCTCGAAGCGCAGCACCACGCTGGCGGCGTCGCGCTCGATCTCCTCGACCTTGACGACGATCTCGCCGCGCTCGGTGAACTTGACCGCGTTGTTGCCCAGGTTGATCAGCACCTGGCCCAGGCGCATCGGGTCGCCGCTGAGCGCGGTCGGCAGCCCCGGCGCGAGCTCGAACACCAGCTCCAGCCCCTTGTCCTCGGCCTTCATGCCGACTTGCGTGGCCAGGTTGTCGAGCACGTCGCCGAGGTCGAACGGGATGTCCTCCATGTCCAGGTGGCCGGCCTCGATCTTGGAGAGGTCGAGGATGTCGTTGATGATGCCCAGCAGCGACTCGGCCGAGCGGTGCACCTTCTGCACGTAGTTGAGCTGCTGCGCGTTGAGGCCGCTTTGCAGCGCGAGGTAGGACATGCCGAGGATGGCGTTCATCGGCGTGCGGATCTCGTGGCTCATATTGGCGAGGAACTCGCTCTTCGCGCGGTTGGACACCTCGGCCTCGAGCCGCGCCTGGCGGTCGGCCTCGGCCTGTTTGCGCTCGGTGAGGTCGACCACGAAGGCGACGCCGCGGTCCTGCGAATCGGCCAGGAACGCCGCGCCGATGAGCACCGGCACCAGGCTGCCGTCCTTGCGGATGTAGTGCTTCTCGTAGGTCTGGCAGCGGCCGGTGCGGCGCAGCTCCTCGGCCGCGATGCGGTCGGCCTCGGCGCACTCCGGCGGCGTGAGCCGCGCCCAGTTGACGACGCCGGCCTCGAGGTCCTCGCGCGTGTAGCCCACGAGGGCCAGGAAGGCGTCGTTCGCCTCGTGGATCGCGCCCGCGAGATCCCAGAAGAAGACGCCGATGATGCTGGACTCGACCAGCCGGCGCAGGCCGGCCTGGCTGGCGTGCAGCGCCTGCTGCGTCTCGTGCTGCTCGCGCGTGCGCTGCTCGATGCGCTCGCCCATCGCGTTGATGCCGCGCTGCAGCGCGCCGATCTCGTCATCCGCGGCGAGGTCGGCGATGCGCGCGCCGAAGTCGCCTTGCTCGATGCGGTTGACACAGCCCAGCGTGGCGTCGATGCGGCGCATCAGCCAGCGCCCGAACAGGTGGACCGCGATCGCGTTCAGGCACAGCGCCGCCAGCGTGATGCCGGCGATCGGGCGCATGAAGCGCAGCATCGCCGCGTGGAGCTCCCTGCGCGAGACGGCCACGCCGACCAGCCAGTCGATCGGGTGCAGCGTCTGGAAAACGGCCATGCGGCGGTCGCCCTGGTAGACGTACTCCAGCGAGCCGGTCTCGCGCCGCACCATCTCGGCGACGAACTCGTTGCGCGCGCGCTCGCCCAGCGTGCGGTCGGGGTGGTAGATGACGCGCAGATCGTTCTTCTCGACGATGAACAGGCTGGCCGACGCGAAGCCTTGCTTCGCGCGCAGGTGCTCCAGCTGCGCCGCGGCCTCCTTGCTGGCCGCGACCACGCCGGAGCGGTCGAGCTGCTGGCGGATGGCTTGCGTGGCCGTCTGCAGCTCGAGGCGCATCAGGCGCTGGTGCGACTCGCGCTCGGCCGCCTCGATGAAGAACAGCGCCGCGGCCAGCACCGCGAGGGTCATGACCAGGATCACCGCCAGCGAGAGCAGGTTCAGCCGGGTTGCGATCCTCACCGCCGTCTCCCTGGTGCGTGGCCGTTCGTACCTGCCGGTGCGCGCGCGTCAGAACCTGAACTGGTCCACGTTGTCCTTCGTGAACCGAAGGACCGGCAGCGCCACTTGCATGCTGATCGCGTCCTGGCGCGGCGTGAAGCTGCCGAGGCTGCCGGCCTTGAACGGCTGGCCGACCTTGAGCCCGCCGGCCAGCAGCTCGCGCGCGCTGTAGACCGTGAGGTAGCCGTGGTCCGGCGCGTTCCACAGCAGCACGGTCTTGACCGTGCCGTCCTTCAGGAACTCGCGCATCTGGTTGGGCGTGGAGTTGCCCACCACCGCCACCTTGCCGGCCTGGCCCGCCTCGCGCACGGCACGCGCAACGCCCGGCAGGTTGGGCGCGCCCAGCGCGACGATGGCCTTCAGCCCCGGAATCGAGGCCAGGTAGTCCTGCGCGATGCGGTAGGCGCCTTCGGTGCTCTCGCCGGCGGGGCGCACGTCGACGATGCGCAGGCCGGGGTACTTAGCGTACATCGTGCGCTTCATCGCGTCGATCCAGCTGGTCTGGTTGGGCGCGCTGAAACTGGTGGTCACGACGGCGAGATCGCCCTTGGCGCCGATCTCCTGCGTGAGCACCTCGACGAGCTGATCGCCGAAGTCCTGGAAATCGACCAGGTTGACGAAGAACTCGCGCTGCCGGCTGTCGCCGTCCCAGCTGATGACCCGGATGCCGGCGCGCTGCGCCTTGGCGAGCACCGGCGCGATGCTCACCGGGTCGTTGGCCGCGACCGCGATCAGGTCCGGCTTGGTGGGAATGAGGCGCTCGATCAGGTCGATCTGCTTTTCGACCTGGTCCTGGGCCGGGCCGACCCAGGTGATCGCGACGTCCGGCAGCTCCTTCGCCGCGGCATCGATGCCGCGCTTGACGGCGTCGTAGTAGGCGATGCCGACCAGCTTGGGAATGATGACGATGCGCCAGGCGCGCTGCTGCGCCGCAGCGGGCAGGATGACCAGCGCCGGCAGCAGCGCGGCGGCCTGGACAAGCGTTCTGCGCAAGCGGTGCATGCTTCGCTCCACGCAAGGGCCGGGCCGCGCGAGCCCCGCGGCGCCGACATCAACCCGCCCTGAAGGGTGCTTGGTAACCCGCCGGCGATCATGCGCCGATGCGCCGGGTTGTCAACACGCGGCAGCGGGGGACGGGCTCAGGCGAGGTCGTACGTCGTGCGCAGGTCGTTGACGATCGCGCGGAACTCGGCCTGGCCCTGCGGCCAGTGCATGAAGCCGGTCTGGAACGCGACGATGTCCCAGTTGCGTCCGCGGACATCGCGCTCGTGGAGCCTCGGCACGGCGATGCGAAGCGTGAACGAAGGATCCTGCGCGATGGCGTCGCGCAGCATCGGCACCGCGCGCAGGCGCTGTTCGACCAGGCTGGCGAGCAGCTGCGCCTGCAGAGCTTGCTTCGCGCAGGCCGGCTGGGTCACTTGAGACGCTCGACCAGCTGCTTGCAGATGTTGTCGCCGGTCGTCGTCAGACGCAGCCAGCCGCCGCACCACTCCAGCCAGTTCAGGGCCACATAGTCCTCGATGTAGCCTTCGGCGATATCGCCGGCACGACGTCGCGCCAGCAGATCAACCGTGCCGGGAAGAGCGTCGCGCAGCGTTTCGCGGCGCAACGCGGGGGAGAGATGCAAAGCGGCTGTCATGTGGGGCTCCGGTGGCGAGAACCACGATACACCCATGCCGGGGCATACCTGTGCCGACGCGATGGACATTCGATCGGCGCTCGAGACACCTCATCAGCCCGACTGGCCCGCCGGCGCCGGAGAACAGCTGCCCGAGCCGCAGCCGCTGATCGGCGCCTCGGGCAGCAGCTCGGGGCGAGCGAGCTCGCCCGAGGCGGCGTCGAAGCCGACGCTGCGCAGGTGCAGCGCCAGCGCGGCGTCCATGGTCTGCGCATGCTGCGGGAACCACTGCGCCAGCTCACCGGCCATCTGCCGGATCACGTCGAGCCGGCCCGCGCGGCCCAGTTCCAGCCCCTCGCGCATCACGCGCAGCACCACGCCGTGCTGCGTGGTGTGGCAGTTGACCGAGCTGAAGCCGGTCTCGCGCATCCACCGGTCTTCCTGGCCGAAGTGGTGGTCGGTGTGGTCGATGAGCGCGGCCCAGGCGGCGATCAAGGTGTCGTCGGCCGCGCGCGCGACGATCGAAAGCAGGTCAACGAACTCGCGGTGCGTGTCGTCCATGGCGGGCAGTTGCAGGGCGAGCGCGTCGGTCCAGGTCAGTTCGGTCATGGCAGCAGTTCTCTCGGGGTGGGTCGCGGCTCGCGCACGCGGGTGGCGCCGCCTTCGGTGAGCTGGCGCGCGACGAAGCGCTTCACGAGCCCGCTGAACAGCGGCATCTGCTCGCTGGCATCCATCACCAGCCGGCGCGCCATGCGAGCGAGCGGCCGGTCATCGGTGAACAGCGAGACGACCGCGTTGGTGCCGGCATACAGCGGCCACGTGCGGCGCCAATGCGCGCGCTCGAAGGCCTGCAGGGCCGCAGGGTCGCCGAGGTCGCGGCCTGCGCGGCGCGCCGCCGCAAGCTCGCGCGCCAGGGCCTCCACGCCATGCAGGCCGAGGTTCCAGCCCTGAGCGGTGACCGGGTGCATGCCGACCGCGGCATCGCCGATCAACGCAAAGCGGCGCGCGACGAAACGCTGCGCATGCACACCCACGAGCGGGTAGTGGTGGCGCGCGCCGACGAGCGCGAGCCGGCCCAGCCGATGCGCCGCCTGCGCTTCGACACGCGCCGCGAACTCGGCGTCGGGCAAGTCCAGCCATTCGGGCGCCGCATCGCTGGCCACGGTGAGCACCACCGAGCTGCGCTGACCGCTCATCGGCAACAGCGCCAGGGTGTTGCCGTAGCGAAAGCATTCCCAGGCGATGCCGTCGTGCGGCCGCTCGTGCTCGACGCAAGCCAGGATCACGCTGCGGCCGAAGTCGCGCATTGACGCGCCGATGCCGGCCAGGCGGCGGGTCGGCGAGAAGCGGCTGTCGGCCGCCACGACGAGCGCGGCGTCGAAGCGTCGGCCATCGGCCAGGCGCACCCCGGCACGCTGCGCATCCAGGTGCAGCGAGGCGACCTGCGCGCCGCCGTGCACGCGCACCTGCGCGCGCGAGCTCGCGGCAGCGAACGCCGCGGCGCGGATGTGACGATTGGCCACCAGCCAGCCCAGCGGTCCGTCCGTGCCGGGCCGCGGCGTGAAGCGCAGCGGCTGCTGGCGCCCATCGCCATCGAGCACGCGCGCCTCGTGCAGCGGCGCGATGGCCTGTGCCGGCAGGCGCGACCACAGTCCCAGCTCGGTCATCAGCCGGCGCGAGCGATAGGTCAGTGCGATCTCGCGGCCGTCATCGGCCGGCGCTTCCAGCGCGGCCAACGCTTGCTGCTCGAAGACGTCGACCTGCAGGCCCGCATCGGCCAACGCACAGGCGAGCGCCAGCGCCGCCGGGCCGGCGCCGACGACGAGCACGTCGGCGGGGGCAGGGGACGATGGCGTTGCTCGCATCGTGCGCATCCTGCAGAAGGCCGCGCCCGCGCGCCTTGACGCCGGTCATGCATCGGCGACTCCGGAGGCCGGCGACTGCCATCACGCCGAACCCTGAGCTGGCTCAAGTCCGCGCGGTGCGCGGCGCCCTAGCATCCGCGCCCCTGCCGGCTGTGGACCCGACCCGTGCCCATTGAACTCTTTCGCCATCGCGACCATGCCTGCCTGATGTTCTGCGACCTGATGGACGAAGGCCACGAGGCCGTGCAGTCCAACCAGTTCCTCGTCATCGACCATGGCGCGGGCGCGATCATCGACCCCGGCGGCAACATCGCCTTCAACGAACTGTTTGTCGGCATGACGCGGCACTTCTCGCCGCACAGGCTCAGCTACCTGCTCGCCTCGCACGCCGATCCGGACATCATCGCCTCGCTCGATCGCTGGCTCACGTCAACATCGGCGAAGCTGGTGATCTCGCGCGTGTGGGAGCGCTTCGTTCCGCACTTCGCCAAGAGCGGCAAGACGCTCGAGCGCGTGATCGGCGTGCCGGACGCCGGCGGCCGACTGCCGCTGGGCGAGAGCGAGCTGTGGCTGCTGCCCGCGCACTTCCTTCACTCGGAAGGCAACTTCCACTTCTACGATCCGGTCAGCCGCATCCTGTTCACGGGCGACCTTGGGGTTTCGCTCACCAGCGGCGCGAAGGCGAAGACGGCGGTTCGCGACCTCGCTGCGCACATTCCGCTGATGGAAGGCTTCCACCGCCGCTACATGGTGTCGAACAAGGTGCTGCGCCTGTGGGCGCGCATGGCGCGGCGACTGGACATTGCGATGCTGGTGCCGCAGCACGGCGCGCCGATCGAGGGCAGGGCGGCGATTGCCGACTTCTTCGACTGGGTCGAGCAGTTGCAGTGTGGCGTTGATCTGCTCGATCAGGGAGCGTATCGGCTGCCGGAGGCGGCGATCCACCCGCCGGCACGGCGGTAGGGAAGGGATCGTCCCGAGAACCGTCACGGGTGTTCAGGAAGTTTGGCCAACGCTTCGATCTCGATGAGCGTGTCGCGCGATGCCAGCGAGGCCACGCCGATGCCCGTCAAGGCAGGGCGGACCGCAGCAAAGTGGCGAGCGAGCACCGGCACGATCTGCGACATGCCGTCGGCCAGTTCGCCGCGGACATACACGCGCAGCTGCAAAACGTCTTCGAGCGAGGCGTCGGCCTCTTTCAGCACCGTGGCCAGGTGCTCGATCGCGCCTTCGGCCTGACCGGCGAGCGTGGCATGTCGGACACGCGACTCGCGGTCCCAGTCGACCTGGCCCGATACGAAGACGAATCCCGACGCCAGGTCCACCTTGGCTTGCGACATGCCGACGGGTGCGCCGTCATAAAGGCCGGGGGGATTGACCAGCTTCGTGCCCATGCACAGTCCCATGCTGAGTTGCGATGCTCGACAGCTTAGGAACGGCCCGAGCCGCGCACCATGTCGGCACGCTTGTAGCGGTCACAAGCGCCGCTCGCTTGCTGCACCGAACCTTGTGCGTACGTGGTCGAGCACCCAGGTCAGCAGCGGGTCGGACATCGCCAGCGGATGGTAGGCCGCAACCACCTGGAAGCCGGGCGGATGCTTCTCGAGTGGCACCTCGAACAGCCCGTCGCAAGGCAGCAGCCGCGACGGCATGAAGGCCACCATGTCGGTCTGCCGCAGGTACTCGAGCGCCATGAAGAACGACGGCACCGACACCACCACGCGGCGCCGCAGGCCCTGCTGCTCGAACCAGCTTCCCGCCGAGCCGTCAAAGCCGGGCACGGCCGGGGACACGACGAGGAAGTCATGGGCCACGAGCGATTCCAAGGACAGTTCGCCGCGCCCTTCGCTCAGCGGCCTGGCGGCGACGCACACGTACCTCTCGGTGAAGAGCGGGATCGAGAGCAGGCCTTCGGGCACATAGCCGTTCGACGTGAAGGCCACGTCGATTTCACCCTCCTGCATCCGACGGACCAAGCCGGCGCTCTCGATGTTGGAGATCTTCACCTTGACCCGCGGCGCCGCGCGGCGAAGTTCGCGAACCAGGTCGCCGACGATGATGCGTTGCGCATGATCCGTGGCCGAGATGGCCAAGCTGCGCTCGATGTCCTCCAGCGGAGCCGACGTCGGCATCGGCATGGCGTGGATCAGCGCCAGTAACTGGCGGACATGGGGCTGTATCAGCTGACCATAAGCCGTCGGTACCATGCCGCGACCCGTGCGTACGAACAGCGGGTCGCCAAGAATCGCTCTGATTCGCTTGAGCTGCAGGCTCACGGCTTGCTGCGAGACATCGAGCGCCTCGGCCGCCGCCGACACGGTCCTTTGCTCATACAGGGCGCTGAGCGTCCGGAGATGGTTGAGTTCCAGCTTGTCGATCATCTCTGAGCCATTTGCACCCACCCTAGACACGAGCGTTGAATCCCGCCGCAGCGCTACCCCGGCCGGCCAGTCGCGGAAATCTACAACGCAGGGCGCCACAGTTGCGGCTTGGCCCCTGACGGCAGATCGACGCGTTGCGGTCGAGCAAGCGCCCGGCACCTACGCCGACAGCGTGTAGCGCCGCTCGATCGCCGCGCGCAGCAGGCTGCGCGCGCGCTGCGGATTCACGTCCGCCAGCGCCTCGATGCGCCGCACCTCCTCGGCCAGCGTGTCGTCCTTGATGCCGGTGGCGATCCAGCGCGAGACGTCGCCGCGCCGGAAGTGGTGTTCCCACACTTCGTCGCCCACACCGTCGGCCATCTCCATGAACATCAACAGGTTCTGCGCGCGCAGGTTGAGCTTGTCCTGGGGTCCACGGAAGTAGAAGCAGCGGTCCGGCGGCAGCTCGCCCTCGACGTATTTGCGCGTGTGCCGGCGATGCTCGGTGCGCGTCGGGTGCGGTCTTGCGCGCATCGGGCCCGCGCCGTCGTCAGGCCGCCAGAAGAGGATCTCGCCGCGCTCGATCGCCGCGTCTTCGTCGTCGAGCGCCAGAGGCCGCCCGGTGGCCCGGGCGAGCTGGCGCAGGTTCTCGGCCGGCTGCTCGCCGACGACGACCACGGTGTCGACCCACCGCAGCGCCGCTTCGGCGACCAGGTCGGGGTGGACGGTGACCAGCACGGCCGCAGGCAGCCGCTGCGGCAGCACCGACTCGAGCGACTGCTGCGACGCCGCCGGGAACAGGTGATGGACTTCGTCGATGAAGATCCAGTGCGGATGGCCCGTCTGCGCGCGCTGTGCCGCGAGGCGCGGCAGCAGCTCCAGAAAGAATGCGGGCCGGTCATGCAGGCGCATGCCCAACAGGTTCAACACGGCGTTCTCGCCGCGCTTGAACAGCTGCATCGCCTCGTCGGCACCGACGGCGCGTTGCGGATGGCCCAGCGTCACCGCCGCCTCGAGCCCTTCATAGTCGCCCTCGGGATCGATGACCGCAAAGCTGTAGCCGTGCGCGGCAATGCGCTCGAGCAGCCCCTTGGCCACCGTCGACTTGCCGCTGCCGGACGTGCCGGCGATGAGCACGCAGGAACGTCCCGGATCGACGGCCAGCGCGTGCCCGTCGGCGGCGTCGGCAAAGGGGACGAGGCGCCGGGACAGCCCGGCCGATCGGCGCCGGAGGTCGTCGCCGACGAGCTCGTCGATCAGCTCCGCGACGCCCGCGCCGTGATCGCCGGTGGTCACGAGATCGGCCTTCTCCTTCAGCGACGGCAGCGCGTTGGCCACGGCCACAGAGCACTCGCACAGTGCGAGGAAGGCGTGGTCGTTCTCGGCATCGCCGATGCCTACGGCATTGCGCGCCGAAAGCCCGATCTCATCGAGCGCCGCCACCAGCCCGCTGGCTTTGTTCACGCCTGCTGGCAGGATCATCACGGCGCCCTTGTTGAAGATGACCTGCAGTTCGAGGCCGAGCTCCTGGATCGCCTGCAGCACCGCGACGTCGTGGGGCCGCCACGTCGCGACGATGCTTCGCCCCACCGACAGCGGCGCCACGCCGCGCTCGCGCAGCAGCTCTATCAAGGGCTGCGACGGCTCGTCGGCCAGGGGCCGCTCCTCGTCCGTGGCCGGGGTGTAGAGCAAGGCGCCGTTTTCGGCCACGACTTTGTCGAACAGGTCCAGCCGCGGCAGCGCGGTCTTCAGGTCGGGCAGCTCGCGCCCGGTGACCAGCAGGAGCCGGCGTCCGGATTGGCGCACGCGCTCGAGCGCAGCTAGCGTCGCCTCGTCGACCACGCCATGGTGGGCGATCGTGCCGTCATAGTCGCAACACAGGGCAAGGTAGCGCATCGCGGTGCCCGCATGCGGCACGCCGTGGCGCCGCGCTGTCGGCCGCAGCAATCGACGTGCCGTCGAAGGCTGCGTGCCGCCACGCGGCCCCGACTCATCGCCGGCTCAGCCATCCCCAGCCCAGCGATGCGAGCCCCATCGCGATGTAGGCGAAGGCGCCAAACGCAATGGAGAACTTCAGCGTCGCGCAGAACGTGGCCAGTTGCGGCCACGGCGAGCCGAACGATCCCGACAGCATGCGCAGCATCGCGACGTTCTCCACGGCATCCAGCGCACCGGCCAGAAGAATGGCCCACGCGATCATGATCCCGTAGGCCTTCATCGGGCCTGAAGTCGCTTCCGAGATCATCGTGCAGGCCAGCGACAGCGTGAGCGCGCAGGCGGTGAGAAACGCGAAGTCGAGCAAGGTCTGCCTTCGCACCGATGCCACCCCGTCGACGCCGAGTCGCTCGACGATCCACCGTGCATGGGCCGACGTGCCCGGCGCTTCGAGCGAGATCACGCCGAAAGGCAATCGCTCGTCCGAGAGCCGGCCAATCTCCAACAGGTAGCGCGCCAGAAGAATCGTGGCGATCAGCAGGCCTATGCAAAGCGAGGCCTGCAGCAGGCGGGGCCAGCCGGCAAACGGCGCGGCGATGCCGAAGCTGGATTCACTCAACACGCGCTTCTCCGGGAGGGGAATCCGATGGCCGCCCCGATGGCCGACGATACGGTTGATGCCGACGATCGCAACTTCCGGGTGGTCGATCAGGGACGGTCAAACGTCGATATTCCCCGCCCTCAACGCATTGCTCTCGATGAAATCGCGCCGAGGCTCGACCTCGTCGCCCATCAGCATCGTGAACACCCGGTCCGCCTCGATCGCGTCTTCGATCTGCACGCGCAGCAGGCGACGCACGTTGGGGTCCATCGTCGTCTCCCACAGCTGTTCGGGGTTCATCTCGCCCAGGCCCTTGTAGCGCTGGCGACCGACGCTGTTCTCGGCCTGCTGCATCAGCCAGGCCATCGCGGCGCGGAAGTCGCTGACCTGCGCTTCCTTCTGCTTCTCGCCTTCGCCCTTCTTGACGATGGCGCTGGCGCCCACCAGGCCCTTGAACGCGCGCCCGGCGGTGGCCAGGGTTTCGTAGTCGGCGCCGTGCACGAAGTCGGCGCTGATCACGCTGCTCTTCACGTTGCCGTGGTGCTTGCGGCTGATGCGCAGGATGTGCTTGTCCAGCCGCGCGTCGTGTTCGGCCGAGACCTCGGCGTCGTGCAGCGCGGACTTGAGCGCTTGCGCGCTGGTCTCGGCTTCGGCCAGCGTGTCGAGCTTGAGTTCGAGGCCGGCGGCCATGGCGCGCAGGGCTTCCACGTCCATCCAGTTGGCCAGGCGGTCGATCACGTTCTCGGCCATCACGTACTGGCGCGCCAGCGACTCGAGCGTCTCGCCGGCGAGCGTGGCGCCCAGGCCCGTGTCGAGCTGCGCGTCCTGCAGGGCCACCTTGAGCAGGTAGGCGTCGAGTTCGTGCGCGTCTTTCAGGTACTGCTCGTTCTTGCCTTGCTTGACCTTGTACAGCGGCGGCTGCGCGATGTAGATGTGGCCGCGCTCCACCAGCTCGGGCATCTGGCGGTAGAAGAAGGTCAGCAGCAGCGTGCGGATGTGGGCGCCGTCCACGTCCGCGTCGGTCATGATGATGATGCGGTGGTAGCGCAGCTTGTCGGGGTTGAAGTCGTCACCGCCGGTGCCCTTGCCGATGCCGGTGCCCAGGGCGGTGATCAGCGTGACGATCTCGTTGCTCGACAAGAGCTTCTCGTAGCGCGCGCGCTCAACGTTCAGGATCTTGCCGCGCAGCGGCAGGATCGCCTGGAACTTGCGGTCGCGGCCTTGCTTGGCCGAGCCGCCGGCGGAGTCGCCCTCGACGATGTAGATCTCGCACAGCGCGGGATCCTTCTCCTGGCAGTCGGCCAGCTTGCCGGGCAGGCCCAGGCCGTCGAGCACGCCCTTGCGGCGCGTCATCTCGCGCGCCTTGCGCGCCGCCTCGCGGGCGCGCGCGGCCTCGACGATCTTGCCGCAGATGATCTTGGCGTCGTTCGGGTTCTCGAGCAGGAAATCGGTCAGCGTCTTGCTCACCACTTCTTCGACCGGCCCGCGCACTTCGCTCGAGACCAGCTTGTCCTTGGTCTGCGAGCTGAACTTGGGCTCGGGCACCTTCACGCTGACCACACAGGCCAGGCCCTCGCGCATGTCGTCGCCGCTGATCTCGACCTTGGCCTTCTTGGCGAGCTCGTTGTCCTCGATGTACTTGTTGATCACGCGCGTCATCGCCGCGCGCAGGCCGGTGAGGTGGGTGCCGCCGTCGCGCTGCGGGATGTTGTTGGTGAAGCAGAGCACGTTCTCGGCGAAGCCGTCGTTCCACTGCATGGCGACTTCGACGCCGATGTTGGTGTTCTGCTCGCTCATGCGCTCGCCCACCGCGTGGAACACGTTGGGGTTGAGCACGCGCTTGCCCTGGTTGATGAAGTCGACGAAGCCCTTCACGCCGCCGGCGAAGGCGAAGTTGTCTTCCTTCGCGTTGCGTTCGTCGACCAGCTTGATCTTGACGCCGTTGTTCAGGAACGAGAGCTCGCGCAGGCGCTTGGCCAGCACGTCGTAGTGGAAGTCGAAGTTCTGCGTGAAGATCTCGTCGTCGGGCAGGAAGTGCACCTCGGTGCCGCGCTTCTCGGTGTCGCCGATGATCTTCATCGGGCTGATCTCGAAGCCGTCGCGCTGCTCGAGCACGCGGTCCTGCGGCACGCCCTTCTTGAACTCGATCAGGTGCACCTTGCCTTCGCGGCGCACCGTCAGGCGCAGCCACTTCGAAAGCGCGTTGACGCACGAGACGCCCACGCCGTGCAGGCCGCCCGAGACCTTGTAGCTGTTCTGGTTGAACTTGCCGCCGGCGTGCAGCTCGGTCAGCGCGATCTCGGCGGCCGAGCGCTTGGGCTCGTGCTTGTCGTCCATCTTGACGCCGGTGGGGATGCCGCGGCCGTTGTCGATGACGGAGATCGAGTTGTCGGTGTGGATCGTGACGACGATGTCGTCGCAATAGCCGGCGAGCGCCTCGTCGATCGAGTTGTCGACGACCTCGAACACGAGGTGGTGCAAGCCGGTGCCGTCGGAGGTGTCGCCGATGTACATGCCGGGGCGCTTGCGCACCGCTTCCAGGCCTTCGAGGATCTGGATGCTGCCTTCACCGTAGCCGCTGTTGTCGGCGGCCGGTTGCTTGTTGTCGTCGCTCATGTCACTTGCTCACCGGGCCCAAGCGCTAGCCACGGCCCCTTAAGAAACGTCAAAGCGGGCGCTGACGCCCGCTGTTCGATCGGAAGCGGGCAGCGTCCCGGCCCGCCTTGATCCGCGTCAGATGCGCATCGGCATCACGACGTACTTGAACCCGCCTTGTTCCGGCACCGTCACCAGCGCCGAGCTGTTGGCGTCCTGCAGCGACAGGCCCACCATCTCCTGGTCCATGTTGGCCAGCGCGTCCATCAGGTAGGTCACGTTGAAGCCGATCTCGATCGCGTCGCCGTTGTAGTCGATCTCGAGCTCTTCCTTGGCCTCTTCCTGTTCGGCGTTGCTGGAGGCGATGCGCAGCACGCCGGGCTCGAAGTTGAGCCGCACGCCCTTGAACTTCTCGCTCGTCAGGATGGCCGCGCGCTGCAGGCTGGACAGCAGGGCGACGCGGCCCACCGACAGGTGGTTCTTGTGGTTCTTGGGGATCACGCGGTTGTAGTCGGGGAACTTGCCCTCGACCAGCTTGGTGACGAACTCCAGCCCCGCGAACGCGAACTTGGCCTGGTTGCCGGCGAAGCGCATCTCGATCGGCGAGTCGTCGTCCTTGAGCAGGCGCTGCAGCTCGAGCACGGTCTTGCGCGGCAGGATCACGTCCTGCTTGGGCATCTCGACGTCGAGCGTGGCCTGCGCGAGCGCGAGGCGGTGGCCGTCGGTGGCCACGAGCGTGAGCGTCTTGCCCTCGGCGACGAACAGGATGCCGTTGAGGTAGTAGCGGATGTCGTGCACCGCCATCGCGAAGTGCACCTGGTTGATGAGGCTCTTGAGCGTCTTCTGCGGCACGCTGAACGCGGGGCCGAAGTCGGCGGCCTCCTGCACCAGCGGAAAGTCGTCGGCCGGCAGCGTTTGAAGCGTGAAGCGGCTCTTGCCGCCGGTGAGCGTGAGCTTGCTCTGGTTGGAGCTCAGGCTCACGGTCTGGTCGGCCGGCAGGGTGCGCAGGATGTCGATCAGCTTGCGCGCGCCGACCGTGGTGCTGAAGTTGCCCGTGTCGCCGTCGAACTCGGCACGCGTGCGCACCTGGATCTCGAGGTCGCTGGTCGTGAACTCGACCTGATCGCCGAGCTTGCGCAGCAGCACGTTGGCCAGCACCGGCAAGGTGTGCCGCCGTTCGACGATGCCGGCCACCGCCTGCAGCGCGCTCAGCAGTTTTTCCTGCGTGCCTTTCAACACAATCATGTCAGCCTCTTAAAGGTGGTCGTTGTAGTGGAGGGCGGCCTGTCTTGTGGACAAGGCCATTTTCACCTGATTCGGCAAGGGCTTAGCGTCGGGGCAGCCCTGTGGAACGAGGCCTGGGACAAGTGCTCGCGAAACTGAGCAACTTTGCGTTGGCGTCGATCGCTGTGGACAACGCAAGCCTTGTTCCTGTTTTGTTCACAGACTTGTCACTTGACGGGAAAAGGGCGCGCGTGCTCGGCTTCGATCAGCCCTTGAGCGTTTGCTCGAGCACGTGCAGCTGCTGGTTCAGTTCGGTGTTCTTCTGGCGCTCGCCGCCGATCTTGCGAACCGCGTGCAGCACGGTGGTGTGGTCGCGCCCGCCGAACAGCTCGCCGATCTCGGGCAGGCTCTTTTGCGTCAGCTCCTTGGCGAGGTACATCGCGATCTGGCGCGGGCGGGCGATCGAGGCGGGCCGCTTCTTGGAGTACATGTCGGCGACCTTGATCTTGTAGAAGTCGGCGCAGGTCTTCTGGATGTTCTCGACCGAGATCTGGCGGTTCTGGATCGACAGCAGGTCCTTGAGCGCCTCGCGCGCCAGCGCGATGTTGATGTCCTTCTGGCTGAAGCGCGCGTAGGCCAGCACCTTGCGCAGCGCGCCGGCGAGTTCGCGCACGTTGGCGCGCACGTTCTTGGCGACGAAGAAGGCCACGTCCTCGGGCATCACCGCACCCTCGGCCTCGGCCTTCTTGATCAGGATCGCGACGCGCATCTCCAGCTCGGGCGGCTCGATCGCCACCGTGAGGCCGGCGTCAAAGCGGCTGGTCAGGCGTTCGTCGATGTCAGCGAGACCCTTGGGGTAGGTGTCGCTGGTCATGATGATGTGCGCCTTCTTGGCCAGCAGCGCCTCGAAGGCGTTGAAGAACTCCTCCTGCGTGCGCTCCTTGCCGGCGAAGAACTGCACATCGTCGATCAGCAGCAGGTCGAGCGAGTGGTACTTGGCCTTGAGCTCGTCGAAGGTCTTGCGCTGGTAGTTCTTCACCACGTCGGTGATGAACTGCTCGGCGTGCAGGTAGAGCACGCGCGCGTCGGGGCGGTCGCGCAGCAGCGCGTTGCCCACGGCATGGATCAGATGGGTCTTGCCGAGGCCGACGCCGCCGTAGATGAACAGGGGGTTGTACATCGCACCCGGCGCGCCGGCGACGTGCAGCGCGGCGGTGCGCGCCATCTGGTTGGCACGCCCGGGCACCAGGGTGTCGAAGGTCAGCGAGGGGTCGAGCCGGTGCTTGGCCGCGGCCGGCGGTGGCAGCTCGACGATTGCCTGCGCCGCGGTGCTCGGCGAACTGGCAGAGCCGTTGACGGCGACCGCGGACGTGCGCGGCGGCAGCGCCCGCACCGCCGCGCCGGTGTCGCGCGGGGCCAGGGCGAGTTCGAGGCGTACCGGCTTGCCGGCCAGTTCGGCCAGCACGGCTTCGATGCGAGGGGCGTACTGCGAGCGGATCCAGTCGAGCGTGAAACGGCTGGGCACGCGCAGCGTGACCACCGTCGACTCGTCTCGCTCGGCCAGTGTGGCCGCGGGCAGCGGACGGATCCAGGTGTTGAATTGCTGTTCGGGTAACTCGGCAGCCAGGCGGTCGCGGCCCCGCTGCCAGAGATCGGCGCTCATGTTCTGTTTTGTGGACAAGATCTATCGAGCGGCCGGATTCTACGCAGGAGAAGGTCCGCGAAGCGAGGGTTATCCACAGATTTCATCCGCCCGACGGAGGCCGCCGCAGGCGCCGGTTTGCCATGCAAGTGTTTGACCGAAAAGGGCTTTTTTGGTGTAATCGCGGGTTTTCCGCAGGAGGCGGCGGCTTGGCTTGCCCGCTTTCATTGCAGGAAATCAAGTCGGTGGCGAGACCTTTCGCGCGCCCGCCTGCAAGTCAAGAGGTTCACCATGAAACGCACCTACCAGCCTTCGAAGATCCGCCGCGCCCGCACCCATGGCTTTCTCGTGCGCATGAAGACGCGCGGTGGCCGCGCGGTCCTGAATGCGCGCCGCGCCAAGGGCCGCAAGCGCCTGGGTCTCTGATCCCTGCGCCTGACGGCGCCGCGTCCGCACCGAAGGCCGGCGTGCCACCCGGGCGGCACAGGCGCTGGCAGCCGATGCCCAGCGCCGAATGCTTTCAACGCGCCCTGGCGGTTCGCCCGCTGGCGCGCAGCGAGCACTTCGTGCTGCACCACGTGGCCGTGTCCCCCGCAACGCTGCACGGCAGCAAGTTGTCAACAGGCCCTGACCCGATGCCGGCCGCGGCTGTGGAAGACCTGCGGGTCGGCTGGATCATCCCCAAGCGGCAAGCACGCCGCGCGGTCACGCGCAACCTCGTGCGCCGCCAGATGCGCTGCGCGTTCGACCGCCATGCCGCCGCGCTGCCCGCCGGCGACTGGCTGCTGCGCCTGCGCGCCGGCTTCGATGCCGCGCGTTTTCCGAGCGCCGCGTCCGAGGCCTTGCGCCTCGCGGTGCGCAGCGAACTCGACGCCCTGATGCGCAAGGCCAGCCGATGAACGCGGCCGCGGCCATCGATGCGATCGGCGCGCTGGCGCGCCGGCTGCTGATCGGCCTGGTGCGCGGCTACCGGCTGCTGCTGAGCCCGTGGATCGGCGGCGCCTGCCGCTTCGAGCCGACCTGCTCCCTCTACGCGATCGAGGCCATCGAGCGCCACGGCGCGGCCGCCGGCAGCTACCTCGCCGCGCGCCGCATCCTGCGCTGTCATCCGGGTTGTGCCGGCGGCTGCGATCCTGTGCCCGAACGCTGGCCCGCACGCGCCTCCTCTTCGAACCCTTCCGCCGAGAAGATCACGCCATGACCGATATGCGCCGCACCATCTTGTGGGTGGTGTTCCTGATGTCTCTCGTCCTGCTGTGGGACGCCTGGAACAAGCACCAGGGTCGCCCGACGATGTTCGGCATGCCCGCGCCGACGGCGACCACGGCTGGCAGCGCACCCGCTGGCGTGCCGGCCTCGGCCGCGCTGCCGGCGCCGGCCACCGCGGGGGCCGCTCCCGCGGCGCCCGTGACGACGGCACCGGTCGCCAGCGAGAAGCTCTGGATCACGACCGACGTCTTCAAGGCGCAGATCGACACGCAAGGCGGCACGCTGACCCACGTCGAACTGCTCAAGCACCGCGACGCGGTCGACGCGAGCAAGCCGATGGTGCTGCTCGACCAGTCCGCCACGCACACCTACGTGGCGCAGACCGGCCTGATCAGCAAGACCGCCACCGGCGCGGCGCTGCCCAATCACGTGACGACGATGACCGTGCTGCCCGGCGCACGCGCGCTCGCCGACGGCCAGGACGAACTGCGGCTCACGCTCGAGTCGCCGGCCGTCAACGGCGTGACCTACCGCAAGAGCTATGTCTTCAAGCGCGGCGACTACGCGATCGGCGTGAAGCACGAGATCGTCAACGCCGGCGGCGAGGCGGTGGAGCCGCAGCTGTACCTGCAGCTCGAGCGCGACGGCAGCACCGAAAGCCATGCCGGCTTCCTCGGTGGCGCGCAGACCTTCACCGGCCCGGCGCTGTACACGCCGGCGACCAAGTTCAAGAAGATCGAATTCAAGGACATCGACAAGGGCGGCGTCGAGCTGCCCACCGGTGCGACCGAGGGCTGGACGGCGATGGTGCAGCACTACTTCGTGTCGGCCTGGCTGCCGCCCGAGGGCGCGGCGCGCGAGTTCCGCGTCAGCAAGAACGGCGCGCTGTACTCGCTGGCCGCGGTGCTGCCGCTTGCGCCCATCGCCGCCGGCCAGAGCGCGACGCTCGACACGCGGCTGTACGTCGGCCCGCAGGAGGAAAAGCGCCTCGAGGCGCTGGCGCCGGGGCTCGAGCTGGTCAAGGACTACGGCATCTTCACGATCATCTCGAAGCCGCTGTTCTGGCTGCTCGACCAGCTGCACAAGCTGGTTGGCAACTGGGGCTGGGCGATCGTCGCGCTGGTGGTGCTGATCAAGGCCGCGTTCTACTGGCTCAACGCCAAGGCCTATGCGTCGATGGCCAAGATGAAGGCCATCAACCCGAAGGTCATGGAGCTACGCGAGCGGCTCAAGGACAAGCCGCAGCAGATGCAGCAGGAGATGATGCGCATCTACCGCGAGGAGAAGGTCAATCCTCTCGGCGGCTGCCTGCCGATCATGGTCCAGATCCCCGTGTTCATCGCGCTGTACTGGGTGCTGCTGTCGTCGGTGGAGATGCGCAACGCTCCGTGGCTGGGCTGGATCACCGACCTGTCGGCCAAGGATCCGTACTACATCCTGCCGCTGGTGATGACCGCCACGACGATGCTGCAGACCTGGCTCAACCCGACGCCGCCGGATCCGGTGCAGGCCAAGATGATGTGGATCATGCCGCTGGTGTTCAGCGTGATGTTCTTCTTCTTCCCGGCCGGCCTGGTGCTGTACTGGATCACGAACAACGTGCTGTCGATCGCGCAGCAATGGGTGATCAACAAGCGCCTGGGCGTGAACTGAGCCGCCCGGCCGCGAGTTCCCGACGCCCCGCGAGGCCCACGCCCGCGGGGCGTTTTGCTTCCTAGGACAATCGCAAGCCATGCTGGCACGCCATCAAGACCCGATCGTCGCGATCGCGACCGCGCCCGGACGCGGCGCCGTCGGCATCGTGCGCGTCTCGGGCAAGGGTCTCGCGGCGTTGGCGCAGGCGCTGACCGGCAAGACGCTCGCGCCGCGCCACGCGAGCTACGGCCCCTTCCTCGACGCGCAAGGCGCCGCGCTCGACCAGGGCCTTGCAATCTACTTTCCGGCGCCGGCCAGCTACACCGGCGAAGACGTGCTCGAGCTGCAGGCGCACGGCGGGCCGATCGTCTTGCAGCTGCTGCTCGCGCGCTGCCTCGAGGCCGCCGCCGAGGACGGCAGCGACGGGCGCGAGCGCCTGTCGCGACTGCGCCTGGCCGAACCCGGCGAGTTCACCGAACGCGCCTTCCTCAATGGCAAGCTCGATCTCGCGCAGGCCGAGGCCGTGGCCGACCTGATCGACGCCAGCACCGAGGCCGCTGCGCGCTCCGCCGGCCGTGCGCTGGCCGGCGCGTTCTCGCGCGAGATCGCGACGCTGCGCGATGCGCTGATCGAGCTGCGCATGCTGGTCGAGGCGACGCTCGACTTCCCCGAGGAGGAGATCGACTTCCTCGAAAAGGCCGACGCGCGCGGCCGGCTGACCCGGGTGATCGCCGCGCTCGACGCGGTGCGCGCCCGCGCGCGCCAGGGCGCGCTGCTGCGCGAGGGCCTGACCGTGGTGCTGGCCGGCCAGCCCAATGCCGGCAAGAGCTCGCTGCTCAATGCGCTGGCCGGCGCCGAGCTCGCGATCGTCACCGCGATTCCCGGCACCACGCGCGACAAGGTGCGCGAGACGATCCAGATCGAGGGCGTTCCGCTGCACGTGGTCGACACCGCCGGCTTGCGCGACGACGCGGCGGCGAACGACGAAGTCGAGCGCATCGGCATTGCCCGCAGCTGGGACGCGATCGCCGGCGCCGACGCGGTGCTGTTCCTGCACGACCTCGCGCGCGAGCACGACGCGGATTACGCGCGCGCCGACCTGGCGATCGCCGAACGCCTGCTCGCTGCCGGCGGTGCGCAGGTGCTGCACGTGCACACCAAGGCCGACTTGCGGCCCGATGCCGTGCTTGCGCCCGAGGCGATTGCGGTCTCCGCGCGCACCGGCGCCGGCCTCGACGCGCTGCGACGGCGCCTGCTCGAACTCGCCGGCTGGCAGCCGGGCGGCGAGGGCGTGTTCATCGCACGCGCGCGCCACCTGCATGCGCTCGACCGCGCGCGCGTGCACCTCGAGCAGGCGCAGGCGCTGGCCGCGCAAGCCGATGCCGCGCTCGACCTGCTGGCCGAAGAGCTGCGCCTCGCGCACGATGCGCTGGGCGTGATCACCGGCCAGTTCAGCGCCGACGACCTGCTGGGCGAGATCTTCGGGCGGTTTTGCATCGGCAAGTGAGCGCTGACCGGCGCGCACCCGAACGTGCAAGACTTCACGCGCAAGCCGTCGCCCCACCCCGACACGCGCGGGCCGGGCGTCAACGTGCCGGGCGGATAATCGCGACAGCGTTCTCGAAGCGCATTTCCCACGAGACGACGACAACACCATGACGCACGACCAACTGCTGCTGGCGATCCAGTCGCTGAACGCCGAGGACGCGTTCCGCCCGCGGTTCGACCCGTCGCAATGGCGCGTCTTCCTGCAATACCTGACGCGCCACGAGGTGCGCCCCGGCGACCTGCTGCTCAAGCAGGGCGAGCCGGACCGCACGGTCTATTTCCTCGGCCAGGGCACGCTGCAGGTCTACGTGAGCGGCGGTGCGCCGGGCGCCAACAAGATCGCGATCCTGCGCCCGGGCGCGATGTGCGGCGAGCCGGGCCTGTTTGCCGACGGACCGCGCACCGCCAACGTCGAGGCGATGACGCCGTGCATCGTCTGGGCGCTGCGCCTGCCGCGCTTCGAGGAGCTGGGCCAGCGTGTGCCGGCGGTGGCGCTGGAAGCGCTGCGCGCGGCCGGCGCGGTGATGGCGACGCGCCTGCGCGCCAACATGGCGCGGCAGATGCCGGTGACCTGAGCGGCCTTCGACGCCGCAAGCAAGGGCCCCGCGGGGCCCTTTGCCTTTGGGCTCAGAGTCCGCCGAACGACACCAGCGTGAACAGCGGCAGCCCGGATTCGCGCAGCTTGGCCGCACCGCCCAGCTCGGGCAGCTCGACGATCGCCGCACCTTCGATCACCGTCGCACCCAGGCGCTCGAGCAGGCGCTTGCCGGCCATCATCGTGCCGCCGGTGGCGATCAGGTCGTCGATCAGCACCACGCGGTCGCCCGCCTTCACCGCGTCGGTGTGCATCTCGACGGTGGCGCTGCCGTACTCGAGTTCGTAGGTCTCTTCGACGGTGGTGTAGGGCAGCTTGCCCTTCTTGCGGATCGGCACGAAGCCGACGCCCAGCTCGTAGGCGAGCACCGAGCCGATGATGAAGCCGCGCGCGTCGAGCCCTGCGACCGCCTGCGGCCGGGTGTCGAAGTAGCGGTGCACGAACTGGTCGATCAGCACGCGGAAGACGCGCGGGTTCTGCAGCAGCGGCGTGATGTCGCGGAACTGCACGCCGCGCTCCGGCCAGTCAGGCACGGTGCGAATGGTGCGGCGGATCAGGTCGAGGTCGGACATGGCGGCAAAGGGCAGATCGGCGCAGGGCCGGACATTATCGGGAGTGAGGGCCGCTCAGGCCGGCGCAATGCGCCCGACAAGCTCGACACGGCCATCGTTCGCGCGCAGCAGCAGACCCTCGGCCGAAGCGGTGCCGCCGCCGACCAGTGCGCTGAGCGTGAACTGATGGCTGACCCACACCTCGAAGCGGCCCGCCGGCACGCGCGCCAGCGCCGCGCGCAGCTCGGCCTGCTGGCGCTGCGCGTCATGCCCTTCGGCGCGCGGCGAGCCGAGCGCGTCCCAGGCGTGCACCGCGTCGTCGCCAAAGGCCAGGCGCGCGGTCTCCAGGCAGCGGCACCACGGACTCGAGCGCACCGCTGTCGGCGCCAGGCCCTGCGCGCGAAACCATGCGCCCAATCGGCGCGACTGCTCGCGGCCCCGGTCGTCGAGGTTGCGCTGCGTTTCGCAGCGATCAAGCCGGAAGCCCGGCGGATCGAACGTGCCCGGGGCATTGGCGTGGCGAAAGGCGGCGACGCAGCCGCCGCGGCGCAGCGCGGCCAGCGCGGCGGCATCGGCCGACTGCCCGTGGGCGAAGCCCGCGAGCGCCAGGCTGCCGAGGATCAGTCCGCGACGCCGCGCGGCATCGAAGCAAGCGGTCGTCGACGCCATCGATACCTCCTTCAGCCGGACTGCAGTCGCTCTTCGGCCTGCGCCAGCGGCTCGGCCAGCCCCGACAGCACCAGCGTGTCGCCGGCGCCAAGCTGGAGCTCGTCGCCCGGGCGCACCACCGGCCCCGCGGCGCGGCGGATCGACACCACGCTCACGCCCATGGCGGACAACGCCAGTTCGCCGAGCGCGCGGCCGATCGCGGCGCTGTCCTCGCCGAGCGTCACCGCTTTCAGCCGCGCCTGCGCAAGCTCCTCGACGGTGTCGTCGTCGGCGCCATGGAAGTAGCCGCGCAGCAGGCCGTAACGCGCGTCGCGCTGGTCCTGCACGACGCGGATCACGCGGCGCACCGGCACGCCCACCAGCGCCAGCACGTGCGAGGCCATCATCAGCGAGCCCTCGATCGCCTCGGGCACGACCTCGGTCGCGCCGGCGGTGCGCAGGCGCTCGAGGTCGGCGTCGTCGATCGTGCGCACGATCACCGGCACCGCCGGCGCGTGTTCGCGCACCAGACTCAGGATCTTGAGCGCCGAGGGCGTGTCCGGGTAGCTGACGACGACCGCGGTCGCGCGCGCAAGGCCGGCGGCCATCAGGCTTTGCAGCCGCGCGGCGTCGCCGAACACGACGCTCTGGCCGGCCGCGGCAGCCTGGCGCACACGGTCGGGATCGAGGTCGAGCGCCATGTACGGGATGTTCTCGGTTTCGAGCAGGCGCGCGAGGTTCTGGCCGCTGCGGCCGTAGCCGCAGATGATCACGTGCGCTTCGGTGCGGATCGACTTCTTCGCGATGGTGGTCAGCTGCACCGACTGCATCAGCCAGTCGGTTGCCGACAGCTTCATCACGATGCGGTTGCTGTGCTGGATCAGCAGCGGCGTGGCCAGCATCGACAGCACCATCGCCGTCAGCACGGCACTGTGCAGCGAGGCCGGCAGCAGGTGCGCGTCGCCGGCCAGCGACAGCAGCACGAAACCGAACTCGCCGGCCTGCGCGAGATAGATGCCGGTGCGCAGCGCGACGCCCGGCGCGGCGCCGAAGGCGCGCGCCAGCGCCGTGACGAGGCCGAACTTGAACAGCACCGGCAGCAGCGCCAAGGGCAGCACCAGCGTCCACTGCGAGCCGAGGCCACGCAGGTCGAGCTTCATGCCGATGGTGATGAAGAACAGGCCCAGCAGCACGTCGTGGAAGGGTCGGATGTCGGTCTCGACCTGGTGCTTGTATTCGGTCTCGGCGATCAACATGCCGGCGACGAAGGCCCCGAGCGCGAGCGACAGGCCGGCGTGCTCGGTGAGCCAGGCCAGGCCCAGCGTCACCAGCAGCAGGTTGAGCACGAACAGCTCCTCGCTGCGCCGCTTGGCGACGACGCGCAGCCACCCGCGCATCACGCGCGGCCCGCCGACCAGCAGCACCGCGAGCAGCGCCGAGGCCTTGAGCGCGGCCAGCGCGAGCGTGCGCGTCATCTGCTCGCCCGAATCGCCCAGCGCCGGCAGCAGCACCAGGAGCGGCACGACCGCAAGATCCTGGAACAGCAGCACGCCGACGACGCGCCGGCCGTGCTCGCTCTCGAGCTCGAGCCGCTCGGCCAGCAGCTTGGCGACGATGGCCGTCGAGCTCATCGCCAGCGCGGATCCGAGCGCGACCGCGCTTTGCCAGCCCAGGCCCCAGCTGCGGCCGGCCAGCGCGAGCGTCCACGCCAGCACGGCATTGCCGGCCACCGCCGCGCCGATCGTCAGCGCGACCTGGCTGAAGCCCAGCCCGAACACCAGCGTGCGCATCGCGCGCAGCTTGGGCCGGTCGAACTCGAGGCCGATCGCAAACATCAGGAACACCACGCCGAACTCGGCGAGGTAGCGCACGCCTGACGAGTCGCCGACCAGGGCCAAGGCGTTGGGGCCGATCGCCACGCCCACGACCAGGTAGCCGAGCATCGGCGGCATCGCGAGCGAGCGACACAGCACCACGCCGAACACCGCGGCGACGAGATAGAGCAAGGTCAGATCGAGCGACATCCGGCGGCTGGAGCAGGGGTCGTGCCCGCGCGGAACGCGGCACCTAGAATCGCTGGATGCTAACCAAGGACCCCCGCGGCCCGCGCGCCGTCGAGCTGGGCGCGCAGGCGCTCGAGATCGAGACCGAGGCGCTGGCCGCGCTGCGCGACCGCCTGCGCGGTCCGATGGCCGAGGCCTTCGCGCGCGTTGTCGAGATCGTGTTGTCGTGCCACGGCCGCGTGGTCGTGATGGGCATGGGCAAGAGCGGTCACGTGGGCCGCAAGATCGCCGCGACGCTCGCTTCGACCGGCACGCCGGCGATGTTCGTGCATCCCGGCGAAGCCAGCCACGGCGACCTCGGCATGGTTACCGCGAGCGACGTCGTGCTGATGCTGTCCAACAGCGGCGAGAGCGACGAGCTCAACGTGATCCTGCCGGTGGTCAAGCGCCTGCAGGTACCGATCATCGCGTTCACCGGCCGGCCCGGCAGCACGCTCGCGCGCCATGCCGACGTGGCGCTGGATTCCGGCGTCGCGCAGGAGGCCTGCCCGCTCAACCTCGCACCCACCGCCAGCACGACCGCGCAGCTCGCGCTGGGCGATGCGCTCGCGGTTGCGCTGCTCGACCTGCGCGGCTTCAAGGAAGCCGACTTCGCGCGCTCGCACCCGGGCGGCGCGCTGGGCCGCAAGCTCCTGATGCACGTGCGCGACCTGATGCGCCAAGGCGATGCCGTGCCGCGCGTGGCGCCGTCGACGCCGTTCACCGAGGTGATGCGCGAGATGAGCGCCAAGGGCCTGGGCGCGACGGCGATCGTTGACGACGCCGGCCGCCCGATCGGCGTGTTCACCGACGGCGATCTGCGCCGCGAGATCGAGAAGGGCGTCGACCTGCGCCGGCTCACCGCAGCCGACGTGATGCGCCCGCATCCGCGCACGATCGGCGCCGACAAGCTCGCGGTCGACGCGGCCGACATGATGGAAGCGCACCGCATCACCAGCGTGCTCGTGACCGACGACGCCGGCGTGCTGATCGGCGCGATCAACAGCAACGACCTGATGCGCGCCAAGGTCATCTGAGCGCGCGCACCGATCCGAGGCCCTCGAGATGTCCGAAGCGCGCCCGCTGGCTCCCACGCTGAGCTTTCCGCCCGAGCTGCTGCTGGCCGCTCAAGGCCCGAGCGGGCGCATCCGCGCGGCGATCTTCGATGTCGACGGCGTGCTGACCGACGGGCGCATCTACGTCGGCGCCGACGGCGAGGGCTTCAAGGCCTTCAACACGCTCGACGGCCACGGCCTCAAGCTGCTCGCGCGCGGCGGCATCCGCCCGATCGTGATCACCGGCCGCGACTCGATGGCGGTGCGCCGCCGCGTCGCCGACCTCGGCATCGAGCAGGCGCTGTACGGCGTGCACGACAAGCTGGCCGCGGCCGAGTCGCTGCGCGCCGCGATGGGCCTCGAGTGGGACGCGATCGCCGCGATCGGCGACGACTGGCCCGACCTGCCGCTGCTGCTGCGCGCCGGCTTCGCGTCCGCGCCGCCCGGTGCGCATGCCGAGGCGCGCGCCGCCGCTCACCACGTCACGCAGGCCGCCGCCGGCCACGGCGCCGCACGCGAGTTCTGCGACCTGCTGCTGATGGCGGCCGGTCGCTACGGCGCGCTGCTCGCCGGCCACCTCGAAACGCTGGACGACGGCCGCGCGCAATGACGCCCGCGCGCGCGCCCGACGACGCCTCGCGTCGCCTCGACCAGGCCGACACGCCGTTCGGCGAGCTCACGCCGCTGGCACCCCTGGCGCCGCGCCACGTGCGCGGCGCCACGCGCATTGCCGGGCCGTGGCATGCGCGGCTGTGGGACCGTGCGCAAAGCGCGCTGCCGGTGCTGCTGATGGGCCTCTTGGCCGCGCTGACCTGGTGGCTGGTCAAGAACACGCCGGTGATCGAGGACGCGGCCGACCGGCCGCCGCCGCGCCATGTGCCCGACTACACGATGAGCGGCTTCTCGGTGCAGCGCTATTCACCGGCCGGCCACATGCTGGCGCGCGTCGAGGGCGACACGTTGCGCCACTATCCGGACAACGGCACGGTCGAGATCGACGGCGTGCGGCTGCGCAGCATCGACGAATCGGGCGTCGTGATGCACGGCCACGCGCGCCAGGCGCTGTCCAACGCCGACGGCAGCCAGGTGCGGCTGATGGGCGACGCGCGCGTCGTGCGCGAGCCGGCGCCCGGCCATCCGGCCACCGACCGCCTGGAGTTCCGCGGCGAGTTCATCGAGGTCGACGCGCGCAACGAGCGTGTGCGCTCGCACCGGCCAGTCACCTTGCTGAGCGGGCGCGGTGAGGTCCATGCAAGCACGCTCGACTACAACCACGTCGAGCGCATCGCCCAGCTCGGCGGGCGCGTCACCGGCGTGCTGCTGCCGCCCGGCGCGCGCATGCCCGAGGCGGCCGAGCCGGCGGCCAGCGCGCCCTGATGGTTGCCACGGGAACGTCTGCACCGCTGGTCTACATCACCGGCGCTTCGAGCGGCATCGGCCAGGCGCTGGCCGCGCACTTTCGCGCCGCCGGCTGGCGGCTCGCCTTGGTGGCGCGGCGCGTGGCCGAAACCGAGGCCTGGTGCCGGCAGCAGGGCTGGCCCGAGGACAGCTGGGCCGTCTACGGCGCCGACGTGCGCGACACCGATGCGGCCGTCGCCGCCGGCCATGCCTGCCTGGCGCGTCAGGGCCTGCCGGATGCGGTGATCGCCAATGCCGGCGTCAGCATCGGCGTCGACACCGCCGAGCGCGAGGATCTCGAGGTCTTTCGCACCGTGATGGACACCAACCTGCTCGGCATGGCGGCCAGCTTCCATCCCTTCCTGAAGCCGCTGCGCGAACGGCGCCGCGGCACGCTGGTCGGGATCGCCAGCGTGGCGGCCATCCGCGGCCTGCCGGGCCATGGCGCGTACTGCGCCAGCAAGGCCGGCGTCGTGAGCTATTGCGAGAGCCTGCGCGGCGAATTGCGCGCCTGCGGCGTGCGGGTCGTGACGATCGTGCCGGGCTATGTCGCGACGCCGCTGACGGCGGGCAATACCTATGGCATGCCGTTCATGCTCGCGCCGGAGGATTTTGCCGAGCGAGCCTTTCGCGCGATCGCCGCGGGCCGCAGCTACACCGTCCTCCCGTGGCAGATGGGCATCGTCGCCAAGCTGATGCGCATGCTGCCGAATGCGCTGTTCGACCGCCTGTTCGCCGGGCGCGGGCGCAAGAAGCGACTGGGCGAGTGACCCGCCGCCCGCGCGAGCGCGCGGGCGGCGCGGCCCAGAAAGCAAAAGGGCGGTGTTGCCACCGCCCTTGTTTGATTGCGAGCAGGCTCGCGAGGTGAAGGCTCAGTAGCCGCCGCCACCACCGCCGCCGCTGCGGCCACCGCCACCGTAGCCGCCACGGCCACCGCCGCCGCCACCGTAGCCGCCGCGACCACCACCGCCGCCGCCATAGCCGCCGCCACCACCACCGTAGCCGCCACCGCCGCCACCGTAGCCGCCGCCGCCACCACCGTAGCCGCCGCCACTGCCGCCGCCGCCTTCACGCGGGCCGCGGTTGAAGTTGCCGTAGGGACCACGGAAGCCACCCGGACGCTCTTCGCGGGGGCGGGCCTCGTTGACGACGATCGAGCGGCCCGAAAGGGGCTGACCGTTCATGCCGTTGATGGCGGCTTGCGCCTCGGCGTCCGAACCCATCTCGACGAAGCCGAAGCCCTTCGAGCGGCCGGTTTCGCGGTCCATCATGACCTTGGCCGAGGTGACCGTGCCGAACTGCGAGAACGCCTCGTTGAGTTCCTCGTCGCGCACGCTGTAGGCAAGATTGCCCACATACAGCTTGTTGCCCATGAAGAGCGCCTTTCTCTATCAAAACAAGGTGCCAGGGAGCACCTATTACCGCCTGTTGAGCTTCAACCCATCGAGACCAATCACGAGAAGGCGCCGCATACAGACCGCTTCATTATGGGCGAACGACCGTTTTTGGGTAAACAACCGTGAAGTCGTCAAGCCGAAGTGTTGTATCGGCGCCTGTGCGGCAATCGGCATTCCCTCGCGCCTGCGGGCGCCCCGCTAGCCTCGCTGCGCCATGAGCGAACTGCGCATCGTCAGCCTCGTGCCCAGCCTGACCGAGCTGGCGGTCGCGCTCGGCCTGGGAGGCCGGTTGGTCGGCCGCACGGGCTTTTGCATCCATCCGCGAGAGGAGGTGCAAGACATACCGAAGCTCGGTGGCACCAAGGATCCCGACCTCGAGCGGCTGGCGGCGCTTGCGCCGACCCACGTGCTGCTGAACCAGGACGAGAACCGGCTCGAGACCTTCGAGGCTTTGCGTCGTCTGGGTGCGACCTTGGTGATTACCCATCCCTGCGCCCCGGCCGACAACCTCGCGCTGCTCGACCAGTTCGTCGATGCGTTCGGCGCCGTCCCCGGCGTCGCGGGGCGCGCGCGGGCGCTGCGCGACGACATCGAGCACGAGCTTGCGCTCACCACCGGGCGCGCCTGGCCGACGCGGCAGGCGCTCTACCTGATCTGGCGGGGGCCGTGGATGACGGTCGCGCGCGGCACCTACATCTCGCGCATGCTGGCCTGCGTCGGCTGGCAGACGCTGCCGGCCCAGCACGGCGGGCCGCTCGGCGCCGCGCGCTATCCGGTCGTCGAGGCCGATGCGCCGTGGCTGGGCGATGTCGACGAGCTGCTGCTCAGCTCCGAGCCCTATCGCTTTCGCGAGCGCCACATCGCCGAGGCGCAGGCGCTGGCGCCCAAGGCGCGCGTGCGCCTGGTCGACGGCGAGCTGCTGAGCTGGTACGGCCCGCGAGCGGGGCGCGGCCTGGCCTACCTGCGCGAGCTCGCCTCAGCGTAGGCGGGCCAGCTCGCGCGCGAGCTCGAGCACCAGCTCCGCCGCGCCGTCCCAGACGATCTGCACGCCCACGCACAGCAGGATGAAGGCCGAGAAGCGCAGCAGCACGGTAGTACCCACGCTGCCCAGCCCCCGCACCAGCTGCGGCGCGAAGCGGTAGCCGAGGTAGATGGCCACCGTCGTGAGGCCGACGCCGACGCTCATCGCAACGGCCATCGCGACCTGCGCCGGGCGGTGAAAGCTCATCGTCGCGCCCAGCGTGATCGCCGCCGACAGGCTGCCCGGCCCGACGGTGAACGGAAAGGTCAGCGGAAAGAAGCTGTGCTGCAGCACCTCGGCTGGCGAGCGGGCGGTGCGGCCGACCGGCTCGGTCACCTTGTCCGCGTGCGGGTCGTAGAGCAGCTTCCACGCGGCGGCGGCGACGATCAAGCCGCCGCCCACGCGCACGATCGGCAGCGAGATGCCGAAGAAGCTCAGCACCTGCGCGCCGATGAACATCGCCGCCAGCAGCATCAGCCCGGCGTGCAGCGCAACGCGCTTGGCGACGCGCCGGTTGGTGCGCTCATCGACCGGGCCGCGCAGCGTGAGGTACATCGGCGCGACGCCGATCGGGTTGATGATCGGCAGCAGAGCGGCCGGCGCGAGCAGCAGGCCTTTGGCGAAGGCGATCAGGATCTCGCTGTTCGACAGCGTCGCGAAGTCGGGCATCGCGGCATCCTACGGGCCTTTGCAAGCAGGCGGTAGGGCGCCGCTGGTAGGCTCGCCGGATGAGTTCCTCCGATGCAACGACCTTCGACTACGTGATCGTCGGCGCCGGCACCGCCGGCTGCCTGATGGCCAACCGGCTGAGCGCCGACCCGACCAAGCGCGTGCTGCTGCTCGAAGCCGGCGGCAAGGACGACTACCACTGGATCCACATCCCGGTCGGCTATCTTTACTGCATCGGCAACCCGCGCACTGACTGGCTCTACCAGACCGAGCCCGACGCCGGCCTCAACGGCCGCTCGCTGCGCTATCCGCGCGGCAAAGTGCTGGGCGGCTGCTCCAGCATCAACGGCATGATCTACATGCGCGGCCAGTCGCGCGACTACGACCACTGGGCCGAGGTCACCGGCGACGACGCCTGGCGCTGGGAGCAGAGCCTGCCGTACTTCAAGCGCCACGAGGACCACTGGCGCGGCGACGCGGCGCGCGCCGACGACGGCTTCGCTCAGTTTCACGGCCACGGCGGCGAATGGCGCGTCGAGAAGCAGCGGCTGCGCTGGGACGTGCTCGATGCCTTTGCCGCGGCGGCGCAGCAGGCCGGCGTGCCGGCCACCGAGGACTTCAACCGCGGCAGCAACGAAGGGGTCGGCTACTTCGAGGTCAACCAGCGCAAGGGCTGGCGCTGGAACACCGCCAAGGCCTTCTTGCGGCCGATCTGCTACGGCCGGCCGAACTTCGAGCTGTGGACCGGCGCGCAGGTCGAGCGCCTGCTGTTCGAGCGCGACGGCGACGGCCGGCTGCGCTGCGCTGGCGCGCGCGTGCGCACGCCCGAAGGCGTGCAGACGGTGCGCGCGGCGCGCGAGCTCGTGCTCTCGGCCGGCGCGGTCGGCACGCCGCAGATCCTGCAGCTGTCGGGCCTGGGCCCGGCCGAGCTGCTCAGAGGCCACGGCATCGAGCTCGTCCACGAGCTCGCCGGTGTCGGCGCGAACCTGCAGGACCATCTGCAGATCCGCGCGGTGTTCAAGGTGCAGGGCGTCAAGACGCTCAACACGCTGGCCAACTCGCTCGTCGGCAAGGCGCGCATCGGCCTCGAATACGCGCTCAAGCGCAGCGGCCCGATGAGCATGGCGCCGTCGCAGCTGGGCGCGTTCACGCGCAGCTCGCCCGAGCACGACTGGCCCAACCTCGAATACCACGTGCAGCCGCTGTCGCTCGAGGCCTTCGGCGAGCCGCTGCACGGCTTCGACGCCTTCACCGCCAGCGTGTGCAACCTCAACCCGACCTCGCGCGGCACGGTGCGGATCCGCTCGCCGCGTGCCGAGGACGCGCCGGCGATTGCGCCGAACTACCTCTCGACGCCCGAGGACCGCCAGGTCGCCGCCGACAGCCTGCGCGTGACGCGGCGCATCGTCGCGCAGCCGGCGCTGGCGAAGTACCAGCCGGTGGAGTTCAAGCCCGGCACGCAGTACGAGAGCGACGACGACCTCGCGCGGCTGGCCGGCGACATCGCGACGACGATCTTCCACCCGGCCGGCACCTGCCGCATGGGCCGCGCCGACGACGATGCCGCGGTGGTCGACGCGCGCCTGCGCGTGCGCGGGCCGGGCGGGGCGATCCGCGGTCTGCGCGTGGTCGATGCGAGCGTGATGCCGACGATCACCAGCGGCAACACCAACAGCCCCACGCTGATGATCGCGGAGAAGGCCGCGGAGTGGATCCGCGCCGACGCGGCGGCCTAACGGGCGCGCTCGCGGTATTCGCTGGGCGAGCAGCCGTAGCGCGCCTTGAATGGGCCGCACGCGCCGTTCGGCCTGCGCACCAAGCTGTTGCAGGTTAACCCCGATGCGGGGCACGGCGCACCGACATAGAGTCCCCCCACTCGCAGCGGACCCCAGTGGCCCGCTCTGGCGGGGGACTGAGGAGACAAGCACTGCGAGGGCCGCGCCACAGGCGACAGGCCCTCCCCACAGAAGAGAGCAGCCGCGCGGGGCAACCCCGCGCAGGCCGCGGGAAACGAGAAGGCGCCGGCACCCCGGCGCCTTTTCTTTTGCGGCGACACTTGCCGGCTTTCTTCAAGCCCGTTGCCGCGCCCGCATGCTGGAACTGCTCACCGTCACCGCCGCCTCGCTGCTGGCCGGCTTTGTCGATGCGATCGTCGGAGGCGGCGGCCTGATCCTGGTGCCGGCGCTGTTCGGCACCTTCCCGCAGGCGGCGCCGGCGACGCTGTTTGGCACCAACAAGGGCGCGGCGGTCTGGGGCACCGGGCTCGCGACGGTGCAGTTCGCGCGGCGCGTGACGCTGAATTGGCCGGCCCTGCTGCCGGCCGCCGCCGCGGCGCTGGCCGGCGCGGCGCTGGGTGCCTGGGCCGTGACCCAGGTCGACGCCAGCGGCCTGCGCCGCGCGCTGCCTTTCGTGCTGGCCGCGGTGCTGGCCTACACGCTGGCGAAGAAGGAGCTGGGCCGCGCGCATGAGCCGCGCTGGTCGGGCCGCAGCGAGGCGCTGGCGGCCGCCGCGATCGGGCTGGCGATCGGCTTCTACGACGGCTTCTTCGGGCCGGGCACCGGCAGCTTCTTCGTGTTCCTGTTCGTGCGCGTGCTGGGCTACGACTTCCTGCACGCCTCTGCGAGCGCGAAGCTGCTGAACACCGCGACCAACCTGTCGGCACTGGCGGCCTTCGCGCTGACCGGCCATGTCTGGTGGCACATTGCGGCCGTGATGGCGGTGGCCAACATCGCCGGCAGCCTGGTCGGCACGCGGCTCGCGCTGAAGCACGGCGCCGGCTTCGTGCGCGGCGTGTTCATCGTTGTCGTCGGGGCGCTGATCCTGAAGACCGGCTGGGACGCCTTCCTGCGCTGAGGCCGGCGTCGCGCCGGCGCCGCGGCGCTCGGTGGCGCGCGCGGCCGCGCGCCGACAGAATCGCGCGCCATGCTTCCCAGACTGCTGTTCGCCGCGCTGGCCGCCCTGGCCGCGCTGGCGATCCCCGCCGCACGCGCCGACGCGGGGCCCACGCCGTGCCGTGTCGAAGGGCTCAAGAACGAAGTGCTGTGCGGCCACGTGACGCGAGCCCTCGATCCTGCCCAGCCGGCCGGCCGCACGATCGACGTGCACTACCTCGTCGTGCCGGCGACGGCGCGACGCAAGGCCTCGGACCCGGTGTTCTTTCTGGCCGGCGGCCCGGGGCAGAGCGCGATCGCGCTGGCCGGCAGCGTGACGCCGTTGCTGTTGCGGCTGGGCAACCAGCGCGACCTGGTGTTCGTCGACCAGCGCGGCACCGGCCGCTCGGCGGCGCTGGCCTGCGACGACGAGGACGACGAGCACCGGCCGCTCGCCGAGCGCATCGACCTGCAGCGCATGGTCGAGCGGTTGCGCGCCTGCCGCGCGCGCCTGGCCGCGCAGCCGCACGGCGACTTGCGCCAGTACACGACGACGATCGCGATGGCCGACCTCGACGCGGTGCGCGCGGCGCTGGGCGCCGAACGCATCAACCTGGTCGGCGGCAGCTACGGCACGCGCGCGGCGCTGGAGTACCTGCGCCAGTTCCCGCAGCGCGTGCGGCGCGCGGTGCTCGACGGCGTTGCGCCGCCCGACATGGCGCTGTCGGCCAGCATGTCGGCCGATGCGCAGCGCGTGCTCGATGCGCAGTTCGACGCCTGCGAGCGCGACGCCGCCTGCGCCGCGCGCCATCCGCGCCTGCGCGAGCGCTTTCGCGCCTGGCTGGCATCGCTGCCGCGCGAGGTCGAGGTGACCGATCCGCAGACCGGCGATGCGCAGCGGCTGCGGCTCACGCGCGAGGCGGTGCTGTCGGCGCTGCGCGGGCCGCTGTACGCGCCGGCGATGGCCGCGGCGCTGCCCGAGGCGCTGGGCGCGGCGATCGAGGGCCGCGTCACGCCGCTGGCGGGATTGGGCTCGCTCGGGCTGGGCGGCCGGCGCCTGCGGTTGGCGGAGATCGAGCACTTTGCGGTGGTGTGCGCCGAGGACATGCCGCGCCTGGCCGCGAGCGCGGACCGGCCCGGCGCGGATCTCGGCGAGAGCCTGGCGCAGCCCTATCGCGCGCTGTGCGCCGACTGGCCGCGCAGCGAAGTGCCTGCGGCGTTCTATGCGATCGCGCCGAGCCCCGCACCGGTGCTGCTGTTCAGCGGCGGCCTCGATCCGGTGACGCCACCGCGCCACGGCGAGCGCGTGGCGCGGGCGCTGGGCGCGAAGGCGCGCCATGTCGTGGTCGACAACGCTGGCCATGGCGTGATGGCGCTGGGCTGCGCGCGCGACCTGATCCACCGCTTCATCGCCAGCGACGACGAGGCGCAGGCGCTGGCGGTCGACGCCACCTGCCTGGCCGCGATTCCGCGCCCGCCGGTGTTCCGGCCGGCCGATCCTGCGCTCGCGCCGACCACCGCGCCGGGAGGCCGGTCATGATCCGCGCCGACGAGCTGGCCAAGCGCTTCGCCGCGCCGGCGCCAAAGGGTGCGCTGCCGTGGAAGCGCCAACGCGGCGAGGTGGTCGCGGTGGACCGTGTGTCGTTTGCCGCCGCCGACGGCGCGATCACCGGCCTGCTGGGGCCCAACGGCGCCGGCAAGACGACCACGCTGCGCATGATCGCCGGGCTGATCCGCCCGGATGCCGGGCGCATCGAGGTCGACGGCGTCGATGTCGGGCGCGACCCGCAGGCGGCGCTCGCGCGCATGGGCGTGCTGAGCGACGCGCGCGGCATCTATCCGCGCCTGACGGCGCGCGAGAACGTGGTCTACCACGCGATGCTGCAGGGCATGCCGCGCGACGCGGCGCAGGCGCGCGTCGACGTGCTCGGCGAGGCGCTCGACATGAAGCCCTTGCTCGAGCGCCGCTGCGAGGGCTTCAGCCAGGGTGAGCGTGTCAAGACGGCACTGGCGCGCGCGCTGGTGCACGACCCGGCCAACATCATCCTCGACGAGCCGACCAACGGGCTGGACGTGCTGTCGACGCGCGCGCTGCGCGAGGTGCTGCATCACCTCGCCAGTCCGGCCGGCGGCGGCAAGTGCATCGTGCTGTCGAGCCACATCATGCAAGAGGTCGAGCGGCTGTGCGACGAGGTCGTGATCGTCGCGCACGGCCGCACGGTCGCGCACGGCACGGTGCGCGCGCTGTGCGAGCGCACCGGCGAGGCCGATTTCGAGGAGGCGTTCGTGAAGCTGGCGTTCGCCGGGGAGACGGCATGAAGGCGCGGTGGATCGAACACGCCTGGACCGTGTTCGCAAAGGAGCTGATCGACGCGCTGCGCGACCGGCGCACGCTCGTCACGGTGCTGCTCAGCTCGGTGCTGATGGGGCCGTTCGTGCTGGTGCTGATGTCGGGGCTGGTGGCCTCGCTCGAGTCGCGCGCCGAGCGGCGCGTCGTCGTCGCGGCAGGCCTTGAAGCAGCGCCGACGCTGCGCAACTTCGTCGAGCGCCAGGGCTTCGCGATCGAGGCCGCACCGGCCGACTACGAGCAGCAGCTGCGCGAGCGCCGCCTGGGCGAGCCGGTGCTGGTGGTGCCGGGGGATTTCGAGTCGCGGCTCGCGCGCGGCGACGTGCCGGTGGTCGACATCGTCAGCGACAGCGCCAACCGCCAGGCCGAGGCCGGCAGCGGGCGCCTGGCGCGGCTGGTCGAGGGCTTCAACCGCGAGCGCGGCATGTTGTCGCTCGCGCTGCGCGGCGTGAGCCCGCAGTTGCTGCAGGCCGTTGAGGCGCAGGAGCGCGACCTGGCGAGCGCGCAAAGCCGGGCGGCGCAGTTCACCGGCATCTTGCCGTTCTTCGTGATCATGGCGGTGCTCTACGGTGCGCTGAACGCGGCGCTCGACACCACCGCCGGCGAGCGCGAGCGCGGCTCACTGGAGCCGCTGCTGGCCACGCCGGCCTCGCCGCTGGCGCTGGTGGTCGGCAAGTGGGGTGCCGTCGCGGCGTTGGCGATGGGCATCGCCTTGCTGTCGGTGCTGAGCTTCTTTCCGGCCCAGGCGCTGATCCGCAGCGAGACGCTGCGCGCGCTGTTCCAGTTCGGCTGGCGCGAGGCGGCGTCGTTCCTGGCGGTGCTGGTGCCGCTGGCGGCCTCGCTGTCGGCAGTGATGATGGCGGTGGCGATCCGCTGCAAGAGCTTCAAGGAGGCCCAGGCCAACAACACCGTGGTGATCCTCGCGGTGTCCTTGCTGCCGATGGTGGCCCTGTTCAACCAGAGCGGCGAGCCGCGCTGGTTCCTGGCGGTGCCGGCCTTGGCGCAGCACACGCTGATGAACCGTGTGCTGCGCGGGGAATCGCTGGGCAGCGTGGAGGTGCTGCTGCCGCTGGCCGTGGCGGCGCTGATTGCGGTGGCCAGCCTGGCCTACCTGACGCACCGCCTGCGCGCCGCGGCAGTGCGTTGAGGCCCACCGGCCGGGCTCAGTGCGTCGTCTCGACGCAGATCGCGCGCTGCACCTCTTGTTGCCACGGCAGCTCGCGGACGAGCTGGTTGAGGAAAAGTGCCGCTTCCGGCGCGGTCAGGACCTCACCTTTGCTGCCGATCAAGCGCAGGTTGGTGATCATCGCCATCGGGTCTGCCATGGCGACGACGCCATGTGTAAGCTCGATCCAGTCCCACGCCACGCCGACTTCACCATCGGGCGAGCGCTGGCCCCAAACGGTTTGACCGCTGCAGGGGCCGTCGCTGTCGCCTGGGTGCAGCACCGACGTGCCGAGGTGCTGGAATTGCAGGCGAGGCGCGCGAATCGCCTGACACAATTGGGGACGCCATGCGTGAACTGTCCACGCGGGTGTCTTCATGGGTGACATCGCAGAACTACCTTAGCAGTTGAGGGAGGGGCATCGCGGCGGCGATGCCAGCGTGGGCGGCAGTGTGCGGGCATCGCGGGGCCCTGCCATCTGTCAAACCTGTCAGGCCCTTTTTGGGGATACCGGCGCATGAAAAGCCCTGTAGGCGCGGAACGCGAGTCCGCGGAACTTGCTATCGTCACGGGCCGCCTCGACCTTGAGGCGCAGCGCCGCTGACCGATCCGACGATGCTGCAGGCCACCTACACGTCCGTACTGAACGCGAGTTCTCGTGAAGAACTGCGCGCGGAAGTGGTGCGCTTTGGACAGAACCTGGGGTTCGAGACGGTCGCCGCGATTGCGGTCATCGACCACCCGGCCAGCGAAAGCGAGTTCATCACGGTCGACAACACGCCTCAGGAGTTCCTGGAGTCGTGGGAGGACGCGGATGGCTACCGCATCGACCCGGTGATGCAGCACGTCAAGCACAGCAGCGTGCCCATCATCTGGAGCCAGCGCACCTATACCGAGAAGGGCCTCGGCGCACGCTGGGAGCACCAGGCCAAGTTCGGCTATCACACGGGGGTCTGCGTGGCGCTGCATCTGCCGGAGGGCCGGCACTTCGTGTTGGGTGTCGACCGCGACCTCGCGCTGCCGACCGATTCCGGCGAGATCACGCGGATCGTGGCCGACCTGCAGCTGTTTGCGGTCCATGCGCAAGATACGGCGCTGCGGCTGCTGGCGCCCGAGGTAATCGAAGCCGACCGGCCCGGCCTGACGCCTCGCGAACTCGATTCGCTGCGCTGGACGATGGAGGGCAAGACGGCCTGGGAGGTCGGCTCGATCCTGGGCATCAGCGAGCGCACCGCGGTGCTGCACATCCAGAACGCGATGAAGAAGCTCGGCTGCATCAGCAAGCACCAGGCGGTGCTCAAGGCCCTGCGGCTCGGGCTGATCAGATGATCCGGACCAACACTACCTGTAAGAGCTGACAGTGTCTGAAATTCGGCGCAACTGATGGAATGAGGCATCGGTCAATGACCGTTGCCCAACCCCCTCAGGAGCGTCGAGATGGTCCAGCAGCCCAAGCAGTTTACGGAAGTTGTCGAGCAGCAGCGTGCTCAAGTTTCGAGCCAAGAGCGCGTCGAGGCGCCGCTGGAGCAGCCGCAGGTCCTCGACCTCTCGGTGCTCGGCCAGATCGGCGGCGGCTCCGTCGAGACCCCGGGCAAGGGCTGGTAAGCCCTGGCTGATCCTCGATGCCTAGCCTCTTTCGTCCAGAGGCGATCGAAGGACAACGCCAAGCCTGGCTTGGCCGGATACAACTCGTTCGCCCGCTGTCACTGACGGTGCTGACCGCGTTTGCGGTCACCGCTGCGGTGGCCGTGGGCGCGTTCCTGTTTGTCGGCGACTACACGCGCAAGGCGCGGGTGTCGGGCTATTTGGCGCCCGACCTGGGCCTGATCCGGCTCATGCCGCAGCAGGCGGGCACGCTGATCGAGCGTCATGCCGCCGAAGGCCAGCAGGTGCGCGCCGGCGAGGCGCTGTTCGTGCTGTCGGTCGACCGATCCACCCTGGCCGGCGACTCGCAGGCCGGCGTGCAGCGTGCGCTCGACGCGCGCGAGCGCAGCCTGCAGGAATCTTCGCGCCAGCAGGCCGCGCTGGTGACCGAGCAGCAGGCCGCGCTCGACCGGCGCCTGGCCGACATGCGCCGCGAGCTGTCGCAGATCGGCAGCGAGATCGGCCTGCACCGCAAGCGGCTCGAACTCGCTCGGGCGTCGTTGGGACGCCTGCAGGACCTGCAAAAGAGCAACTTCATCTCCGAAGCGCAGGTCCAGAGCAAGCAGGAAGAGGTGCTCGGGCTCGAGGCGCAGACCCAGGCGCTGGAGCGCCAGCAGGCCACCCAGCAGCGCGAGATCGGCGTCGTCGAGGCGCAACGCCGCGAGCTGCCGCTGCGGCTGCAAGTGCAACAAGGCGAAATCGAGCGCGAGCTGGCCGAGCTGGTGCAAGAAGGTGCCGAGAGCGCAGCGCGCCAGCGCATCGTGGTGCGCGCGCCGACCGACGGCGTGCTGAGCGCCGTGACGGTCGAGCCCGGTCAGAACGTCACGCCCGGCGTCGCGCTGGCGACGCTGTTGCCGAGCAACGCGACGCTGCAGGCGCATCTCTATGCGCCGTCGAGCGCGGTCGGGTTCCTGCATCCGCAGCAGCAGGTGCAGCTGCGCTACCAGGCCTACCCGTACCAGAAGTTTGGCCTGCAGGCCGGACGCGTGCTCGATGTGTCTCGCACGCCGCTTCAGGCCAGCGAGCTGTCCAGCCTGCCGCTGGCCGGTGTCGTGACGGGTGCGGCCACGGTCGCCGGCGAGCCGCTGTACCGCATCACGGTCGCGCTGGATCGGCAAAGCGTGACGGCCTACGGCCGCGCACAGCCGCTGACGCCGGGCATGCAGATCGACGCCGATGTGCTGCTCGACCGCCGGCGCCTGATCGAATGGCTGTTCGAGCCGGTACTCGGCCTGGCCGGCCGCGTGTGACCAATCAGAAAAGTTGCTCAGGGTGAGGTTGTCAAAGGAAGACGATGCTGGATGAACTGCGCTGGGGCCTCGGCCTCGCGCGCTTGCCCATGATCTTGCAGACCGAGGCCGCCGAGTGCGGCCTCGCCTGCCTGGCCATGGTCGCGTCTCAGCACGGTCACCGCATCGACCTTCCAACGCTGCGGCAGCGTTTCTCGGTCTCGCTCAAGGGCATGACGCTGGCCGATCTGGTGCGCATTGCGGGCGAATTGAACCTGCAGTCGCGGCCGCTGCGTGCCGAGCTCACGCACCTTGAGCAGTTGCGCGCGCCGTGCATCCTGCACTGGGACCTGAACCACTTCGTCGTGCTGCGCGAGGTACGGCGCGGCCACGCGGTGATCCACGATCCGGCGCGCGGCGTGCGGCGCCTGCCGTTGGACGAGGTCTCGCGGCATTTCACCGGCATCGCGCTCGAGCTCAGCCCGGCGGCGGAGTTCCGCGCCAGCGAGGACAAGCAGTCGGTGTCGGTCGGGCAGCTGCTCGGCCGCGTGACCGGGCTCAAGCGCGCGCTGGCGCAGATCTTCCTGCTGGCGCTGGCGCTGGAGGCCTTCATGCTGCTCAGTCCGTTCCTGCTGCAGTGGGTCGTCGACGGCGCCCTGGTCAGCGCCGACCGCGAGCTGCTGTTGACGCTGGGGCTTGGTTTCGGCGGGCTGGTCGTGCTGCAGGTGGCAACGGGCGCGCTGCGCTCGTGGGCGGTGCTGTATCTCTCGGCGACGCTGAACCTGCAGTGGCTGGGCAACGTGTTCACGCACCTGCTGCGCCTGCCGGTGGCCTGGTTCGAGAAGCGCCATGCCGGCGACGTGATGTCGCGCTTCGGCGCGGTGCAGAAGATCCAGCAAACCCTGACCACGAGCTTCATCGAGGCCGTGCTCGATGGCCTGCTGGTGGTGGTGACGCTGGCGATGATGGCGTTCTACAGCCTCAAGCTGACCGCGATCGCGGTCGCGGCGGTGGCGGTCTACGCGCTGCTGCGCGCGGCCTTCTTCCAGCCGCTCAAGCACGCCACCGAGGAGCACATCGTTCACGACGCGAAGAAGGCTTCGCACTTCCTCGAGTCGCTGCGAGGCGTGACGGCGATCAAGTTGTTCAACCGCGAGTCCGACCGCCAGGCGCGCTTCATGAACCTGGTCGTCGACACGATGAACGCCGAGCTGGCGACCAAGAAGCTCGAGCTGGCGTTCGGCGTGCTGCACAAGGCCTTGTTCGGCCTGGAGCGGGTGGCCGTGGTGTGGGTCGGCGCCCTGCTGGTGATGGACCAGCGCTTCTCGGTCGGGATGCTGTTCGCGTTCCTGGCCTACAAGGAGCAGTTCGCGACGCGCTTCTCGGCGCTGATCGACAAGGCCGTCGAACTGAAGATGCTGCGCCTGCAGGGTGAGCGCCTGGCCGACATCGTGCTGACCGCGCCCGAGCCCGCCGCGCTGCCCGCGCACCCGGGCGCCTCGAATGCCGCGGCGCCGCTGCGCATCGAGGTCGAGGGCGTGAGCTTCCGCTACGCCGACGGCGAGCCGTGGGTGCTCAAGGACTGCAGCTTCACGATCGAGCCCGGCGAATCGGTCGCGATCGTCGGGCCGTCGGGCGGCGGCAAGACGACGCTGGTCAAGCTGCTCCTCGGCGTGCATGCGCCGAGTTCCGGCGAGGTGCGCGTCGACGGCCGCGACCTGCGCGCCGTGGGCATGCGCGGTTTTCGCGAGCGTGTCGGCACGGTGATGCAAGACGACCTGCTGTTCGCCGGTTCGATCGCCGACAACATCTGCTTCTTCGACCCGCAGCCGGACATGGCCTGGATCGAGACCTGCGCGCAGCGCGCCGCGGTGCACGAGGAGATCGCCGCCTTGCCGATGGGCTATCACACGCTGGTCGGCGATCTGGGCGCGAGCCTGTCGGGCGGGCAGCGACAGCGCATCTTGCTGGCGCGGGCCCTGTACAAGCGTCCGCAGCTGCTGTTCCTCGACGAGGCCACGAGCGCGCTCGACGTCGAGCGCGAGCGCGAGGTCAACGACGCGATCCGCGCCTTGTCGATCACGCGGGTGATCGTGGCCCACCGGCCGGAAACGATCGCCAGCGCCGACCGGCTCATCTCGCTGGAGGCGGGGCGCGTTGTCCAGGACGTGAAGCTGCTGCGCGTCGGTTCCCCGGCGGCCGTGACGTCAGCGCCGGCCGAGCCTGCGAGCGAGCGCTCGTCCTTGCCGCCCGTCTTGCACTGATCGGGCGCTGCGCCCGATCAGGATGAACGCAATCGCGATGATGGAGTGCTTTGATTGCGGCTATCGACTTGGCCGCCTAGTATTGGCAACAGGAATCATTCTCATCTGAAAGGTGTTGCCATGACCAAGACTGCCACCTTCGGCGTCCTGCACCTGGGGACTTCGTTCACCGTCGGCTACCTGCTGACCGGCAGCGTGACGATCGCCGGTGCCATCACCTTCGTCGAGCCGCTCGTCAACACGGTGCTGCATTACTTCTTCGACAAGTACTGGGGTCATCCGGGCGCGATGAACTTGCTGGCCAGGCTGCGTCCGGCGCCCGCGCTGGTGCCGGTGAGGGCGGACGAGGGGCGCCGACGCGCCGGCTAGAAGTGCATCGCGTGGCCGCCGTCGACCACCAGCGTGTGGCCGGTGACGAATGATGCGGCCCCGGACAGCAGGAACACGACCGGACCCCCCAGCTCCTCGGGGCGGCCCCAGCGGCCGAGGCAGGTGCGCTGGCGCAGCCATGCGGCGATGCCTTCGTCGGCCGTCATCGCGGCGTTGACGGGGGTCGCGAAGTAGCCCGGCGCCACCGCATTGACATTGATGCCGCGCGGCCCGAGCTCGGCCGCCAGCGCCTTGGTCAGCGCATCGAGCCCGCCCTTGGCGGCGGTGTAGACCGCGTCGCCGCTGCGCGCGAGCGGCCCGGCGATCGAGGTGATGTTGACGATGCGCCCGCCCGCTGGCGGCATCAGCGCCGCGGCGCGACGCGCGAGTTCGAACGGCGCGACGAGGTTGGCGTCGATCAGCCCGCGCACCTCCTGCAGCGTGAAGGCCTCGAGCGGCCGGCGGTCGCGCTGGCCGACGTTGTTGACCAGGCCGTCGAGGCGCCCATGGCGGCTGCGGATGGTCTCGAACGCACGGTCGAGCGCGGCGGCATCGGTGATGTCGAAGGCGAGCGCCTCGGCTTGCCCGCCCGAGCGACTCGCATCGGCCGCGGCCTGGGCCTGCGCGACGGCGCCTTCGAGGGTCGCAGCGCTGCGTCCGTTGAGCAGCACCCGCGCGCCGGCGGCCGCGGCGGCTTCGGCGCAGGCCAGGCCGAGTCCACGGCCGGCGCCAGTGATCAAGACAATCTGGCCCTGGAGAGAAAAGCGTGCGCTCACAATGATGTGATGTCGGGTTGGGTGCTGCGTTCGAGGTGGCCCAACCAGCGCAGGGCCTGCTCGCGGCTGTCGCCGCACATCTCGCCAGACGGTTGCAGCGACGAACACACGGCCGGCCGTTCGGGCCTACCGAACAGGCGGCAGCGCAGTTGGTCGTCGAGCTGCGCGCACGGCACGCCGGCCGGCTTGCCGTTTGGATGGCCGGGCAGCGGTGTCGAGATCGACGGCGCGATGCAGCAGGCGGCGCAGGCTGGGCGGCAGTTCATGGCCCTCGAGTGTCGCAGGCGAGCGCCCCGGCGCGTGACGGCGGGGCGCTGATTGCCTAAAATTGCGGCACCCAGCGCCCGGCGTCTCGCCGCGGCGCTTTTTGCGCTTTTTTGGTCCGGTGCGGAGCGCTCGATGCTGTTTCCTCAAGAGTTTGACGTGATCGTGGTCGGCGGCGGCCATGCGGGCACCGAGGCCGCGCTGGCAGCCGCCCGCATGGGCTGCGCGACGCTGCTGCTGACGCACAACATCGAGACGCTGGGCCAGATGAGCTGCAACCCGTCGATCGGCGGGATCGGCAAGGGGCACTTGGTCAAGGAGGTCGACGCGCTCGGCGGCGCGATGGCCGCCGCGACCGACGAGGCCGGTATCCAGTTCCGTATCCTCAATTCCAGCAAGGGGCCGGCCGTGCGAGCGACGCGCGCCCAGGCCGACCGGGTGCTCTACAAGGCGGCGATCCGCCGCCGGCTCGAGAACCAGCCGAACCTCACGCTGTTCCAGCAGGCGGTCGACGACCTGATGGTGGAGGGCGACCGGGTGGTCGGCGCCGTCACGCAGGTCGGCATCCGCTTCCGTGCGAAGACGGTGGTGCTGACGGCCGGCACCTTTCTCGACGGCCGGATCCACGTGGGACTGCAGAACCACAGCGGCGGTCGGGCGGGAGATCCGCCGGCGGTCAGCCTCTCGGCGCGGCTCAAGGAGTTGAAGCTGCCGCAAGGCCGGCTCAAGACCGGCACGCCGCCGCGGCTCGACGGCCGCACGATCGACTTCAGCCGCTGCGCCGAGCAGCCCGGCGATCTCGATCCGGTGCCGGTGTTCAGCTTCGTCGGCGACGCGTCCCAGCACCCGCGCCAGGTGCCGTGCTGGATCACGCACACAAACGAGCGCACGCACGAGATCATCCGCTCCGGCTTCGACCGCAGCCCGATGTTCACCGGCGTGATCGAAGGTGTCGGGCCGCGCTACTGCCCGAGCATCGAGGACAAGATCAACCGCTTCGCCGACAAGACGAGCCATCAGATCTTTCTCGAGCCCGAAGGACTGACGACCAACGAGTTCTATCCGAACGGGATCTCCACCTCGCTGCCCTTCGACATCCAGCTCGCCGCGGTGCGCTCGATGCCTGGCCTGGAAAACGCCCACATCCTGCGCCCGGGCTATGCGATCGAGTACGACTACTTCGATCCGCGCGAGCTGCGGTCGAGCTTCGAAACGCGCGCCATCGGCGGGCTGTTCTTCGCCGGCCAGATCAACGGCACGACCGGCTACGAGGAGGCGGCGGCGCAAGGCCTGTATGCCGGCGTCAATGCGGCGCTGCAGGCGCAAGGCCGCGAGCCGTTCGCGCTGGGGCGAGGCGAGGCCTATCTCGGCGTGCTGGTCGACGACCTGATCAGCAAGGGTGTCACCGAGCCCTACCGCATGTTCACCAGCCGGGCCGAGTACCGGCTGCAGCTGCGCGAGGACAACGCCGACCTGCGCCTGACCGAGCGGGGCCGGGCGCTGGGGCTGATCGACGACGCCCGCTGGGCCGCGTTCAACCGAAAGCGCGACGCTGTTTCACGTGAAACCGAGCGACTGAAGTCGACCTGGGTACATCCGGGCATCGTCGCGGCGGCCGACGCCGAGCGTCTGGTCGGCAAGGCGCTCGAGCACGAGTATTCGCTCGTCGAGTTGCTGCGCAGACCGGGCGTCCAGTGGGATGCCGTTGCGGAAATCGTGTCCCTGGCCAAGCCAGACGAAGCTGTTTCACGTGAAACGCTGCGGGCCGAGTGGGGCAAATCGCTGGCCGACGCGGTGATCGAGCAGGTGGAGATCGGCAGCAAGTACGCCGGCTACATCGACAAGCAGAACGAGGAGGTCGAGCGCGCCGCGGCCTACGAGCATCTCAGGTTGCCTGCCGAACTCGACTACGCCCAGGTCACCGCGCTCAGCCACGAGGTGCGCCAGAAGCTGATGCGCCACCGGCCCGAGACGCTGGGTCAGGCCTCGCGCATCTCCGGCATCACGCCGGCGGCGATCTCGCTGCTGCTGGTGCACTTGCGCAAGGGCCGCTTCAAGGGCTTTGCCGCCGACGCAGCCAACGACGCGCCAGCCGGCGACGCCGCCGCATGACCGCCACAGCCACGCTCGACCGCGGCCTCACCGCGCTCGGGCTCGACCTCGATGCCGACCAGCGCCAGCGCCTGCTGCGCCATCTCGAACTGATCTCGCGCTGGAACCGCGTCTACAACCTGACGGCAGTGCGCGAACCGGCGCAGATGCTGACGCAGCACCTGCTCGACAGCCTCGCCGCCGTGCCGCCGCTGTTGGCGCACACCGGGGCCGCGCCGAGTGCGCTGCTCGACGTGGGCAGCGGCGCCGGCTTGCCGGGCGCCGCGATCGCGATTGCGTGCCCGACCATCGAGGTGAGCTGCGTCGATACCGTCGCCAAGAAGGCCAGCTTCATCCGCCAGGTCGCGGCCGAGCTGCCGGTGCCCAACCTGCGTGGCCTGCATGCCCGCGTCGAGTCGCTGCTGCCCAGGCCCTGGCCGGTGATCACCGCGCGTGCCTTTGCGTCGCTGTCCGACCTGGTCGCGCTCACGCGCCCGCTGCTGGCCGATGGCGGCGTCTGGATGGCGATGAAGGGCCGCCGGCCCGACGACGAGATTGCCGCGCTGCCGACCGACGTCGAGGTGCTGCGCGTCGAGCCGCTGACGGTGCCTGGTCTCGACGCCGAACGCTGCCTCGTCTGGATGCGCCCGCGCCCGACTTCCTGAACCACGATCCCCGACCGCCATGCTGCTCGGCATCTCCGACTACGGCGCCTTCTGCGCCGCCGTGCTTGTCTTCCTGGCCTTGCCCGGACCGGGCACCTTTGCGCTGCTGACGGCCACCGGCAAGGGCGGCCTGCGCGCGGGTGCGGCCGCGACGCTGGGTCTGATGGTCGGCGATCAGGTCCTGCTGTGGCTGGCGGTGGCGGGCGTCGCCGCGCTGCTCGCGGCCTACCAGGCGGTGTTTCGCGCGGTGCAGTGGGCCGGCGCCGCCTACCTGGCCTGGATCGGCCTTCGGCTGCTGTTCGCGAAGGAGGGCGCCGCGCCGGTCGTGCGCATGGACGCCGGCCGCTACGCGCGCCAGGCCTTCCTGATCACGCTGCTGAATCCGAAGGCCATCGTGTTCTACATGGCCTTCTTTCCGCTCTTCATCGACCCGGCGCAGCACCAAGGCCTGCCGACCTTCGCGGCGATGGCCGCGACCATCGCGCTGATGACCCTGATCTACTGCCTGAGCCTGAGCGCCTGCGCGAACCTGGTGGCACGCCAGGTGCGTGCTCACCGGCGCGCCGCACGCTGGCTAGAGCGGCTCGCGGGCGTGTTCCTGGTCGGCTTTGGCTTCAGGCTCGCGTCCTCGTGACGCCCTGCCTTGACCACCTCCGGTGCCGACGGAAGAATCCGCCGGCACTGGTTTCCGGGCCCGCCATCCGGGCATGAAATGGCGCGCAAAGCGAGAGCAATCACTCACTTGCGTGTCGCCTGCCACTCGGCATCACTCCACCACCACAAAGCAACGCCCGATGGCGAAGATCTTCTGCATCGCGAACCAGAAAGGCGGCGTCGGCAAGACGACCACCACCGTCAATCTCGCCGCCGGGCTGGCGTTGATCGGCCAGCGCGTGCTGGTGGTTGACCTCGATCCGCAGGGCAACGCGACGATGGGCTCGGGGGTCGACAAGCGCACGCTGCCGCTGAGCGTCTACGACGTGCTGCTTGAAAGCGCGAGCATCGCGGAAGCGCGCGCGCGCGCCGACAAGGCCGGCTACGACGTGCTCGGCGCGAACCGCGAACTGGCGGGCGCCGAGGTCGAGTTGGTCGAGCTCGAGCGGCGCGACAAGCGCCTCAAGGCCGCGCTCGGCGCGGTCGACGCCGACTACGACTTCGTGCTGATCGACTGCCCGCCGTCGCTGTCGATGCTCACGCTCAACGGCCTGACCAGCGCGCACGGCGTTGTCGTGCCGATGCAGTGCGAGTACTTCGCGCTCGAGGGCCTGTCGGACCTCGTCAACACCATCAAGCAGGTGCATGCCAACCTGAACAAGGACCTGCAGATCATCGGCCTGCTGCGTGTGATGTACGACCCGCGCATCACACTGCAGCAGCAGGTGAGCGAACAGCTCAAGGCGCACTTCGCCGACAAGGTGTTCGACACCGTGATCCCGCGCAATGTGCGTCTGGCCGAGGCACCCAGCTACGGGCTGCCGGGCGTGGTGTTCGATCCGGCCTCCAAGGGCGCGCAGGCCTTTGTCGATTTCGCGCGCGAGATGGTCGCGCGCATCGACACCATGCGCTGATTGCCATGCGCATGAACGCCCGCGACGCCGCCCGTGCGGCATCGGACTTCAATCGTGCCTTGCTCGCGCGTGCCGAGGAGGCCGGCCTCAATGCCTCGGCGCCGCCGCAGCAGCGCCTCGTCGGCGGCTGGCTGCTGCGCCTGTCGCCCGGCAAGGCCAAGCGCGCGCGCTGCGCCAACGCGATCGCCGCGTCGGCCCAGCCGCTCGACGCACAGATCGAGCGCGTGCAAGCGGCCTATGCGGCGGCGCAGCTGCCTTGCATCGTGCGCATCACGCCGTTCACGCAGCCACCCTCGCTCGACGCCGAGCTGCATGCCCGCGGCTGGCACCGCTTCGACGACACGCGCGTGATGCTGCTCGAGCGGCTCGACAGCCTTGTAGCGCCGCCGACGGCGCCGGCCGGGTTGCGCGCCGAGGCGCCCGGCAACGGCGGCTACGCCGAGGCCGTCGGGCGCCTGCGCGGCTCGCCGCTGGCGCAGCGTCAGGCGCACGCGGAACGTCTGGCCGCCTCGCCGGTGCCGTACCGCGGCCTGCTGCTCAAGGACGAGGAGGGCACCGTCGTCGCCTGCGCACAGATGGCCATCGAGGATGAGCTCGTTGGTCTCTACGACGTGTTCACCGCGCCCTCGCAGCGCGGTCGCGGCCTCGCGCGCTGGCTGTGCGCCACGCTGCTGGCGCAGGCCCGCTCAGCCGGTGCGCAGACCGCCTACCTGCAAGTCGATGCCGACAACGCCGCGGCCCGCCACGTCTACGCGTCGATGGGCTTTCGCGACGGCTACGCCTACCACTACCGATCGCCGGACCCCAACGTCGAATGAAGCCTCGCATCCTGATCCTGCCCGGTTGGCAGAACAGCGGGCCGGCGCATTGGCAGTCGCGTTGGGAGGCGCTGCACGGCGACGAGCGCGTCGAGCAGGCCGACTGGCAGCGGCCGCTGCGCGGCGACTGGATGGCGCGCCTCGACGCGGTGCTGCGCGACGATGCGCAGGCGCGTCCCGCCGTGCTGGTCGCGCACAGCCTGGGCTGCCATCTGGTGGCGGCGTGGGCCGCGCATTCGCAGCTCGTCGCGCGCGTGCAGGCGGCGTTGCTCGTTGCGCCACCCGATCCCGAGCAGGCCGATTTCCCGCTCGATCTGCACAACTGGCGAGTGCCGCTGCGCCAGCGCCTGCCGTTTCGCGCCACGCTGGTGGCCAGCAGTGACGACAGCTACTGCACGCTCGAGCGCGCCGGTGGCTTCGCGAGCGACTGGGGCGCAAGCCTCGTGCTTGCCGGCGCGCGCGGGCATCTCAACGGCGAGTCGGGACTCGGCGACTGGCCCGAGGGCCGCGCGTTGCTCGAAGCGCTGCTCGACGAGCGCTGATGCCCGAGGCCGTGGGCAGTCGCGCGGACTCGCCATGGCTGCAGCTGCTGCTGCGCTCGCTGGCCTGCGCGGCGCTCAGCGCTGCGGTCTACCGATGGCTGGGCCTGATCCCGTCGCTGAGCACCGCGGTGGTCTGGGGCTTCGCGCTCGCGCGTCCGCTCGCCGAGGCCGGGGCCGATGCAGTGCAGCGCCTGCGCGCGCACGCCTGGCGCGATCTCGAAGGCCACCACCACAGCATCGCCGGCCATCCGGTGCGCGTGATCGAGGAGGGCGGCCATGCTTGGTTGAACCTGCGCGATCTGCGGCGCGCGCTCGAGCTCGATACCGACGGCGAGCCCGAACTCGGCGCGCAGGTCGCGGCGTTTCGCGGCCGCTGGCGCGCGATGGGCCCGCAGCACCAGCCGTTCGTGCGCGCCGATGCGGCGCTCGCGTGGATGGCGTCGCACCCGCGCGGCACGGAGCCTCGCTGGGGCGCGCTGCGCAAGCGCATCGAGCGCGACATCGTGCATCCGGCTGCGCGCCGCGCCGGCCGCGACAGCGCCAGCCCGCTGTCGCGGCACACCGCGCCGCCGCGCCCGGCCACGCCGGCCCCGCCGACCGTGCGCGACGCGCCGGCGCCGCAGGCGCATCGGGGACAATCGACCGATGGTGACCAAGAAACCCAAGGGCCTGGGCCTCGGCCTTGAGGCGCTGCTCGGCCCCAAGGCGAGCGATGCCCCCGCCGCCGCCGCCCGTGACAGCGCACCCGCGACCCTGAAGCTCTCGGCGCTGTCGCCCGGCAAGTACCAGCCGCGCACGCGCATGGACGAAGGCTCGCTCTACGAGCTGGCCGAGAGCATCAAGTCGCAAGGCGTGATGCAGCCGGTGCTGGTGCGACCGATCGGCGATCCCGCCGACGGCCGCTACGAGATCATCGCCGGCGAACGTCGCACGCGTGCGGCCCGGCTCGCCGGCCTCGACGAGGTGCCGGTGCTCGTCAAGGCCGTGCCCGACGAGGCCGCGGCGGTGATGGCGCTGATCGAGAACATCCAGCGCGAGGACCTCAACCCGCTCGAGGAAGCGCACGGCCTCAAGCGCCTGACCGACGAGTTCGGCCTCACGCACGAGCAGGCCGCGCAGGCCGTGGGCCGCTCGCGCTCGGCGGCCAGCAACCTGCTGCGGCTGTTGAACCTGGCCGATCCGGTGCAGCAGATGCTGCTGGCCGGCGACCTCGACATGGGCCATGCGCGCGCGCTGCTGGCGCTCGACCGCGCGCAGCAGATCACCGCCGGCCACGAGATCGCCGCCAAGAAGCTCACCGTGCGCGACGCCGAGAAGCTGGTCGCGCGCCTGACCGCGGGCGGGCGCCAGACCCAGCTGCTCAAGGGCAAGGCCGCCAAGCCGCGCGACCTCACGCGGCTGGAAGAGGAGCTCTCCGACCTGCTGACCGCCACGGTCGAGATCCGCATCAAGAAGCGAAGCCGCCACGGCGAGCAGGGCGAGCTGGCGATCGCCTTCGGCTCGTTCGACGAGCTCAACGGCCTGATCGACCGGCTGCGCGGCGGAACCGAACCGGCCTGAGCGGTCCGGGCCGGCGCCGATCAGGCGTCGGCGACCAGGGCCTCGACGCGATCGAACCAGCCGCGCAACGTCGGCGGCAGCGGCGCTGCACCGAAGCGCCGCTGCAGCTGCTGGGCCAGCATGCGCAGCTGCCAGCTCGCTTCACGCCCGATCAGCACCAGCTCGGCGCGCAGCCGGGCGTCGGGCGCTGCCGCGGCGAGCCAGCCGAGCTGCGCCGCGTCGGCGCCGGCGTCGGCCAGCGATCGCTGCAGGCCGCCCAGGCGGGCATGGAAGTCGTCGAACATGGCCGCGCCGCGCGGCCCCAGGCCGTCGGGCCGCGGTGCATCGTCGAGCGCCGTGTGCAGCGCGCGCAGGCGCTTGAACGGGTCGCTCGCGGCGGCGAAGGCGCTGGCCTCGGCATCGAGCGCTGGCGCGAGCCAGCGGCCGACCGTCTCGACCAGGGTCGGGTCGTAGCGGCCCGGGTTCATGCGCAGCAGCGTCGACAAGCGCAGCTCGGGGTGCTCGCGGCCGCCGCCGAACATCGCGCTGACGACCTCGGTGATCGACAGCACGCGGCCCCAGGCGCTGATCGCGTCGCCGCCCAGGCCGCGCGGGTAGCCGCTGCCGTCGAGCCGTTCGTGGTGCTCGGTGATCGCGCGCACCAGCTCGCGCGGATAGACGTGGTGCGGCTCGAGCAGACGCGCGCTGGCCTGCGGATGGGCGAGCAGCTGCGCTCGCGCCGCGTCGCCCAGGGGCGGCTGCGCCGGGTCGTGCAGCGCGGGGTCGGCGGCGAGCATGGCGAGGTCGTGCAGCACGCCGGCGGCGACCAGCATGCCGACGTCATAGCGCGTAGCGCTCGGCTCGACGGCCAGCCACAGCGCGCCGGCCACCAGGCCGCTTTGGACAGCGTGCTCGTAGGCGTCAGGATAAAGCGCACGCTGCGCCGCCACCTGCGCGGCCACCGGCGCCGGCAACGGCATCGCGGCGAACGCTTCCAGCACCGTCTCGCGCTGGAACCGCGTGGCCAGCATGCGCGCGAAGAAGGGCGTGCCGGCGATCTGGGAGAGCGCATCGGCACGCAACTCGCGCGCGCCGAGCGGCGCGGGCTGCGCGGCGGCCAGGCGCTGGCGCGCGGCGTCGGGCAGCGCGGCAAGGATTTCGTCGGGTACTTCGGACATCGGGTGGGCCCACGGACATCAGGACGGGCCCGCCGAGGTTACGCGCTCGGCGCGGGTGGCGATTCGTGGAGCGTCAGATTGTCGGCATCACGTGGCCGCGCAGCTTCTTCGCGACGCGCACCGACCTGTGCGGGAACAGCGCGCGATCCTGGAACACCGTGTTCACCGGGCGCGCAAAGGGTGCCCAACGGGTGACATCCTGAGCGCCGATCAGCACACGCCCGGCCATGGGTCGCGTGCAGCCGTCGATCATGCGCAGGCAAGGCCCTCGAGCGCGACCGCCGCCGTCGTCAGCGTCCGCCGAGCACGGCGATGAAGTCGGTCACCCAGCGGTGGTAGGGCACGCACCGGTCCTTTTGCGACGCGCACTTGCTGGTGGGCGTCTTCCAGAACGAGATCTTCTCGAAGGCGTCGAAGCCCTGGCGCGAACAGCCGTCGTCGCCGAGCAGCTTGTTGCCCTTGCAGGCGGCCGGCACCGCCGGCACCGAGCCGAACCAGGCCGCCAGGTCGCCTTGCAGCTTGGGGTTCAGCGAGTGCTCCATCCACAGGTAGGCACAGTTCGGGTGCCTGGCCTCGCTGTGCAGCATCGTGGTGTCGGCCCAGCCGGTGGCGCCCTCGACCGGCAGCACGGTGGCGATCGGGCGGTTCTTGCTCTTCAGGACGTTGGCCTGGAACTGCCAGCTGCTGGAGGCCACCACGCCCTCGTTGGTGAAGTCGTCGATCTGCACGAAGGCGTCGTGCCAGTAGCGCCCGACGATCTTGCGCTGGCCGCGCAGCAGCTCCAAGGCGGCCTTGTACTGGGCCTCGTTGAGCTCGTAGGGGTCGACGATGCCCAGCTCGGGCCGGGTCTTGCGCAGGTACAGCGCCGCGTCGGCGATGTAGATCGGCCCGTCGAAGGCCTGGACCCGGCCCTTGTTGCTCCTGCCGTCAGGCAGCGTCTGCTCCAGGAACACCACCTTCCAGCTGGACGGCGGCTGGTCCTTGAAGACCTTGGTGTTGTACATCAGCACGTTCCAGCCCCATTGGTAGGGCGTGCCGTAATGCTGTCCGCCGACGTAGTGCCAAGGCGCCTTCTGCAGCCGCGTGTCGACGTTCCTGAAGCTCGGAATCAGCGCGGTGTTGATCGGCTGCACCCGCTTGCCGGCGATCAGGCGCAGCGAGGCATCGCCGGAGGCGGTGACGAGGTCGACGCCGCCCTCGTTCATCAGCGCGACCATCTCGTCCGACGTGCCGGCGGTCTTGACGCTGACCTGGCAGCCGGTCTGACGCTCGAAGGCGGTGACCCAGTCGAAGCTCTTGTCGGTCTCCCCGCGCTCGATGTAGCCGGGCCAGGCCACGATGTCGACGCGGCCCTCGGGCTTGCCGAGCTTTTGCAGGGGCCCCGCTGCCAGCGCCTGGCCGGCGAAGGCGGCGCCGGCGACCAGGGCCGGCGCCGCATGCATCAGGCGGGGGAAAGCCATGATCCGGTCTCCGTCTTGAACACACCCGCGAGCCGGGGTGCCGCGGCGTGCGCAGACTAAGCTGTGTCCTGATGGCGGCCAAGTGAAATATTGAAGCTGCAGGCGTGCCTGAAACGCGATAACGCGATAGATTGGTGGCAACCCTGAAGCCGCACCGTGCCGGCGCGTGAACCTCGGCCGCCACCGTGCGTTAAGGTCTCAGAACCATCAGGAAGCGTGGGGATGCCGTATCTCGGGGATGTCGGTTGCATGCGAACCCGCTGGCGGTCGCCGGCGAAGGGGGGCATCCTTCTTGCACGGTGTTCGGCGGATGACGCACCGCGCCATTCGAGGTATCGACGGAATTGCCCGGTGTCGACCGGCGTTATGAAGGCAACGCGCCGCCCGGCATCGACGAAGGTAGAGGTGACACGAACTCGGAACCCCTGTTTCGATCAGTTCGGGTAAAGATGATCCACAGGCAGCGCCGCACCCGGCATCAGGTGCCCCGTGGCGACGCCGCCTCCGCAAGCGGTCTAGGAGGACTGGCATGGATGTGATCAGCAGCTTCACCGCGCGCTACGAGCGCAACCGTGAAGAGGAACTCAGCCTCGAGGAGTACCTCGACATCTGCAAGCGCGACCCTCTGGCCTACGCCACCGCGGCCGAGCGCATGCTGCAGGCGATCGGCGAGCCCGAGCTGGTGGACACGCGCAACGATCCTCGCCTGTCGCGGCTGTTCGCGAACAAGGTCATCAAGCGCTACCCCGCCTTCGCCGAGTTCTACGGCATGGAAGACTCGATCGAGCAGGTGGTCTCCTACTTCCGCCACGCCGCGCAGGGCCTGGAGGAAAAGAAGCAGATCCTCTACCTGCTGGGTCCGGTGGGCGGCGGCAAGAGCTCGATCGCCGAGCGGCTCAAGCAGCTGATGGAGCACGTGCCGTTCTACGCGCTCAAGGGCTCGCCGGTGAACGAGTCGCCGCTGGGGCTGTTCAACGCCGACGAGGACGGCCCCATCCTCGAGAAGGAGTACGGCATTCCGCGCCGCTACCTGCAGCGCATCCTGTCGCCGTGGGCGGTGAAGCGGCTCGAGGAGTACGGCGGCGACATCCGCAAGTTCCGCGTCGTCAAGCGCCACCCGTCGGTGCTCAAGCAGATCGCGGTCAGCAAGACCGAGCCGGGCGACGAGAACAACCAGGACATCAGCTCCCTGGTCGGCAAGGTCGACATCCGCAAGCTCGAGAGCTACGCGCAGGATGACCCGGACGCCTACAGCTACTCCGGCGGCCTGTGCCTGGCCAACCAGGGCCTGCTCGAGTTCGTCGAGATGTTCAAGGCGCCGATCAAGGTGCTGCACCCGCTGCTCACGGCCACCCAGGAAGGCAACTTCAAGGGCACCGAGGGCTTCGGCGCGATCCCGTTCGACGGCGTCGTGCTGGCGCACTCGAACGAGAGCGAGTGGAAGGCGTTTCGCAACAACAAGAACAACGAGGCTTTCCTCGACCGCATCTACATCGTCAAGGTGCCGTACTGCCTGCGCGTCAGCGAAGAGATCAAGATCTACGACAAGCTGATCCGCGGCTCGTCGCTGGCCGAGGCCACCTGCGCGCCCGGCACGCTGAAGATGATGGCGCAGTTCGCGGTGCTCACGCGGCTCAAGGAGCCAGAGAACTCGTCGCTGTACTCCAAGATGCTGGTCTATGACGGCGAGAACCTCAAGGACACCGACCCGCGCGCCAAGAGCTACCAGGAGTACCGCGACTACGCCGGCGTCGACGAGGGCATGAGCGGCATCTCGACGCGCTTCGCGTTCAAGATCCTGTCCAAGGTCTTCAACTTCGACTCCTCCGAGGTCGCCGCCAACCCGGTGCACCTGATGTACGTGCTCGAGCAGCAGATCGAGCGCGAGCAGTTCCCGGCCGAGCAGGAGCAGAAGTACATCGGGTACGTGAAGGAGCTGCTGGCGCCGCGCTATGCGGAGTTCATCGGCAAGGAGATCCAGACCGCCTACCTCGAGAGCTACAGCGAGTACGGCCAGAACATCTTCGACCGCTACGTCACCTACGCCGACTACTGGATCCAGGACCAGGAGTACCGCGACACCGACACCGGCGAGGTGTTCGACCGCCAGGCGCTCAACGCCGAGCTCGAGAAGATCGAGAAGCCCGCCGGCATCGCGAACCCGAAGGACTTCCGCAACGAGATCGTCAACTTCGTGCTGCGCGCGCGCGCCAACAACGCCGGCAAGAACCCGCTGTGGACGAGCTACGAGAAGCTGCGCACCGTGATCGAGAAGAAGATGTTCTCGAACACCGAGGAGCTGCTGCCGGTGATCAGCTTCAACGCCAAGGCCAGCGCCGACGAGGCCAAGAAGCACGAGAACTTCGTGCAGCGCATGGTCGACAAGGGCTACACCTCCAAGCAGGTGCGGCTGCTGTGCGAGTGGTATCTGCGCGTGAGGAAGAGCAGCTGAGCGCTCACTGAAAAGGCACCCCATGGGTCTGCAGCAGATCATCGATCGCCGGTTGCAGGGCAAGAACAAGTCCGTCGGCAACCGCGAGCGCTTCCTGCGCCGCTACAAGGGGCAGATCCGCGAAGCCGTGCGCAAGGCGGTCAGCGACCGCGGCATCCGCGACATCGAGCGCGGCGAGGACATCACGCTGCCCAAGCGCGACGTCTCCGAGCCCGTGTTCCACCACGGCCAGGGCGGCACGCGCGAGCTGGTGCATCCGGGCAACCGCGAGTACGTCGCGGGAGACCGCATCCAGCGCCCCGACGGCGGCGGCGGGCAAGGCCGCGGTGGCGGGCAGGCCAGCGACTCCGGCGAAGGCGAGGACGACTTCGTCTTCCACCTCAGCAAGGAAGAGTTCATGGAGGTCTTCTTCGAAGACCTCGCCTTGCCCAACATGGTGAAGACGCAGCTCGCGGAAGTGCCCGAGTGGAAGAGCCAGCGCGCCGGCTTCACCAGCGACGGCACGCCCAACAACCTGCACGTGGTGCGCTCGATGCGCGGTGCGATCGGGCGGCGCATCGCGATCGGCGCCGACGCGCGACGCGAGCTGCGGCACCTGGAGACGCAGCTCGCGCACCTGCTGTCGCACCCGCATGCCGACAACGACGCCGGCCGCGAGATGCGCAAGAAGGAGATCAAGGAGCTCGAAGCGCGCATCGTCGTGCTGCGCGACCGCATCCGCCGCATTCCCTACCTCGACCCGATCGACCTGCGCTACCGCAGCCGCATCCGGGTGCCGGTGCCGACCACCAAGGCGGTGATGTTCTGCCTGATGGACGTGTCGGGCTCGATGGACGAGGCGCGCAAGGACCTCGCCAAGCGCTTCTACATCCTGCTGTACCTGTTCCTGACCCGGCACTACGACAAGATCGACCTGGTCTTCATCCGTCACCACACGCAGGCGCAAGAGGTCGACGAGCACGAGTTCTTCCACGCCACCGAGACGGGCGGCACCGTGGTTTCCAGCGCGCTGGTGCTGATGAAGGAAATCATCGACGCGCGCTACCCGAGCAGCGAGTGGAACATCTACGCCGCGCAGGCCAGTGACGGCGACAACTGGCACCACGACAGCGGCCGCTGCCGCGAGCTGGTGTCCGAGCAGCTGCTGCCGCTGGTGCGCTACTTTGCTTACGTACAGGTGGCCGAGCCCGAGCAGAACCTGTGGGAGGAGTACGCGCAGATCGCCGAGTCGACTCCCCACTTCGCGATGCGCAAGGTGCTGGAGCCTTCGCAGATCTATCCGGTCTTCCGGGATCTCTTCAAGAAAGAGGGCGTGGCCGCCGAGTAGGGCGCCGCACGCCGCCAACCGAGAGGCGAGACATGGCCCGCAAGCACGAGATCGCCGCCGACCCGACGCCCGACCTGTTCGACGGTCTCGACGCCGGGGCGCCGGGACGCGTGCGCCGCGCCAGCGAGATCGAGCCGGTGCCGCGCGCCAGCCAGCCGCTCACGCCGTCGAGCGACTGGAGCTTCGAGCTGATCGAGGAGTACCACGCAGCGATCCGCGCGACCGCCAAGCGCTTCGGGCTGGACACCTACCCGAACCAGCTCGAGATCATCACCGCCGAGCAGATGATGGATGCCTACTCCTCGGTGGGCATGCCGGTGAACTACCGCCACTGGAGCTTCGGCAAGGAGTTCATCTCCACCGAGAAGAGCTACAAGCGCGGCCACATGGGCCTGGCCTACGAGATCGTCATCAACTCGAACCCCTGCATCGCCTACCTGATGGAGGAGAACACGATGGCGATGCAGGCGCTGGTGATCGCTCATGCCGCCTACGGCCACAACAGCTTCTTCAAGGGCAACTACCTGTTCCGCATGTGGACCGACGCGTCGTCGATCATCGACTACCTGGTCTACGCGAAGAACTACATCACCGAGTGCGAGGAGCGCCACGGGCTCGACACCGTCGAGGACCTGCTCGACTCCTGCCACGCGCTGATGAACCACGGCGTCGACCGCTATCGCCGGCCCAGCAAGCTGAGCCTGGCGCAGGAGCGCGCGCTGCGAGAGGAGCGCGAGGCCTACGCGCAGCGCCAGGTCAACGACCTGTGGCGCACGCTGCCGCGCAAGGCCGAGAAGGCGCAGGAGGCCTCGACGGCGCGCTTTCCGAGCGAGCCGCAGGAGAACCTGCTGTACTTCATCGAGAAGAACGCGCCGCTGCTCGAGCCCTGGCAGCGCGAGATCGTGCGCATCGTGCGCAAGGTGGCGCAGTACTTCTATCCGCAGCGCCAGACCCAGGTGATGAACGAAGGCTGGGCCACGTTCTGGCACCACAAGCTGCTCAACACGCTCTACGACGACGGCCTGCTGTCCGACGGCATGATGGTCGAGTGGCTGAAGTCGCACACCAACGTGATCTACCAGCCGCCGGTGGGCCACCCGGCGTACAGCGGCATCAATCCCTATGCGCTGGGATTCGCGATGTACACGGACATCAAGCGCATCTGCGAGCAGCCGACCGACGAGGACCGCCACTGGTTCCCGGAGATCGCCGGGCGCGACTGGCTCGAGACGCTCGACCACGCGATGCGCAACTTCAAGGACGAGAGCTTCGTCGGCCAGTACCTGAGTCCGCGGCTGATGCGCGAGTTCCGGCTGTTTGCGATCAAGGACGACGAGCACGAAAGCGAGCTCGAGGTCAGCGCGATCCACGACGAGTCCGGCTACCGTCGCCTGCGCGAGGCGCTGTCGCACCAATACGACCTGGGCACGCGCGAGCCCAACATCCAGGTGTGGAACGTCAACCTGCGCGGCGACCGCTCGCTGACGCTGCGCCACCTGCAGCACAACGACCGCCCGCTGGGTGATTCGACGGCCGAGGTGCTCAAGCACGTCGCGCGGCTGTGGGGCTTTGACGCCCATCTGGAGAGCATCGACGGCCGCGGCGAGGTCACCAAGCGCTGGACCGTGCCGGGGCCTAAGCACTGACCACGCAAGCCGGCGCCGCGCCGGCTTGCGCTCAAAGCTCGAAGATCTTCCCTGGGTTCATCACGTTCTTCGGGTCGAGCGCGCGCTTGACCGAGCGCATCATCTCGACCGCGCCGGCACCGGTCTCGTCGAGCAGGAAGCCCATCTTGTGCAGGCCGATGCCGTGCTCGCCGGTGCAGGTGCCTTCCATGCGAAGCGCGCGCGCCACCAGCTGTTCGCTCAGGCGCTCGGCCGTCGCACGCTCGGCGGGCTCGGCCGGGTCGATCAGGTAGGCGACGTGGAAATTGCCGTCGCCAACGTGGCCGACGATGAAATACGGCAGGCCGCTGGCATCGACTTCGGCGACCGTCTCGTCGATGCAATCGGCCAGGCGCGAGATCGGCACGCAGGTGTCGGTGGTCACCGCGCGGCAGCCGGGTCGCATCTGCAATCCCGAGAGGTAGGCGTGGTGGCGCGCGGTCCACAGGCGCGTGCGCTCCTCGGGCGTCGTGGCCCATTGGAAGTCGGCCCCGCCGTGCTCGCGCGCGAGGTCTTGCACCGTCTCGGCCTGCTCGCGCACGCTCGCTTCGCTGCCGTGGAACTCCATCAGCAGCATCGGTGCCTCGCGCAGGCCGAGCTTGTCGTGCGCATTGACGGCCCGGATCGCGTTGGCGTCGAGCAGCTCGCAGCGCGCGATCGGCACGCCGAGCTGGATGATCTCGATCGTCGTGCGCACCGCGGCGTCGATGCTCGGGAACGAGCAGATCGCCGCCGACACTGCCTCCGGCAGCGGATACAGGCGCAGCGTGATCTCGGTCATCACGCCCAACGTGCCCTCGCTGCCGACGAACAGGCGCGTGAGGTCGTAGCCCGCGCTCGACTTGCGCGCGCGCGTGCCCGTGTGGATCACTTCGCCGGACGCGGTGACCACGGTCAGGCCCAGCACGTTCTCGCGCATCGTGCCGTAGCGGACCGCGTTCGTGCCGCTGGCGCGCGTCGCGCTCATGCCGCCGATCGTCGCGTCGGCGCCGGGATCGATCGGGAAGAACAGGCCGGTGTCCTTGATCTCGCGGTTGAGCTGCATGCGCGTCACGCCGGCCTGCACGGTGACGGTGAGGTCCTCGGCGTTGATGCGCAGGATGCGATTCATGCGCGAGAGGTCGATCGACACGCCGCCTTGCACGGCCAGCAGGTGACCTTCGAGCGAGGAGCCGGCGCCAAAGGGAATGACCGGCACTTCGTGCTCGTTCGCCAGCGTGACTGTCGCGGCCACGTCCTCCGTGCTCTCGCACCAGACCACGACCTCGGGCGGCGGCACGTCGAACGGCGACTCGTCGCGGCCGTGCTGCTCGCGCACCGCCTGCGCGGTGGAGCAGCGCTCGCCGAAGCGCGCACGCAGCGCCTCGATCATCGCGGCCGGCAGCGGTCGTGGCTTCAAGGTCGGCATCAGCTCGTGCGGAGCGTTCATCGCGGTCTCCTCGCGTCGTTGGGGTCATTGTAGGAATCGGCGCCGACGCGGCGCCTCACAATGCACGCTGGCAACGCGGAGATGGCAGACCACCATGGGCCACCGACTCACCCAGATTTCCACCCGCACCGGCGACGACGGCACGACCGGCCTCGGCGACGGCACGCGCGTACCCAAGGATCACCTGCGCATCCAGGCCATGGGCGACGTCGACGAGCTCAACTCGATGATCGGCCTGCTGCTGGCCGAGCCGCTGCCCGACGGCGTGCGCCGGCTGCTGGTCGACATCCAGCACGAGCTGTTCAACCTCGGCGGCGAGCTGTCGATCCCCGGCTACACGCTGCTGGCCGACGATGCGGTTGCCGCGCTCGATGCGGCGCTGGCCGAACACAACGCGACGCTGCCGCGGCTGCAGGAGTTCATCCTGCCGGCCGGCACGCGCAGCGCGGCGATCGCCCACGTGGGCCGCACGATCGCGCGGCGCGCCGAGCGGGCCGTGGTGGCGCTCGACCACACCGAGCCGGGCGCGGTGCGCGCGGCACCGCGGCAGTACCTGAACCGGCTGTCGGACCTGCTGTTCGTGCTCGCGCGCGTGCTCAACCGCGCCAATCTCGACGGCCTGGGCGGCGACGACGTCTACTGGAAGAGCCCGAAGCTGCGCGGCCAGGCCGGTCAGGCCGATCAATAGGAGACGCTGAGCGCCTCCACGTCGATGCGCACGCGCGGCTTGCCCAACGCGGCGCTGGCCGCGCGCGCGTAGTCGCGCGCCCAGGTCGCGTCCTCGAACTGCAGCGAGCCGACGGCGACCGGAATCGCCAGCAGCTTGTCGGCGATCAGCACCTTGCCGGTGGGCTTGAGCGGCGTGCACTCGTGCTGGACGAACTGCTCGTCGAGCCAGCGGCGCGCCGCGTCGGACGACATCGGCTCACTGCCGTCCAGGGGCAGCGCGATCTCCTGCTCGGGACCGAAACGGACGACGACCTCGCTGCGCATGACGAAACCTCCGGCTCGATGGCGACCGGCCGATGCTAGCCCCGGCGTGCACGCACGGCATCCGAGAGAACGCCGAGCACGTCCAGCGAGTGCTCCCAGCCCAGGCACGCGTCGGTGATGCTGCAGCCGTACCGCAGCTGCCCCGGGTCGTCGCGGCCGGCGGTGAACTTCTGGTTGCCTTCGTGCAGGTGGCTCTCGACCATGACGCCGAAGATCTGGCGGCTGCCGCCGGCGATCTGGCGCGCGATGTCCTGCGCCACCTCGATCTGCTTGAGGTGCTGCTTGCTGCTGTTGGCGTGCGAGCAGTCGACCATCAGCGTCGGCGGCAGCTTGGCGGCAGCGAGTTCGCGGCAGGCGGTGTCGACGCTTTGCGCGTCGTAGTTGGGCGTCTTGCCGCCGCGCAGGATCACGTGGCAGTCCTGGTTGCCGTTGGTCTCGACGATCGCGACCTGGCCGTTCTTGTGCACCGACAGGAAGTGGTGCGGCTGGCTCGCCGACTGGATCGCATCGGTCGCGATCTTGATGTTGCCGTCGGTGCCGTTCTTGAAGCCGATCGGCGCCGACAGGCCCGAGGCCAGCTCGCGGTGGACCTGGCTCTCCGTGGTGCGCGCGCCGATCGCGCCCCAGCTGATCAGGTCGCCGATGTACTGCGGCGAGATCACGTCGAGGAACTCGCTGCCGGCCGGCAGGCCCAGGCGGCCGATCTCGGTGAGCAGCTGCCGCGCGATGCGCAGGCCCTCGTCGATGCGAAAGCTCTCGTCGAGGTAGGGGTCGTTGATCAGGCCCTTCCAGCCCACCGTCGTGCGCGGCTTCTCGAAGTACACGCGCATCACGATCTCGAGCGTGTCGGCATGGCGGTCGCGCTCGGCGCGCAGCCGGCGCGCGTACTCCATAGCGGCGACGGGATCGTGGATCGAGCACGGCCCGATGACCACCAGCAAGCGATCATCGCGGCCGTGGATGATGTCCTTGATGCGTCGGCGGGTCTGCACGACCAGCTCCTCGACCGGCGTGCCACGGATCGGGAAGAAGCGGATCAGGTGCTCGGGCGGCGGCAGCGGCACCACATCGACGATGCGTTCGTCGTCGGTCTGGCTGGTCTTGTCGACGGGCGGCGTCCAGCCTTCGGGCGCGGTGACGTGGGTGGCGTTCATGGCGGCGGTCTTTCTGGTGGAGCTTGCCGGCTGCTTGGGCCCGGGCGAAAAAAAACCGCCGGGCTTTGGGCCCGGCGGTTTGGGGATTCGGTCTGCGCTGCTGCTTACTTGGCTTGCACGCTGGCCTCTCCTCCGCCGGGGCGGTGCGAGAACCAAAAGTAGCCAAAAAAGTAGGCAACGAAACGCATGGCCCGGAATGTAGCACGTGGCTTGTGCGGTGCGTCAAGCCTCGTCGAGGCGCTTTTCGTAGGTGTGCTTGACGACGCCGGGCGCGAAGCCTTCGATCGAATGCACGCGGAGATAGCCGAGCCGCTCGTAGAACGGTGCGGCCTGGAAGCTGAAGGTGTCGAGGTAGATCAACCGGCAACCGCGCAAGCGGGCCTCGGCCTCGAAGGCCGCCATCACCGCGCGACCGATGCCGCGCCGGCGCTCGCTCTCGTCGACCGCGATCTGCTGCAGCTCGCAGCATTCGCCCCAGCTACGGCCGACCGCGCCGCCCAGACGCTTGCCACCTGCAGCGCTGGCCATGACGCGCAGCGGCCGCACTTGGTCGAGCGGTGCGGACGCGAGGTTGAAGCGGTGCAGCTGGTCATCGACCCAGGCCGCATCGGTCTCGCCGGCGGAGGTATCGATGCGCCAGCCGGGGTCGCGCATCAGGCGGTGCCGCCGACCGTGAGCCCGTCGATGCGCAGCGTCGGCTGACCGACGCCGACCGGCACGCTCTGGCCCTCCTTGCCGCAGGTGCCCACGCCCGTGTCGAGCTCGAGGTCGTTGCCGATCATCGTCACGCGCGTCAGCGCGTCGGGGCCGTTGCCGATGATGGTCGCACCCTTGACCGGGTACTGGACCTTGCCGTTTTCGACCCAGAACGCCTCGCTGGCCGAGAACACGAACTTGCCGCTGGTGATGTCGACCTGGCCGCCGCCGAAGTTGGTGGCGTACAAGCCGCGCTGGATCGACGCGACGATCTCGTCCTTGCTGCGCTCGCCGGCCAGCATGTAGGTGTTGGTCATGCGCGGCATCGGCAGGTGGGCGTAGCTCTCGCGGCGGCCGTTGCCGGTGGGCGCGACCTTCATCAGGCGCGCGTTCAGTGAATCCTGGATGTAGCCCTTCAGGATGCCGTCCTCGATCAGCACGTTGCGCTGGCTCGCGTGGCCCTCGTCGTCGATGTTGAGGCTGCCGCGGCGGTCGGGCAGGGTGCCGTCGTCGAGCACGGTCACGCCCTTGGCGGCCACGCGCTGGCCGATGCGGCCCGAGAACGCGCTAGAGCCCTTGCGGTTGAAGTCGCCTTCGAGGCCGTGGCCAATGGCTTCGTGCAGCAGCACGCCGGGCCAGCCCGGGCCGAGCACGACCGACATCTCGCCGGCCGGCGCGGGCCGCGACTCGAGGTTGATCAGCGCCGCGTCGACCGCCTGATCGACGTACTGCGCGATCACGCCGTCATGGAAGAAGCCCAGCCCGAAACGCCCGCCGCCGCCGCCGGTGCCCATCTCGCGGCGACCGTTCTGCTCGGCGATCACCGTCAGCGACAGGCGCACCAGCGGGCGCACGTCGGCGGCGATCGTGCCGTCGGCGCGGGCGATCAGCACGACGTCGTACTCCCCGGCCAGGCCCGCCATCACCTGCACCACGCGCGGATCCTTGGCGCGCGCCATCTTCTCGACCTTCTCGAGCAGCGCGATCTTCTGGGTCGAGTCGAGCGTCGCGATCGGGTCCATCGGCGCATAGAGCACGCGGCTGGCGGCCACGGTGGGCGCGCCGCCCACCTTGACGCGCCGGCTCTGGCCGGCCGCGGCGATCGTCCGCACGGTGCGCGCGGCGTCGAGCAGCGCGGCTTCGGAGATGTCGTCGCTGTAGGCGAAGGCGGTCTTCTCGCCGGCCACCGCGCGCACGCCCACGCCCTGGTCGATGCCGAAGCTGCCGCTCTTGACGATGCCTTCCTCCAGGCTCCAGCCCTCGCTTCGCGTGTACTGGAAGTAAAGGTCGGCGTCGTCGATGCGGTGTTCGCCGATCACGCGCAGCGCCTGCGCGAGCTTGGCTTCATCGAGCCCGAACGGGTCGAGCAGCAGGCTCTTGGCGGTGGCGAGGCGTTCGAGGGTGGGTTCGCGCGAGATCATGGCGGTCCAATCGTGCGGCAACGGGGCCGCTTCGATTCTAGGTAGCGGCCACGCGGCCGGGGGTCAAGCTTGTCGATGCCCGCGATATGGAAGTCACGCGCCTGGTGCATCGTCGCGCAGCGCCAGGGCGCGAGCGTACAGCGCATTGCGCGGCGCGCCGCTCGCCTCGGCAGCCAGTGAGACGGCCTGCTTGAGCGGCAGTTCCGCGAGCAGCACGCGCAGCAGCCGCTCGGCGGCCTCGGGCAGGGCCTCGGCGGCGTTGGCGGGCGCAGGCGCACGGGCATGCACGACCAGCACGAACTCGCCGCGGCGGCGCTGCGCATCGGCGGCCAGCCATGCGCTCAGGCCCTCGGCGGGCAGCGTGGCGATCTCCTCGAACTGCTTGGTCAGCTCCCGGCAGACCGTCACCGGCCGCACGCCGAGCGCTGCACCCAGGGCGGCGGCCAGCGCCTCGATGCGGTGCGGCGCCTCGAACAGCACGACGCTGCCGTCGTCGGCCGCGACGCGCGCCAGCGTCGCGTCGCGCTCCGCCGGCTTGCTGCCGGCGAAGCCCATGAAGCGAAAGCCTGCGCCATGCACATCGCCGGCCGCGCTGAGCGCGGTGACGACGCTGCTCGCACCCGGCAGCGGCAGCACGCGCAGGCCCGCTTGGCGTACCGCACCGACCAGGCGCGCGCCGGGATCGCTGATCGCCGGCGTGCCGGCATCACTGGCGTAGGCGATGCGCTCGCCGGCTTGCAGCCTCGCCACGACCGCGGCGGCCGCCTCGCTCTCGTTGTGCTCGTGCAGCGCGATCAAGGGCTTGGAAAGACCGAGCTGGCGCAGCAGCTGCCCCGTCACGCGGGTGTCCTCGCAGGCGACCGCATCGACCAGCCCGAGCGCATGCACCGCGCGCAGCGTCAGGTCCGCCAGGTTGCCGATCGGCGTGGCGACGACGTACAGCGTGCCTTTGGGATACTGCTGCGCGCCGGCGATCTGCTCGGCGAGGCGCTGCAGCGCGGAGGCATGGTCGATGTTCACGAGATCGGCGAAGTCGGCGACGAAGGCGCTGGGAGACGCGGGCGAGGCACAAGCCCTGGCCCATCTTCAGGCCGCCGGGCTGCGGCTGGTGGAGCGGAATTATCGAGTCGCGCGCGGCCCGGGGGCTGCGGCGGGCGAAGTCGATCTGATCCTGCGCGAGCGCGACGGCACGCTCGTGTTCGTCGAGGTGCGCGCCCGCGGCTCGTCGCGCCACGGTGGCGCGGCGGCCAGCGTCACGGCGGTCAAGCGCGCGCGCATCGTGTTCGCGGCTCGGCACTACCTGGCGCACCTCGGTGCGCCGCCGCCGTGCCGCTTCGACGTGGTCGCCATCGATGGCGAACGCATCGAATGGCTGCGCGCTGCGTTCGATGCCGACGGTTGAATCGATGGGTCGACGTCGGCAAACAATTGCTTGCGTGCCGAGGAACCGGTCCATAGAAGACCGTGTCATATGATTTCGCCATGCTCGAACAGCGTATTCAGCAACAGTTCTTCGACAGTGCCGACCTGAAATACCAGGCGGCCGAAGTGCTGGCCCGGCCGATCGCCGATGCGGCACAAGCGGTGCTCGGCTGCATCACGGCCGGCGGCAAGGTGCTCCTGTGCGGCAATGGCGCATCGGCGGCCATCGCACAGCGTTTCGCGTCGGCCTTCGTCGGCCGCTTCGAGCGCGATCGGCCCGGCCTGGCGGCGCTGGCCCTGGTGCCCGATGCCGTCGTGATGTCGGCGATCGGCAACCATCAAGGCTTCGAGCAGGTCTACGCCAAGCAGGTCCAGGCGCTCGGTAATCCGGGCGACGTGCTGATCGCGATGTCGGTCAGCGGCGAGGCCGCCAACGTGCTGGCGGCGGTCGATGCCGCGCACGACAAGGACATGACCGTGATCGCGATGACGGGCCGCGCCGGCGGCGCGTTGGCGGCGCGGCTGATCGAGACCGATGTCCATCTGTGCGTGCCGCATGAGCGTGCGGCGCGCGTCCACGAAGTCCACCTGCTGGTGCTTCACTGCCTGTGCGACGCGGTCGACGCGCAGCTGCTGGGTGACCAGGAAACCGCATGAACCTGCGCATGAACACACTCCGCCCCGCCTTCCGTTCCTCACTCGCCCGCACGGCGCTTGCCGCGGCGCTGGCCGCCACGCTGCTGGGCGCCTGCGCGCCGGTGCTGATCGGCGGTGCGGCCGTCGGCGGCGCGATGATGGCCAGCGACCGCCGTACCTCGGGCGCCCAGGTCGACGACCAAAGCATCGAGCTCAAGGCCGGCCGGCGCATCTCGGAGGCGATCGGCGATCGCGGCCACATCAACGTGACCAGCTTCAACCGCCAGGTGCTGTTGTCCGGCGAGGTGCCGAGCGAGGCCGACAAGAGCGCGGTCGAGCAGGCCGTGGCGCGCATCGAGAACGTCAGGAACGTGGTCAACGAGTTGGCGGTGATGCCCAACTCGTCGCTGGGCACGCGCTCGAACGACGCGCTGATCACCAGCAAGCTGAAGGCGACCTACGTCGACTCGCGCGACCTGTTCGCCAATGCCTACAAGGTCGTCACCGAGCGCGGCGTGGTCTACCTGATGGGTCGTGTCACCGAGCGCGAGGCCACGCGCGGCGCCAACCTGGCGCGCAACGTCAGCGGCGTGCAGAAGGTCGTGACGCTGTTCGAGATCATCAGCGAGGACGAACTCGCGCAGGTGCGCGTGATCACCGCGCCGCCGCCGGCGGCCAGCGGCCCGAAGTAGAGCCCCCACGCTCGCTGGCGCTCGCTGCCCCCCGAGGGGGCTCTTGCGGCGGACCGGCGGAGCCGGATCCGCGCAAGCTCTCGGTTGGGTGCTTGGGTGGCAGCGGGCTACTTCAGTCGTTTGATCAGGCTCGAGGTGTCGAAGCGACCGCCGCCCTGGGCCTGCACGTCGGCGTAGAACTGGTCCACCAGCGCGGTCACCGGCAGGCGTGCGCCGTTGCGCTTGGCCTCGTCGAGGCACAGGCCGAGGTCCTTGCGCATCCAGTCGACCGCGAAGCCGAAATCGAATTTGTCGTCGACCATCGTCGGGCCGCGGTTGTCCATCTGCCAGCTCTGCGCCGCGCCCTTGCCGATCACGCCGAGCACGGCCTTCATGTCCAGGCCCGCCTTCTGTCCGAAGGCGATCGCCTCCGACAGCCCCTGCACCAGCCCGGCGATGCAGATCTGGTTGACCATCTTGGCGAGCTGGCCCGAGCCCGCGGGCCCGAGCAGCGTCACGGCCTTCGCAAAGCACATCGCGATAGGCTGGATGCGCTCGAACGCGGCCGCATCTCCGCCGCACATGACCGTCAGCGCGCCGTTGATGGCGCCGAGGTTGCCGCCCGAGACCGGCGCGTCGATGAAGGCGAGGCTCTTGGCCTTCGCCGCGGCGTCGAGCTCGCGCGCGATGTCGGCGGAGGCGGTCGTGTGGTCGACGAACACGCTGCCCGCCGCCATGCCGTGGAAGGCGCCGTCTTCGCCCAGCGTCACGGCGCGCAGGTCGTCGTCGTTGCCGACGCAGGCGAACACGATCTCGGCACCGGCCGCCGCCTCGCGCGGCGTGGCGGCGGTCTTGCCGCCGTACATCTGCGCCCATTGCGCCGCCTTGGCCGCGGTGCGGTTGTAGACCGTGACCTGATGTCCGGCGCGCGTCAGATGGCCGGCCATCGGATGGCCCATCACGCCGAGGCCGAGAAAGGCGACGCGCTTCGAAGCGGCGGATGCGTAGGTCTTGGCGGCTGCGGGCGTGGTCATCGGGACTCCTTGAGGATGAGGCGCGGGCCGAAATGCAGGCGGCCCGCACTGGGCGGGCCGCATCATCGCGCAAAGGCAAAGGGCTCAGACGATCGTCAGGTGCTCGGTCCCGGCCGAGAGATCGGCATTGCGGGCGCGATTGCTGTTGAGCTTGATCTGCAGCCGCAGGTCGTTGACCGAGTCGGCGTTGCGCAGCGCGTCTTCGTAAGTGACCATCTGGCCCTCGTAGAGGTCGAACAGCGCCTGGTCGAAGGTCTGCATGCCGAGCTCGCGCGAGCGCTTCATGATCTCCTTGATCTCGCCCACCTCGCCCTTGAAGATCAGGTCCGAGATCAGCGGCGAATTGATCATGATCTCCACCGCGGCGATGCGGCCCTTGCCCTCCTGGCGCGGCAGCAGGCGCTGCGACACCAGCGCCTTGAGGTTCAGCGACAAGTCCATCAGCAGCTGCGCGCGCCGCTCCTCGGGGAAGAAGTTGATGATGCGGTCGAGCGCCTGGTTCGCGCTGTTGGCGTGCAGCGTGGCCATGCACAGGTGGCCGGTCTCGGCGAACGCGACCGCGTGCTCCATGGTCTCGCGATCGCGGATCTCGCCCATCAGGATCACGTCGGGCGCCTGGCGCAGCGTGTTCTTCAGCGCGATGCCCCAGTCGTCGGTGTCGATGCCGACCTCGCGCTGGGTGACGATGCAGTTCTTGTGCGGATGCACGAACTCCACCGGATCCTCGACCGTGATGATGTGGCCGTAGGTGTTCTCGTTGCGGTGATCCACCATCGCCGCCAACGAGGTGCTCTTGCCCGAGCCGGTGGCGCCCACGAAGATCACCAGCCCGCGCTTGGTCAGCGCCAGTTCCTTCAGCACGTTGGGCAGGCCCAGGCTGTCGACGGTGGGGATCAGCGCCGGGATCGTGCGCAGCACCAGGCCCACGTTGCCCTGCTGCATGAAGGCGTTGACGCGAAAGCGCCCGATGCCGCTGGGCGCGATCGCGAAGTTGCACTCCTTGGTGCGCTCGAACTCGGCCGCCTGCTTGTCGTTCATGATCGAGCGCGCCAGCGCGATCGTGTGCTGGCCGGTCAGCGGCTGCGGCGAGACCTTGGTGATGCGCCCGTCGACCTTCACGGCCGGCGGAAAGTCGGCGGTGAGAAAGAGATCGGAGCCGCCGCGCGTGACGAGCAGGCGCAGCAGATCGTTGATGAATTTCGAGGCCTGGTCGCGTTCCATGGTGCTGCTCTCTCTCCCCCGGGGGACTTCCGGATTCAAAGGCCGTGCCCGTTCGCCGTTCGATATGCCGATGATGCCCGCTTCAGCCGCCCGACAACAGGGCCGACAGGCGGGACGAAACCTGGCGCAGCCGCAGCGACAGCCGCCGCGCCAGCGTGGCCACCAGGGCCAGCGCGAGGCGCGGCTCGCTGGCGACGAGCCGGTCGAGCCGCTCGGCATCGAGCACGGCGATCACGCTGGGCGTGAGCGTCGTGCAGGCCGAGAAGCGGGCGCCTGCGTCCAGCAGCGACATCTCGCCCAGCATGTCACCGGCACGCGCCTCCGCCAGGCGCGCGCGACCGCCCCAGGGCTGCAGGCGGTCGACCGCCAGCGTGCCGTCGAGCACGATGACGAGGTAGTCGCCCTGCTCGTCCTGCCCGATGACCTCCTGGCCCTCGGGCACGGTGACGAAGTCGAACTGCTCGGCCATGCGGTCGAGTTCGGCGGTGTCGAGCGCGACCACGTGGCGGTCGGCAGCCCACAGCCGCGCCAGCATCTGGCTGCCCTGGCGGCTGTCGAAGGGTTGTACGCCGATGGCGCGGGCGCGCGTGCGCCAGGCGACGAGCTGCGGCGCGTCATCGCCGCGCTCGAGAAACATGGTCGAGAAGAAGCCGGAGTCCTCGTCGTCGCCGTCCGCGGCATTCGGCACCGCGGCTGTCGGCTGCTGGCGCGCCGCGCCGGTGCCGGTCAGTCGCTTGAGGAGGCTCTTCACGGCGTGGTCTGGCGCGGCTCGGCGGCGGTGTGGCCGCTCAGCCGGGGAAGTTCTCCGGCGACTTGGCCTTGCCGCGCGCCTCGGCGGGCGTGATCACGTTGCGCCGCACGAGGTCGGCCAGGCATTGGTCGAGCGTCTGCATGCCCACCGAGTTGCCGGTCTGGATCGACGAGTACATCTGCGCGACCTTGTTCTCGCGGATCAGGTTGCGGATCGCCGGGGTGCCCAGCATGATCTCGTGCGCCGCGACGCGCCCGGTGCCGTCCTTGAGCTTGCACAGCGTCTGCGAGATCACCGCGACCAGCGACTCGGAAAGCATCGCGCGCACCATCTCCTTCTCGGCTGCCGGGAACACGTCGACCACGCGGTCGATGGTCTTGGCGGCGCTCGAGGTGTGCAGCGTGCCGAACACCAGGTGGCCGGTCTCGGCCGCGGTCAGCGCGAGGCGGATGGTCTCCAGGTCGCGCATTTCGCCCACCAGGATGGCGTCGGGATCCTCGCGCAGCGCCGAGCGCAGCGCGTTCGAGAAGCTCAGCGTGTGCGGGCCGACCTCGCGCTGGTTGATCAGGCAGCGCTTCGACTCGTGCACGAACTCGATCGGGTCCTCGACGGTGAGGATGTGGCCGTACTCGTTCTCGTTGAGGTGGTTGACCATGCCGGCGAGCGTGGTCGACTTGCCCGAGCCCGTGGGGCCGGTCACCAGCACCAGGCCGCGCGGCTTGAGCGACAGCTCGGCGAACACCTTGGGCGCGTTGAGCTGCTCGAGCGTGAGGATCTTGCTCGGAATCGTGCGGAACACCGCGCCTGCGCCGCGGTTCTGGTTGAACGCGTTGACGCGAAAGCGCGCCAAGCCCTGGATCTCGAACGAGAAGTCGCATTCGAGCGTCTCCTCGTAGGCCTTGCGCTGCGCGTCGTTCATGATGTCGTAGACCATGTCGTGCACGTTCTTGTGCTCGAGCGGGTCCACGTTGATGCGGCGCACGTCGCCATGCACGCGGATCATCGGCGGCAGGCCAGCGGACAAGTGCAGGTCGGATGCCTTGTTCTTGACCGAGAAGGCCAGCAGTTGGGTGATGTCCATGTGCGCCCTGCCGCACCGGCGGCACGGCTAAAAACATCGAAGATTCAAAGAATTATGACGACGATCTCAGACAACTTACAACAAGTCCACCATCGCATCGAGCGGGCCTGTGCACTCGCGCAACGGCCCGTGACCGAGGTCACGTTGCTGGCGGTCAGCAAAACCTTCAACCGTGAAGCGGTGCGCGCCGCATTGGCCGCGGGGCAACGCGCCTTCGGCGAGAACTATGTCCAGGAGGGCCTGGACAAGATTGCCGCGCTGGCCGACCGCCGCGGCGAGCTCGAATGGCACCTGATCGGGCCGCTGCAGAGCAACAAGACGCGCGTGGTGGCCGAGGCCTTCGACTGGGTGCAGTCGGTTGACCGGCTCAAGATCGCCGAGCGGCTGTCGGCCCAGCGTCCTGCCCACCTGCCGCCGCTGAACGTGTGCCTGCAGGTCAACATCAGCGGCGAGGCCAGCAAGAGCGGCGTTGCGCCGGCCGAAGCGTCCGCGCTGGCGCATGCGGTGGCCGCGCTGCCGCGACTGCGCTTGCGCGGCCTGATGGCGATTCCCGAACCCGAGGGCGAGCTCGATGCGCAACGCGCTGCGCACCGCGCGCTGCGCGCGCTCTACGACGCGCTGCGCGCCGAGGGGCTGGCGCTGGACACGCTGTCGGCCGGCATGAGCGCCGACCTGGAGGCCGCGGTGATGGAGGGCTCGACGATGGTGCGCGTGGGCACCGCGATCTTCGGCCTCAGGCCGCGCGCTTCGATTTGAGCCGCTCGATCAGCGCAATCAGCTCGCCGACCACGCCGCGGCGGAACGCCAGCACGCAGACGATGAAGATCAGGCCGGTGACGATGGTCACCGACTCGCCCAGGCCGTTGAACCAGCCGATGCCGGTCAGACTGGCCAGTGCGGTTCCCACGTCGCCGATCTTGTTCTCGAGCGCGATGATGATCAGCGCGCCGACGATCGGGCCGACCATCGTGCCCATGCCGCCGACCAGGGTCATCAGGATCACGGCGCCGGAGGTCGTCCACACCGCGTCGGTCAGCGTCGCGAAGCCCAGCACCAGCGTCTTGGTCGCGCCGGCCAGGCCGGCCAGCATGGCCGACAGCACGAAGGCCACGAGCTTGAAGCGCTCGACGTCGTAGCCCAGCGAGATCGCGCGCGCCTCGTTCTCGCGGATCGAGGTCAGCACTTGGCCGAACGGCGAGTGCACCGTGCGGTAGATCAGCCAGAACGCGGCGATGAAGATGCCCAGCACCACGTAGTACAGCGTCAGGTCGCTTTGCAGGTCCAACCCGAGGAAGCTGCCGCGCGGCACCGACTGCAGTCCGTCCTCACCGCCGGTGAAGCTCGCCTGCAGGAAGAAGAAGAAGAGCATCTGCGCCAGCGCCAGCGTGATCATCGAGAAGTAGATGCCGCTGCGGCGGATCGCCAGCCAGCCGATCACCAGGCCGGCCAGCGCCGCCATGCCGGCTCCGAAGGCCAGGCCCAGCGGCGCGGGCAGGCTCCAGACCTTGAGCGCATGACCGGCCGCGTAGGCCGCGGTGCCGAGAAAGGCCGCATGGCCGAACGACAGCAGGCCGGTGAAGCCGATCAGCAGGTTGAAGGCGCACGCGAAGAGCGCGTAGCACAGCACCTTCATCACGAAGATCGGATACGCGCCCAGCAGCGGCAGCACGGCAATGGCCGCGAACATCGCCGCGTAGCCGAGCAGCGGCGAACGCTTGGCGGCAGGCGCCGCGGCGGCGGCAACGGGAGTGGAGGAGGTGGCGCTGCTCATCGGATCACTTCTCTTTGCCGAACAGGCCGGCCGGACGCACCAGCAGCACGATCGCCATCACGACGAACACGACCGTGCTCGACGCTTCGGGGTAGAACACCTTGGTCAGGCCCTCGATCACGCCGAGCCCCAGGCCGGTGAGGATCGAGCCCAGGATCGAGCCCATGCCGCCGATCACCACCACCGCGAACACCACGATGATCAGGTTGCTGCCCATCAGCGGCGAGACCTGCAGCACCGGCGCCGCCAGCACGCCGGCAAACGCGGCGAGCGCCACGCCGCCAGCGTAGGTCAGCGTGATCATGCGCGGCACGTTGATGCCGAAGGCCTGCACCAGGCGCGGGTTCTCGGTGCCGGCGCGCAGCGTTGCGCCCAGCGAGGTCTTCTCGATCAGCGCCCACACCGCCAGGCACACGACCACCGAGGCGACGACGACCCAGCCGCGGTAGTTCGGCAGGATCATGAAGCCGAGGTTGGTGGCGCCTTGCAGCGCGTCGGGCACCGGGTAGGGCTGGCCCGAGACGCCGTAGAACGAGCGGAAGATGCCCTCGGTGACCAGCGTGATGCCGAAGGTCAGCAAGAGGCCGTACAAGTGGTCGAGCTTGTAGAGCCACTGCAGCAGCAGCCGCTCGATGACGATGCCCACCACGCCCACGACCAGCGGCGCCAGCACGAGCATCGTCCAGTAATTGAGGCCCATGTACTCCAGGCCCATCCAGGCCAGGAAGGCGCCCATCATGTAGAGGGCGCCATGGGCGAAGTTGATGATGTTGAGCATGCCGAAGATCACGGCCAGCCCCAGCGACAGCATCGCGTAGAACGAACCGTTCACCAGGCCCAGCAGCAGCTGGCCCAGCAGCGCGGGCAGCGGGATTCCGAAGATCTCGGTCATGCTCTTGTTGCTCTTTTCAGTCGCGGATCAGATCACTTTTTGACCAGCGGGCACTTGCTGTCGGCCAGCTTCGTGTAGGCCTCGTCGGCCGGAATTTTCTGGACGATCTTGTAGTAGTCCCAGGGCTCGGTCGATTCCTTCTGCGACTTCACCTGCATCAGGTACATGTCGTAGCGATGGCGACCGTCCGGGCCGATCTTGCCGCCCTTGGCGAAGAAGTCGTTGACCGGCGTGGCCTTCATCTGCGCGACGACCTTGTCGGCGTCGTCGGTCTTGGCGGCCTCGACCGCCTTGAGGTAGTGCGCGACGGAGGAGTAGTCGGCGGCCTGCAGCATCGAGGGCATGCGCTTCATCTTCTCGAAGAAGCGGCGGCTCCAGGCGCGCGACTCGGGGCTCTGGTTCCAGTACCAGCCGTCGGTCAGGTACATGCCTTCGGTGGCCTTCAGGCCCAGCGAGTGCACGTCGTTGATGAACATCAGCAGGCCGGCCAGCTTCATCGACTTGGTGATGCCGAACTCGTTGGCGGCCTTGATCGAGTTGATCGTGTCGCCGCCCGCGTTCGCGAGGCCGAGGATCTGCGCCTTGCTCGACTGCGCCTGCAGCAAGAAGGAGCTGAAGTCGCTGGCCGACAGCGGGTGCTTGACCGAACCGACGATCGTGCCGCCGGCCTTCTTGACGACCTCGGAGGTGTCGTTCTGCAGCGAGGCGCCGAAGGCGTAGTCGGCGGTCAGGAAGTACCAGGTCTTGCCGCCCGACTTCACGACCGCATTGCCGGTGCCGTTGGCCAGCGCGACGGTGTCGTAGGCGTAGTGGATCGTGTAGGGCGTGCAGTCCTCGTTGGTCAGGCGCGCGCTGGCGGCGCCGACCGAGATGAAGGGCTTCTTCTTCTCGGCCGCGATCTTGGCCATCGCGAGGTTGGCGCCCGAGTTGGTGCCGCCGATCAGTACGTCGACGCCCTGCGTGTCGAACCACTCGCGCGCCTTGCTGGCGGCCACGTCGGCCTTGTTCTGGTGGTCGGCGGTGATGAACTCGATCTTCTTGCCGGCCGCCATGCCCTTGGCATCGGCGATCGCCATCTTGATGGCCTCGGCACCGCCGGCGCCGTCGATGTCGGCGTACAGGCCCGACATGTCGGTGATCATGCCGATCTTCACGACGTCACCGGAGATCTGGGCGTGGGCAGCGCCGGCGAAGCCGCACACGGCGGCGGCGGCGAAGGCGATGCGCTTCAGAGCATGGGGCATGAGGGTCTCCTGGAGGGGCTTCTAGCCTCGTTGATGGCTCAGTTCAGACGCTGAGCAGTTCGTCCAGCACGGCCTGTTTGGCGGCGAGCTGCGATGCGGGGAAGGACTCGACGACATGGCCGTGCTCGATCACGTAGAAGTGATCGGCCAGCGGCGCCGCGAAGCGGAAGTTCTGCTCGACCATCACGATGGTGAAGCCCTGCGCCTTGAGCGCGGTGATCATGCGCGCGAGCGCCTGCACGATCACCGGCGCGAGGCCTTCGGAGATCTCGTCGAGCAGCAGGATGTCGGCGCCGGTGCGCAGGATGCGCGCCACCGCCAGCATCTGCTGCTCGCCGCCCGACAGCCGCGTGCCCTGGCTCGAGCGGCGCTCGGCCAGGTTGGGGAACATCGCGTAGATCTCGCTCTCGCTCATCGCCTTGCCGCGCTGAGCCTTCAGCGGCGGTGGCAGGCGCAGGTTCTCCTCGGTCGACAGCGACGCGAAGATGCCGCGCTCCTCGGGGCAGTAGCCGATGCCGAGGTGGGCGATGCGATGCGTGGCGAGATCGATGGCCTCGGTGCCGTGCACCTTGATCGAGCCCTTGCGCGCGCCGGTCAGGCCCATGATGGCGCGCAGCGTCGTCGTGCGCCCGGCGCCGTTGCGGCCCAGCAGTGTGACCACCGAGCCGCGCGGCACGGTGAGGTTGATGCCGTGCAGGATGTGGCTCTCGCCGTACCAGGCCTGCAGGTCGCGGATCTCGAGGGCGGGGACGTCGCTCATGTTCTTCTTCAGTGCGCGCCTTGCAGCTCGGCGGCCTCGCTGCCCATGTAGGCCTCGAGCACCGCGGGGTGCTTGCTCACGGTCGTGTAGTCGCCCTCGGCCAGCACCGCGCCGCGCGCCAGCACGGTGATGCGGTCGGCGATCGTCGAGACGACCTTCATGTTGTGCTCGACCATCAGCACGGTGCGGCCCTCGGCCACGCGCTTGATCAGCTTGGTGACGCGGTCCACGTCTTCGTGGCCCATGCCCTGCGTGGGCTCGTCGAGCAGCATCAGCTCGGGCTCCATCGCCATCGTCGTGGCGATCTCGAGCGCGCGCTTGCGGCCGTAGGGCAGGTCGGCGGCCTTCACGGCAGCCATCTCGCGCAGGTCGACCAGCTCCAGCAGGGCGAGCACCTTGGCATCGAGCTGCTGCAAGGCGGTCAGCCCCTTCCAGAAGTGGAACGAGGTGCCGGTGAAGCGCTGCAGCCCGATGCGCACGTTCTCCAGCACCGTGAGGTGCGGGAACACCGCCGAGATCTGGAACGAGCGGATCACGCCGCGCCGCGCGATCTGCGCCGGCTTCTCGCCGGTGATGTCGTGCCCGTTGAAGAGGATCTGCCCGCGCGTCGGCGCGAGGAACTTGGTCAGCAGGTTGAAGCAGGTGGTCTTGCCGGCGCCGTTGGGGCCGATCAGCGCGTGGATGTGACCACGCTGCACCGACAGGTTCACGCGGTCCACGGCCGTGAAGCCCTTGAACTCCTTCGTGAGATCGCGCGTTTCAAGAATGACGTCGGCCATGCCCATTGCTTCTGAAGAAGACGAGCAATGTAAGCAGCGGTGCTGCACCGCAGTAGGCAGGGATCACCCTAGGTGAAGCTACTTAGCCCCACGCTCGCTTGCGCTCGCTGCCCCCGAGGGGCCCTTGCTGCGGACCGGCAAAGCCGGATCCGCGCAAGCTCTCGGAACCCATTCGTGGCGCGCGCGTGTTTGCGATGGGTTGGCTATGGGATGGGCAGGTGCGTGGTGTGCTTAATCTCTTCCATCACCGCATAGGTATGCGTCTCGCGCACGCCCGGCAGCGTCCACAGCGTGCTGCCGATCAGCTGCCGGTAGTCGTTCATGTCGGCGACGCGGATCTTGATCAGGTAGTCGAAGCCGCCGGCCACGAGGTGGCATTCGAGGATCTCGGGGCGAGCCTGCACCGCGGCGCGGAAGTTGTCGAAGACGTCGGGCGTGGTGCGGTCGAGCAGCACCTGCACGAAGACCAGCAGTCCGGCGCCGAGCCGCTCGGGGTTCAGGCGCGCTTCGTAGCCGAGGATGACGCCGTCGCGTGTCAGGCGCTTGACGCGCTCGAGCGCCGCCGTGGGCGACAGGTGCACCTCCTGCGCGAGCTGCAGATTGGTCATGCGGCCGTCGCGCTGCAGCGCGCGCAGGATGCGCAGGTCGGTGCGGTCCAGGCCCTCGAGCTCGGTCTCGGTGCTGGATTTTGTGCGGCTGACTGACATCTTGTTGGTGAAAAGTTCGGATGAACTGCCGATACGCTAACGCAATTCACAGATCCGCGAGTTCCCCATGAACCCGATGCCGACCCCGTCCCAAGGTCCCGACAGCGCCCGTCTGCCGTCGCCGCTGCGCCCCGAGCTCGAAGCGCTGGCCGCCGCGCGCGACCATCTCGGCGCCGGCTTCGACTGGCGCGGCGTGCAGGAGCGTGCGCGTCCCTGGGTCGAGGCGGTGCGTTCGCAGCCGGCGCCGTTCTGGGCGATGGAGTCGCTGCTGCGCGAGTTCCCGATCTCCAGCGCCGAAGGGCTTGCGCTGATGCGCCTGGCCGAGGCGCTGCTGCGCGTGCCCGACACGCAGACCGCGGTCGCGCTCACGGCCGACCAGCTCGGCCGCGCCGAATTCGCCGGCGGCGGCGAAGGTCCGCACAAGCTGGTGGCCAGCCTGTCGGCCAGCGCGATCGCGCTGTCGAAGAAGTTCCTGCCTGAAGCCGGGAACGAGCCCGGCCTGATGCAGCGCCTCGGCGCGCAGACCGTCGTGGCGGCCACCGTGCGCGCGATCCAGCTGCTGGGCCGCCAGTTCGTGCTCGGCGAGACGCTGCAGGCCGCAATGAAGGAAGCCGCCGCGCAGCGCAAGTCGCAGCCGACGCTGCGCTTCAGCTACGACATGCTCGGCGAGGGCGCGCGCACCGACGCCGACGCGCGGCGCTACCTGGCCGCCTATGCCGACGCGATCCGCCAGCTGGCCGACCAGCCGCGCACTGCCGGCGCCGGCCCCGAGGACACCGACGGCATCTCGATCAAGCTCTCGGCGCTGTTCGCGCGCTACGAAGACGCGCAGCACGCGCGCGTGATGAACGAGCTGGTGCCGCGCGTGATCCCGCTGGTCGACGCCGCCGCGAAGGCCGACATCAACCTCACGATCGACGCCGAGGAAAGCGAGCGCCTCGAACTCTCGCTCGACGTACTGGACGCGCTGGCCGCGCACGTCGCGCGGGTCCATCCGCAGTGGCGCGGCTTCGGCCTCGCGGTGCAGGCCTACCAGACGCGTTCGCTGGCGGTGGTGCACGAGGTCGCGCGCATTGCCAAGTCGCACGGCCTGCGCTTCATGGTGCGCCTGGTCAAGGGCGCCTACTGGGATGCCGAGATCAAGCGCGCACAGGAGCTCGGGCTGCCGCACTACCCGGTGTGGACGCACAAGCACCACACCGACCTCGCCTACCTGGCCTGCGCCAAGGCGCTGATCGACCACGCCGACGTGATCTATCCGCAGTTCGCGACGCACAACGCCGGCACGATCGCGGCGATCGCGCAGATGGCGACCGCGCGTGGCGCCAAGTGCGAGATGCAGCGTCTGCACGGCATGGGCGAGGGGGTCTACCGCGAGGTGCTGGCCCGCGCCGGCCTGCCGCTGCGCGTCTACGCGCCGGTCGGCGAGCATCGCGACCTGCTGGCCTATCTGGTGCGCCGCCTGCTCGAGAACGGCGCGAACTCCTCGTTCGTGCACCAGCTGGCCGACCCGAGCGTCGATCCCGACACGCTGCTCGCGTCGCCGCTGGAGCCTGCCCCGGCGAGCGGCCAGCCGCTGCCGCCCGAGCTCTACGGCGCCGGCCGTCGCAACTCGCGCGGCGTCGATCTCGCGGTGATCGCCGAGCGCGAGCCGCTGCTCGCGGCCCATGCGCGCCTCGAAGCCGTGCCGGCCGTGCCGCAGGCGACGACGGCCGAGGCCCAGGCGGCGATGCAGCGGCTCGACGCCGCCTGGCCGGCCTGGAACGCGAGGCCGGTGGCCGAGCGCGCCGCGGTGCTGCAGCGCGCCGCCGATGCGCTCGAGGCCGAGCTGCCGGCGTTTTGCGCGCTGCTGGTCAAGGAAGCCCACAAGACCTGGGGCGATGCGGTCGCCGAGGTGCGCGAGGCGGTCGACTTCTGCCGCTACTACGCCCACGAGGCTCAGGCCAACCTGCAGCCGCGCGCGCTGCCTGGCCCCACGGGCGAGCGCAACACGCTGCACCTGCATGGCCGCGGCGCCTTCGTCTGCATCAGCCCGTGGAACTTCCCGCTGGCGATCTTTGCCGGCCAGGTGGTCGCCGCGCTCGTGACCGGCAACACCGTCGCGGCCAAGCCGGCCGAGCAGACGCCGGCGGTGGCGCAGCGCTTCGTCGAGCTGCTGCATGCGGCGGGCCTGCCGCGCGACGCGCTGGTGCTGCTGCACGGACCCGGCGAGACGATCGGCGCCGCGCTGGTCGGGCATCCGCTCACCGCGGGCGTGTGCTTCACCGGCTCGACCGCGGTCGCCAAGCTGATCCAGCGCACGCTGGCGGCCAAGGACGGCGCGATCGTGCCGCTGATCGCCGAGACCGGTGGCCTCAACGCGATGATCGTCGACAGCTCGGCGCTGCCCGAGCAGGTGGCTGACGCGGTGGTGCAAAGCGCGTTCCGCTCGGCCGGCCAGCGCTGCTCGGCGCTGCGCCTGCTGTGCGTGCACGAAGGCATCGCCGACGGCCTCCTGAAGATGCTGGCCGGCGCGATCGAGGAGCTCGCGATCGGCGATCCGTCGAAGCTGGCCACCGATGTCGGCCCGGTGATCGATGCCGAGGCGCACGCCAACCTTTCGCGCCACGTCGTGCGGCTCGAGCGCGAAGCCAAGCGCATCGCGCGCGGCGACGCGCCGGCCGCGGGCCACTTCATCGCGCCGTCGATCTACGAGCTCGGCAGCGTGGCCGAACTGAAGGAAGAGGTGTTCGGCCCGGTGCTGCACGTCGTGCGCTGGGGCCCCGGCACCGCGGCGCCGGATGTCGAGTCGCTGGTCGGGCAGATCAATGCGCTGGGCTATGGCCTCACGCTGGGCGTGCAGACGCGAATCGACACGCGCGCGCAGCGCGTCGCCTCGCTGGCGCGCATCGGCAACGTCTACGTCAACCGCAACATGATCGGCGCGGTGGTCGGCGTGCAGCCCTTCGGCGGCGAGGGCCTGTCGGGCACCGGCCCGAAGGCGGGCGGTCCGCTTTATCTCTACCGTTTCTGCGGCGAGCAGACCGTGACGGTGAACACCGCGGCTGCGGGAGGCAACGCCGAGTTGCTGGCAGGGATGGCGCACTGAAGGCGCGGCTGGCCTAGACTGCCGCGCATGAGTGCCGCAGACCCGAAGACTCCTCCCGTCATCGCCTTCATCGGCGGCGGCAACATGGCCGGCGCGCTGATCGGCGGCCTGCGCAAGAGCGGCCATCCGGCGGCATCGATCCGTGTCGTCGAACCCTGGGACGAGCAGCGCGCGCGGCTCGCGGAGCAGTTCGGCGTCGATGCGAAGCCGGCGCCGGACGACTCGCTCGCCGGCGCGGCAATGCTGGTGTGGGCCGTCAAGCCGCAAAGCTTTGGCGAAGCCGCTGCGGCCTGCGCGGCGCATGCTTCGAACGCGCTGCACCTGAGTGTGATGGCCGGCATCCGCAGCGACGCGATCGCGCGCGCGATGCGCACCGAGCGCGTGGTGCGCTCGATGCCCAACACGCCGGCGCTGATCGGCCAGGGCATCGCCGGGCTGTATGCGCGCCCGGCCGTCACGGCCGCAGAGCGCGGCGACGTGGAGCGCCTGCTCGCACCGACCGGGCAGACGCTGTGGGTCGAGCGCGAGGACGATCTCGACGCGGTGACCGCGCTGTCGGGCTCGGGCCCGGCCTACGTGTTCTATTTCATCGAGGCGATGACCGAAGCCGCGCGCGAGATGGGCCTGAGCGAAGCGCAGGGCCGCGCGCTGGCGATGCAGACCTTTGCCGGCGCGACCGCGCTGGCGCAGCAGTCGAGCGAGCCGCCGGCGGTGCTGCGCGAGCGCGTCACGTCCAAGGGCGGCACCACGTTCGCCGCGCTCGAGTCGATGCGCGAGGCCGGCGTGCGCGAGGCCATCGTGCGCGCGATCCGGGCCGCGCAGCGGCGCGCCGCCGAACTCGGGGCCACTTTCGGCTGAGCAGGCTTGCGGTCCAGGGAAAGCACGGAGCCTTGGATGAAGACGCTGCAACGCCCCATGCACAAGTCGCATCGACGACGACGGTGCGCGCCTCTACAGTGCGCGCACCCGTGACCGGCCCCCTCGCGACGCGCGAACCCGCCGGTCGCAGGCCCCGGCCCCACGAGGGCCGATCTCACCAGGAAATCCAAGCATGACCGCTGCCCATCCGCACAACGGCGCGCAAAGCTCGCTGTCCTACGTCTCGCCGTCGCCGACCAGCCCCTGGGGCACCTATCTCTCGCAGGTCGATCGCGTCGTTCCCTACCTGGGCCCGCTGGCCAAATGGACCGAGACGCTCAAGCGCCCCAAGCGCGCGCTGATCGTCGACGTGCCGATCGAGATGGACGACGGCAGCGTGCAGCACTTCGAGGGCTTTCGCGTCCAGCACAACCTCTCGCGCGGCCCGGGCAAGGGCGGCGTGCGCTACCACCCCGACGTCACGCTCGAAGAAGTGATGGCGCTGTCGGCGTGGATGACGGTCAAGTGCGCCGCGGTGAACCTGCCGTACGGCGGCGCCAAGGGCGGCATCCGCGTCGATCCGAAGCAGCTCTCGCTCAAGGAGCTCGAGAAGCTCACGCGCCGCTACACCAGCGAGATCGGCATCATCATCGGGCCGCAGCGCGACATCCCGGCGCCGGACGTCAACACCAACGGCCAGATCATGGCCTGGATGATGGACACCTACTCGATGAACACCGGCGCCACGGCGACCGGCGTCGTCACCGGCAAGCCAATCCACCTCGGCGGCTCGCTGGGTCGCGTCAAGGCCACCGGCCGCGGCGTGTTCGTCACCGGCCGCGAGGCCGCGCGGCGCCTGGGCCTGAAGCTCGACGGCGCGCGCGTCGCGGTGCAGGGCTTCGGCAACGTCGGCGGCTCGGCGGCCGAGCTGTTCGCGCAGGCCGGCTCCAAGATCGTCGCGGCGCAGGACCACACCGGCACCATCGTCAACAAGAACGGCTTCGACCTCGCCGAGCTGGTGCCCTACGTCAAGGCCAATGGCGGCGTCGGCGGCTTCCCCGGCGGCGATGCAATCGACAACGAATCGTTCTGGGACGTCGACTGCGACATCCTGATCCCGGCCGCGCTCGAGGGCCAGATCAGCGCCGCGCGCGCCAACCGCATCAAGGCCAAGCTGGTGCTCGAAGGCGCCAACGGCCCGACGGTGCCCGAGGCCGACGACATCCTTGCCGGCCGCGGCGTGCTCGTCGTGCCCGACGTGATCTGCAATGCAGGCGGCGTGACGGTCAGCTATTTCGAGTGGGTGCAGGACTTCTCGTCGTTCTTCTGGACCGAAGACGAGATCAACGTGCGGCTCGACAAGATCATGGTCGACGCACTGAAGAAGATCTGGGACACCGCCGATCGCCACAAGATCACGCTGCGCACGGCGACCTTCGCGGTCGCGTGCGAGCGCATCCTGATCGCGCGCGAAGAACGCGGCCTGTACCCCTGAGGACACGGAGCCCCCACGCTCACTGCGTTCGCTGCCCCCGAGGGGGCCCCGGCCGCTGGGGAGCGGCCCGGCGCGGCCTCGTGTGCGCTGGCTCTGGGGGCCCCGACTACTTCAGCCACAGGTCGACCACGACGCCCGCGAACACCGCGAAGCCGACCCAGTGGTTCAGCCGGAAGGCCTTGAAGCAGCCTTCGCGGCTGCGCTCGCGGATCAGCGTCCAATGCCAGGCCGCCTGCGCCGCGGCGCTGGCGATGCCCAGCAGGAACACGGGGCCCAGGCCGCGTGAGAGGCCCAGCGCCATCCAGCTGACGAGATAGACCCAGTAGAAGGCCATCACGCCGATCACGTCGAAACGGCCGAGCGTGATGGCCGACGTCTGGATGCCGATCTTCAGGTCGTCGTCGCGGTCGACCATCGCGTACTCGGTGTCGTAGGCCAGCACCCAGAACAGGTTGCCGACCAGCAGCGCCCAGGCAAGCGCCGGCACCGTGCCGCTCACCGCGGCAAAGGCCATCGGGATGCCGAAGCTGAACGCGACGCCCAGCACCGCCTGTGGCATCGAGACGAAGCGCTTCGCATACGGGTAGACGATCGCGATCGCCAGTGCCGGGAACGACAGCGCGATCGTGATCGCGTTGGTCGTCAGCACGAGGCCGAAGGCCGCCAGCGCCAGCACCGCGCCCAGCGCCAGCGCTTCCTTGACCGGCAGCGCGCCGCTGGTGACGGGCCGCTGCGCGGTGCGCTTGACGTGGCGGTCGAACTCGCGGTCGGCGACGTCGTTGACGCAGCAGCCGGCGCTGCGCATCAGCACCGTGCCGAGCGTGAACACGGCGATCAGGTGCCAGCCCGGAAAGCCGCCGGCGGCGATCCACAGCGCAGCCAGCGTCGGCCACAGCAGCAGCAGCCAGCCGGCCGGGCGGTTCCAGCGGATGAGATCGAGGTAGAGCGAGAGCCGCGAACGCGGCGAGGGCGAGGGGGCGGAGGCGGCAGTCACGCGGGGATTATCCCGAGTGCTCTCCCTCCCGCTTGCGGGAGAGAGCTGGAGCGCAGATCACTCTTCCAGCAGCGAACGCAGCATCCACGCGCTCTTCTCGTGGATGTCCAGGCGCTGCGTCAGGAGATCCGCCGTCGGCTGGTCGTCGGCCTTGTCTGCGAGCAGAAACACCGCGCGCGCGGTGCGCGCCACGCCTTCATGACCCTCGACGAGGATGCGCACCATGTCCATCGCCTTCGGCGGCTCGGCCGGCGCGTCCTTCAGCGAGCTCAGGCGACCGAACTGGCCGTAGCTGCCCGCGGCCGGAAAACCCAAGGCACGGATGCGCTCGGCGATCGGGTCGACGGCGTTCCACAGCTCGGTGTACTGGGCCATGAACATCGCGTGCAGCGAGTTGAACATCGGCCCGGTGACGTTCCAGTGGAAGTTGTGCGTCGTCAGGTACAGCGTGTAGGTGTCGGCGAGCAGGGCGTTGAGGCCCTTGGCGATCGCGGTGCGGTCCTTCTCGCCGATGCCGATGCTGATCGGCATGCCGGCGGACTTGTTCTTGGCCATGGCGGACATCTCCTGTGAGGGTGATCACGATGAACGCGGCGATGCTAGCCGAGCACCGCCGCGTCCTCGTTCGTCAGGCCGCCGCCGCCAGGTGCGCCAGATCGGCCAGCTGGGCCAGCCCGACGAGCGCGCCCATCGCGAAGATCGCCAGTCCCACGGTTCGTCTCATGGCCGTGCTCCTGTCGTTCAGGCGAGGTCGAAGCGGTCGAGGTTCATCACCTTGACCCAGGCCGCGACGAAGTCGCGCACGAACTTCTGCTTCGCATCCGCGCTCGCGTACACCTCGGCCAGCGCGCGCAGCACCGAGTTCGAGCCGAACACGAGGTCGACGCGCGTCGCGGTCCAGCGCGCCTCGCCGGTCTTGCGGTCGCGGCCTTCGTAGAGGCCGCCCACCGGCTTCCACTCGGTGGCCATGTCGAGCAGGTTGACGAAGAAGTCGTTCGAGAGCACGCCGGGCCGCTGCGTGAGCACGCCATGCGTGCTGCCGCCGCTGTTGGCGCCCAGCACGCGCAGGCCGCCGACCAGCACCGTCATCTCGGGCGCGGTGAGCGTCAGCAGCTGGGCCTTGTCGACCAGCAGGTGCTCGATCGGCTCGCCGTCCGGGCCCTTGTAGTAGTTGCGAAAGCCGTCGGCCACCATCTCCAGCACGGTGAAGGACTCGATGTCGGTCTGCGCCTGCGTCGCATCGACGCGGCCCGGCGCGAACGGCACCTCGACGTCGACGCCGGCCGCCTTGGCCGCCTGCTCGATGCCCACGCCGCCACCCAGCACGATCAGGTCGGCCAGCGAGAGCTTGCCCGAGGCCTTCTGGACGTCTTCGAGCACCGCCAGCACCTTGGCCAGCTCGCCCGGCGTGTTGGCCTCCCAGTGCTTCTGCGGCTCGAGGCGGATGCGCGCGCCGTTGGCGCCGCCGCGCTTGTCGCCGCCGCGGAAGGTCGAGGCCGAGGCCCAGGCCGTCGACACGAGCTGCGCGACGCTCAGGCCGCTGGCCGCGATCCGGGCCTTTGCATCGGCGATGTCGGCGGCAGTGGGCTGGTGCGTGGCCGCGGGCAGTGGGTCTTGCCAGATCAGCTCTTCCTTCGGCACTTCGGGGCCGAGGTAGCGCGCGCGCGGACCCATGTCGCGATGCGTGAGCTTGTACCAGGCGCGCGCGAAGGCATCGGCAAAGGCCTGCGGGTTGTCGCGGAACTTGCGCGAGATCTTCTCGAAGCCCGGATCGAGCCGCAGCGTGAGGTCAGTGGTGAGCATCGTCGGGCGATGCTTGCGGCTCGGGTCGTGCGCGTCGGGAATGATCTCCGGCGCGTCCTTGGCGACCCACTGCTTCGCGCCGGCCGGCGAGGTGGTCAGCTCCCATTCGTACTTGAACAGGTGCTCGAAGAAGTCGTTGCTCCAGCGCGCCGGCGTGGTCGTCCAGGTGACTTCCAGGCCACTGGAGATGGTGTCGCCGGCGTTGCCTTTGCCGTAGCTGCTCATCCATCCGAGGCCTTGCGCCTCGAGCGGCGCGCCCTCGGGCTCCGGGCCCTTGAACGACTCGGCCGCGGCGCCGTGCGCCTTGCCGAAGGTGTGGCCGCCGGCGATCAGCGCCACGGTCTCCTCGTCGTCCATCGCCATGCGCCCGAAGGTGATGCGGATGTCCTTGGCCGCGGCCACCGGGTCGCCGCTGGCGTTCGGGCCCTCCGGGTTCACGTAGATCAGGCCCATGTGGGTGGCGCCCAGCGGCTGGTTCAGGTCGCGCTCGCCGCTGAAGCGCTGGTCATCGGCCAGCCAGCTGATCTCGCTGCCCCAGTTGACGTCGGCGTCGGGTTCCCAGACGTCCTCGCGGCCGCCGCCGAAGCCGAAGGTGCGAAAGCCCATCGACTCCAGCGCGACGTTGCCGGCCAGGATCAGCAGGTCGGCCCAGGAGATCGCCTGCCCGTACTTCTGCTTGATCGGCCACAGCAGGCGGCGCGACTTGTCGATGTTGACGTTGTCCGGCCAGCTGTTGAGCGGCGCGAAGCGCTGCTGGCCGCGGCCGCCGCCGCCGCGTCCGTCGGCGGTGCGATAGGTGCCGGCGGCGTGCCAGGCCATGCGCACGAACTGCGGACCGTAGTGCCCGAAGTCGGCTGGCCACCAGTCCTGCGAGTCGGTCATCAGCGCGAGCAGGTCCTTCTTCAGCGCGTAGTAGTCGAGCTTCTTGAAGGCCTCGGCGTAGTCGAACTGTTCACCGAGCGGGTTGGACTTGCTCGAATGCTGGCTCAGCAGGTCCAGCCGCAGCTGGTTGGGCCACCAGTCCTTGTTGGCCGTACCGCTCGCGGCGGCGTGGTGGAACGGGCACTTGGCTTCGGCGGATGCAGCGGGCTGGGACATCGGCGGCTCCTCTTTTGCAAGGGATGACATGGGTTGATAGCCGACAGCTTAGAAGTGCCGCAAGCCGATAGCAAATTGCCTATTCCTAGGCTGTCGATAGCACCGGCCGGCGCGTCGTCGATTCAAACGCCGATGGGGGGCGCCTGCAACAGGCCGAAGGAGGGACGGCGCCTTGTCCGAAAGGCTCAGGCCGTCAGCCGCGCCACGCCGGGCAGCTCGCAGGCGTAGACCGCGTTGCGCAGCGCCGCGATCGCCTCGTAGCGCGTGAAGGTGCGCCGCCATGCCAGCACCACGCGGCGCGTCGGCGCCGGGTCGGTGAAGGGGATGTAGCGCAGGTGCGGCTGCGGCTCCTTGGGCACCGACAGCTGCGGCACCACGGTGACGCCCATCCCCGAAGCCACCATGTGCTTGATGGTTTCCAGCGACGAACCCTCGAAGCTCTTGCGGATGCCCTCGGCATCGCTCGAGAAGCGCGCGAACTCGGGGCAGACCTCGAGCACGTGGTCGCGAAAGCAATGACCGGTGCCCAGCAGCAGCATGGTCTCCTGCTTCAGCTCGGTCGACGAGATGCTCTCGCGCTTGGCCAGCGGGTGCGAGGCCGGCACCGCGACGACGAAGGGCTCGTCGTACAGCGGCGCGATTGCCAGCCCGGTGTCGGGGAAAGGCTCGGCCATGATGGCCGCGTCGAGCTCGCCCGTGCGCAGCATCTCGAGCAGCTTGACGGTGAAGTTCTCCTGCAGCATCAGCGGCATCTGCGGGAACAGCTCGATCGCGTGCTTCACCAGGTCGGGCAGCAGATAGGGCCCGATCGTGTAGATGATGCCCAGGCGCAGTGCGCCGGCCAGCGGGTCCTTGCCGCGCTTGGCGATCTCCTTGATCGCCGAGGCCTGCTCGATCACCGACTGCGCCTGGCGCACGATGTCCTCGCCCAGCGGCGTCACCGAGACCTCGTTGCTGCCGCGCTCGAAGATCTTGACGTCCAGCTCTTCCTCGAGCTTCTTCACCGCGACGCTGAGCGTGGGCTGCGAGACGAAGCAGGCCTCGGCCGCGCGGCCGAAGTGCTTCTCGCGGGCCACGGCGACGATGTAGCGCAGTTCGGTCAGGGTCATGGCTGCTGATCGGCGGGCCACCCGCCCCAGACGGCGACTCGATTGCCTGAGACGATGGATGGTGAGAGGGCGATTGTGCGCCTGAGCCTTCAGCTGCGCCAGCGCAGGGCCGGGCCGGCGAGCCGGCGCAGGCCTTCGCCCGCATCCGCGCCGCCCGCACCGAACAGGGCGGTGGCCGCGTCGAGCACGGGCGTGACGCAGCAGTCGGCCGCGGCCAGTCGGGCCAGCCAGGCGTCGCGCGGCGCGGCCGCGAAGTGGGCCGCGACCTCGCCGATCAGCTGGCGCGCCGCGGCGCTGCCGGGGGCCTCGCCCAGGCTCCAGTGGCGCGATCGCCAGGCGGCTTGCCCGAGCGCGTCGCACAGCGCCTGCCAGAACTTCAGCTCGAGCGCACCGACCGCGAGCCAGGCGCCGTCGGCGCAGCGGTAGAGCTGGTAGCAGGCAACGCCGCCGTCGAGCAGCGAGGCACCGGGCGCCGGCGCCGGATCGGCGAGCAGCGCGTCGATGCCGGCGAACACCAGGTGCTGGCGCACCGCGTCGGTCATCGAGACGTCGACCCAGCCGCCGCGCCCGCGCGTGAGGCCGCCGACGATGCCGGCGAGCGTGCCGATGGCCGCGCTCTGCGCGCCGCCGAGCAGGTCGGCGATCTGCAGGTGGCAGATCGCGGGCGTGCCGTCGGCCGCGCGGGTCTGGTCGATCACGCCGGCGAGCGAGAGGTAGTTGATGTCGTGGCCGGCCGCCAGGCGCAGCGGCCCGTCCTGGCCGTAGCCGCTGATGCTGGCGAGCACGATGCGCGGATTGATCGCCGCGAGCGCCGCGTAGCCGAGGCCGAGCCGCTCCATCACGCCGGGGCGAAAGCCTTCGACGACCGCATGCGCCTCGGCCACCAGCGCGCGCAGCGAGGCGAGGTCGGACTCGCGCTTGAGATCCAGCGCGAGGCGGCGCTTGCCGGCGTTGACCACCTGATAGAAGGCCGAGGTCTCGCCGTGGCGCGGGCCCATGCCGGCTGCGTCGTCGCCCGGCGTACCGCCGGCCATGGGCGGCTCGATCTTCAGCACCTGCGCGCCAAGATCGGCGAGGTAGCGGCAGGCCATCGGGCCCGGCAGCAGGCGCGAGAGGTCGAGGATCCGCAGGCTGGCCAGCGGCGCCTGCGGCGGCGGCGACGACCAGTCGGTCGCGATCGGTCGTGCGCGCTCCCACGCATCGGTCCAAGGGGAGGTCGTCATGCCTTCAGGTACTCCTGCTTGCCGCCCAGCCAGCGCTCGATGTGCGCGCGCGCCGCGGCCGGATGCTGCGCGAGCAGCGCGGGCGCGACGCGCCTCGCCTGCATCAGCAGCGCGTTGTCCTCGGCCAGATCGGCGAAGCGCAGCAGCGCCGAGCCCGACTGCCGCGCGCCCATGAACTCGCCCGGACCGCGAATCTCCAGGTCGCGGCGCGCGATCTCGAAGCCGTCGGTGGTCTCGGCCATCGCGCGCAGGCGGTCCTTGCCGGTGGGCGACAGCGGCGCGGTGTAGAGCAGCACGCACACGCTCGCCGCGGCGCCGCGGCCGACGCGCCCGCGCAGCTGGTGCAGCTGCGAGAGGCCGAAGCGCTCGGCATGCTCGATCACCATCAGGCTCGCGTTCGGCACGTCGACGCCGACCTCGATCACCGTGGTGGCGACCAGCACGCTCATCTGGCCGCCCGCGAACAGGCTCATCGCCGCGGCCTTCTCGGCCGCCGGCATGCGCCCGTGCAACAGGCCCACCATCTGGTCGGGCAGCGCCGCACACAGCTGCTGGTGCGTCTCGGTGGCGTTGCGCAAATCGAGCGATTCGCTCTCCTCGATCAGCGGGCAGACCCAGTAGACCTGGCGGCCGCGCGCGACCTCGTCGCGGATGCGCGCGATCACCTCGTCGCGGCGGTGGTCGGCGAACAGCTTGGTGACCACCGGCGTGCGCCCGGGCGGCAGCTCGTCGATCGTGCTGACCTCGAGATCGGCGAAGTAGGTCATCGCCAGCGTACGCGGGATCGGCGTCGCGCTCATCATCAAGAGGTGCGGCTCGAGCCCGGCGCGCCCGAGCTTGCGGCGCAGCTCCAGGCGCTGCTGCACGCCGAAGCGGTGCTGCTCGTCGACGATCGCGAGCCCCAGCTGGCGAAACTGCACGGTGTCCTCGATCACCGCATGCGTGCCCACCACGAGGCCAGCCTCGCCCGAGGCCACGCGCTCGAGCATCTTCGCGCGCGCCTTGCCCTTGACGCTGCCGGTGAGCCACGCGACGCCGATGCCCAGCGGCTCGAGCCAGCCGACCAGCTTGCGGAAGTGCTGCTCGGCCAGGATCTCGGTCGGCGCCATCAGCGCGCACTGCCAGCCGGCGTCGATCGCGACCGCGGCCGCGAGCGCGGCGACCACGGTCTTGCCCGAGCCGACGTCGCCTTGCAGCAGGCGGTGCATCGGCGCGGGCCTGGCGAGATCGCGCGCGATCTCCTCGGCGACGCGGTGCTGCGCGCCGGTCAGCGTGAACGGCAAGGCCGCGAGCAGCTTCTCGTGCAGGCCGCCGGTCGCCGCGCGCAGCGCCGGCGCGCGCAGCTTGGCGCGCTCGAACTGCGCTTGCTGCTGCGACAGCTGCTGCGCGAGCAGCTCCTCGAACTTGAGCCGCTGCCAGGCCGGATGGCTGTGGTCCTCCAGCGCTGCGAGGCTCGCGGCAGGCGGCGGGTGGTGCAGCACCGACAGCGCCTCCTTCAGCGACGGCAGGCCCGCCGGCACGGTGCCCGGCGGCAGCAGCTCGGCCAGCGGCGCGCGCGAGAAGGCGCCCTCGATCGCCTTGCGCAGATAGGCCTGCGGCAGCTGCGCGCTGGCCGGATAGACCGGCGTCAGCGTCGCGGCCAGCGGCGTGTCCTCGTGCACGGCCTTGAAGCTGGGGTGCACCATCTCCAGCCCGAAGAACCCGCCGCGCGGCTCGCCGCGCACGCGCACGCGCGCGCCGATCGCGAGCGTCTTCTGGTGCGAGGGATAGAAGTGCAGGAAGCGCAGCACCAGTTCGTCGCCGGCATCGTCTTCGATGCGCACGACGAGCTGGCGACGCGGTCGGAACTCGACGCGGCTGTCGCGCACCGTGCCCTCGACCTGCACGCTCTCGCCCGGGCGTGCCTGCGCGATCGGCGTCACGCGCGTCTCGTCTTCGTAGCGCAGCGGCAAGTGCAGCGCGAGGTCGATGTCGCGCACGAGGCCGAGCTTTTCCATCGCGCGCTGCGGCGCCGACTTCGCGGGCGCGGCGGCTTTGGGCTTGAGGGTCGGCTCGGCGCTGGCGTCGGGCGGCATGGAACAATTCTGCCTGCGGCCTCGGCCGCGCCCGCATGCCTCATTCACCCTCCAGGCCGGTCAAGCCTGCGTGTCATGACATCGCTTCCCACCGTTTCCCGAGACTGGACGACGGCCGACTTCGACTTCGCGCTGCCGCCCGAACTGATTGCCCAGCATCCCGCGCCCGAACGCAGCGCCTCGCGCCTGCTCGACGGCCGCGGGCCCGAACCGGTCGACCGTGTCTTCCGCGAGCTGCCCGCGCTGCTCGGGCCCGGCGACCTGCTGGTGTTCAACGACACCAAGGTGATCAAGGCGCGGCTGTATGGCCGCAAGGCCTCGGGCGGCGCGGTCGAGGCGCTGATCGAGCGCGTGCTTGCCGGCACGCACGAGGTCTGGGCCCACCTGCGCGCGAGCAAGTCGCCGAAGCCCGGCGCGCTGGTGCGTTTCGGCGACGACGAAGCCCACGCCTTCGATGCCGAGGTGCTGGGCCGCTGCGGCCCGGACGACGCGCTGTTCCACCTGCGCTTTCCGTCCGATCCCTTCGCGCTGCTCGAACGCTGCGGCCATGTGCCGCTGCCGCCATACATCACCCACGCCGACGAAGCCGACGACGCGAGGCGCTACCAGACCGTGTTCGCCGCCAAGCCGGGCGCGGTCGCCGCGCCGACCGCGGCGCTGCATTTCGACGAGGCGCTGCTCGCAGCGCTTGCCGCACGCGGCATCGCGCGCGCCGAGGTGACGCTGCACGTCGGCGCGGGCACCTTCCAGCCGGTGCGCGTCGAGCGGCTCGCCGAGCACCGCATGCACAGCGAGTGTTTCGACGTGCCGGCGGCCACCGTGGAGGCGATCGCGCGTACCCGCGCCGCGGGCGGGCGCATCGTCGCGGTCGGCACGACGACGCTGCGCGCGCTCGAATCGGCGGCACGCGGCGGCGCGCTCGCTGCCGGCGCGCGCGAGACCGACATCTTCATCACGCCCGGCTTCGAGTTCCGCGTCGTCGACCGACTGGTGACCAACTTCCACCTGCCGAAGAGCACGCTGATGATGCTGGTCAGCGCCTTCGCGGGCTACGAGCGCATCCGCGCGCTGTACGCGCATGCGGTGCGCGAGCGCTACCGCTTCTTCAGCTACGGCGACGCGATGCTGCTCGAGCGCGCACCGCGCTGACGTCGCGCCCAGCTGCGCCAGCCTGGAGCAAACGTTGCGAAGACAACATGGCGGCGCAGTCCTTCGCTGTGCCAGCCTGTGACTCATCAGCCGGTGCTTGACCGGCGTCAACGGCACATGGCGGCGCCTTCATATCGTGACCCTGACGATCGACATCTTCACCACGTCAGGAGCTTCACATGACCCATCGCCTTCATCTGCGCCGAATCCTGCTGGCTGCCGGCGCCGCACTGCCACTGGCCTCGGCACTGGCCGCCAGCGAGGATGCCGCAATGCTCAAGCTGGCCAGCAGCAGCGGCTGCATGAGCTGCCACCATGTCGAGCGCGGCGCCAAGGGCCCCGACGGCCTGCCGCCGGTGGGCCCGGCATGGCGCGACGTGTCGGCCAAGTACCGCGGCCAGCCCGAGGCCGAGGCGCGGCTGACGGCGACCGTGATGAGCGGATCCAACCCCTACGACAGCCACTGGAAGGGGCAGGCCAGCGGGCTCGCGATGCCGCCCAACCGCGTGGCGATCAGCGAGGCGGACGCGCGGCGGCTCGTGCACTGGATCGTCGGGCTCGAGCGCGGTCGCTGACCTTGACGCGCCTCAGGCGTCGGCCCACTGGCGCAGCAGGTTGTGATAAGTGCCGGTCAGCGCAACCAGTTCCGGCGTGTCGCCAAGCTGCTCGCGCAGCGCGACGAGGTTCATGTCCATCTCGTAGAGCAGGCGGCGCTGCTCGTCGCTGCGCACCATGCTCTCGATCCAGAAGAAGCTCGCCAGCCGCGCGCCGCGCGTCACCGGCTCGACGCGGTGCACGCTGGTGCCGGGATAGAGCACCAGGTCCCCAGCCGCGAGCTTGATGCGCTGCGAACCGAAGGTGTCCTCGACGACCAGCTCGCCGCCGTCGTAGCTCGAGGGCTCGGCGAGGAACAGCGTGCAGGAGACGTCGGTGCGCACGTGCGTGCCGCGATGCGGCCCGTGCTTGATCGTGCGCACCGCGTTGTCGATGTGGTTGCCGAACGCATTGGCCGCGCCGGCGTAGCGGTTGAACAGCGGCGGGAAGATCTTCTTCGGCAGGGCGGCCGCGAAGAACAGCGCGCTGCCGGCCAGCGCCTCCATCACGATCTCCTGCAGCTGCGCGGTGAGCGGATGGTCCTCGGCCAGCTGCTGGTTGTTCTTGACCTGGGTCGACTGGCTGCCGGCGGTCACCCGGCCGTCGCTCCACGGCGCTTGCGAGAGCAACGCCTGCGCTTTGTGGAGCGCGTGGCCGGTCAGGATGTTCGGAACGTGCAGCAGCATGATCGGCCCCGTCGGCGGGTCAGAACGTCGCGGTCGCGGTCAACTGCGCCGCGCGCGCCAGGCCCGGCACCGTGTGGCCGCGATAGATGCCGTCGGCGTAGTTCTTGTCGAACAGGTTGAACAGGTTCAGGCGCAGCGCATAGCGCTCGTGCACGTACTCGACCATGCCGTCGAACTTGACGTAGCCGGGCGCGGTGTTCGGCGAGGTCTCGGCCTGCGCCGGCTTGCGCGAGCTCATGCCGTCGGCGCCGATGCCCAGGCGCCATTGCGGCGCGATGCGGTACGCGACCCAGAGGTTGCCGGTGCGCCGCGGCGTCAGGCCGGGTTCGAGGCCCGTGGTGTCGTTCGCGGTGCCGGCCACCGAGGGCGCGGCGGCGTCGATGCGTCCGCGCATGTAGGCGAAGCCGCCGAAGACCTCGAGGTCCGGCGTCACGCGGCCGGCGCCTTCGATCTCGATGCCGTCGGTGTGGCGCTTGCCGTTGAGCAGGTAGGACTGGTTGGCGGTGTCGACGTCGGTGTTGCGCTCGTTGGTCTTCTCGGTGCGGAAGATCGCGGTGCGCAGCGACAGCGCGCCGTCGAGCGCGTCCCACTTGGCGCCGATCTCGAAGTTGCGGCTCTTCTCGGGCGGCGTGTTGGCGCTCAGCTGGGCGCTGTAGTTGCCGTAGGCGACGCGGCAGGCCTGGTCGACCGTGCCGCCGCAGTTCGCCGCGGCCCAGTCGGCGGGCGGATTGGTGGAGACGCCGAACTGGTAGAGGTCGCCGGTCGTGTTGTACGAGGTGCCCCACGACGCGTAGTAGGAGGAGCTCGCGCTCGGCTGCCACAGCACGCCCAGGCGTCCGCTGAGCAGCTCGTCGGTGCGGTCCCACGAGATCGGGAACGCGCTGTCGAGGTTCGTGTACTCGCCCTTGCTGGCGTCGTAGCGCACGCCGGCGACGATCTTCCAGGCCGGCGCGACCTGCAGCGTGTCTTGCGCATAGACGCCGACGTTGCGCGAGGTGAAGTCGACGCTGGGGGCCTTGGTGCGCGTGTCGTCGACCCGCACGAACGGGCCGGGCCGGCCGAAGGTCGAGGCGGGCTTGGCCGGCGTGCCGCTGTAGCTGTAGGTGGTGGTGTCCTCGTTCGAGAAGTCGGCGCCCACGGTGAACTGGTGCGCCAGCCCGAACCAGTTCGCGCGGCCGTTCACGTCGCTCTGCACGAACTGGTGATGGTCCTTCGCGGCGCGCGTCTGGTTGCCGAAGTTGACCGGCGTGGCGTCGTCGAGCGAGGCGCCGGCAGCGACCGCCGCGCGTGCCGTGGTGGCCCACAGGTCGCGCTTGTAGTGGCCGTCGCGCACGATGGTGCGCCACTCGGTGCCGCCTTCGAAGCGGTGCAGCCACGAGAAGGTGCCGTAGGTCGCCTGGTCCTTCTGGTAGTCGGACTCGAAGCCGTACCAGTGCTCGCGGGCCCGCTCGACCGGCCGGCCGTTGACCCAGCCGAAGCCGTAGTCGGGCACGTCGTCGTACTCGAGGTGATAGAGGCCCACCGAGAACTCGTCGCTGGTACCGATGCCCCAGCGGAAGGTCGGCGCGATGCCGGTGCGGTGCGTCTCGGGGCCGTTGCGGAAACTGTGCGCGTCGGTGCGCATCGCGTTGATGCGCAGCGCCGCGTCGTCGCCGGTCTTGATGTTGAAGTCGCCGGTCAGGCGGTAGTAGTCGTCGGTGCCCGCGGTGAAGGCCACCTCGCTTTGCGACATCAGGAACGGCTGCTTGCTGACCTGGTTGATCACGCCGCCGGTCGAGCCGCGGCCGAACAGCATCGAGGCCGCGCCGCGCAGGATCTCGACGCGGTCCTGGTTGAAGGTGTCGCGGTTGTACTGCGCGATGTCGCGGATGCCGTCCTGGTAGATGTCGCCGCGCGCGGAGAAGCCGCGCAGGCGGATCAGGTCACCGATGCCGCCGCCTTCGCCGGCTTCGAAGCTGATGCCCACTGCGCGGTGCAGCGCGCCGCGCAGCGTGTCGGCATTGGTGTCGTCCATCAGCTTCTCGTTGATGACCGTCAGCGACTGCGGCACGTCGCGCAGTTCCTGCTTGCCGCGGCCGATGCGCGTGGTCGTCGCCTGGTAGGCCTCCTTGCCCTGCGGCTCGGCCTCGCCCTTGACGACGACTTGCGGCATCACCGGCGCGGGATCGCTCGCGGCCGTGGCCGGCGGCGTGGCGGTCTGCTGGGCCCACGCGGCGTGCGCGAGTCCGAAGCCGGCGGCCAGCGCGCCCAGGGGCAGCAAGGCGCGGCGCGCCTCGGATCGACGGGATTGCTTCTTCTTCGTCATGTCGTCTTGCTCTCCAGGAAAGGTCTCGGATGGAAGCCGGGCCGGTCCGTGGCTGGCGCAAGACGAAGGCCGCGCGCGGCGGCCTTGAAGCGGGCTGGCGGGGACGCGCTGGGCGCGGGAATGGACGATCGGGCGCGCGTCACGAGCTGCGCCCGAGGCTGAACTGGATCGGCGCGAGCACCCACACGGCATGGGCCACGCCTTGCTCGACGTAAGGCACGAAGCGCGCAGCCAGCGCGGCCAGGCGCGCCGCCTCGTCGAGGCGGGCGAAGCCGGAGCTCTCGGCCACCAGCGCGTCGCGCGGGCGGCCCTTCTCGTCGACCAGGATCTTCACGACGACCGTGCCGACCTCGTTCATCCGCTTGGACAGCAGCGGGTAGGTCGGCGCCGGCGGCACCAGGTAGCGAACCGCCGTGACCGGCAGCACACGCGGCGCGGCCGGCGCGGGCTCGGCGGGTGGAGCGGGCGGCGGCGCCGGGGCTGGCGCGGGCGGCGCGACCTCGACGGCGATCGGCGGCGGCGGCGCCTCGGCGATGGTGACTTCGGGCGGCGGCACCTGGGCCTGCGGCGGCGTCGGCGCTGCGACCGCACGCACGGTCTTGCGCGGCTGGGGCGGCTGCTGGGGCGGATCGGGCGGACGCGGCAGCTCGGGCGCCGGCAGCAGCGCGACGAAGGTCTTGACCGGTGCCGCGACCGCCGGGATGCGGTTCACCGCCAGGACCAGCGCGGCCACGAGCGCCGCGTGCCCGGCGACGATGGCGAGCATCAGCGCCGGGTGGCGTTGGCGCGGCAGCGCCAGCGCGGCCGGGTGCGGGTCGAGGGGGGCGAAGGCGGGGCGGCTCATCGAATCTGCCTGCCGGTCCGTCGGCATGCGGGCCGCGATTCTAAGTGAGAATGATTCGCAGGCGCAAAGACATGCAAAGCCACGTGTGCCGGGCTGGCGACAATCGCGCCATGCTCCGATTCGAACTGCTCAAGACCGAAGGCCTGGCCCGGCGCGGCCGCCTCGCGCTCAACCACGGCGTCGTCGAGACGCCGATCTTCATGCCGGTGGGCACCTACGGCACGGTCAAGGGCGTGATGCCGCGCTCGCTCGACGAGATGGGCGCGCAGATCATCCTCGGCAACACCTTCCACCTGTGGATGCGCCCGGGCCTGGACGTGATGCGCCAGTTCGGCGGCCTGCATCGCTTCGAGGGCTGGAGCCGGCCCATCCTCACCGACAGCGGCGGCTTTCAGGTCTGGAGCCTGGGCGAGATGCGCAAGATCAGCGAGGAGGGCGTGAAGTTCGCGTCACCGGTCAACGGCGACAAGCTCTTCCTCACGCCCGAGATCTCGATGCAGATCCAGACGGTGTTGAACTCCGACATCGTCATGCAGTTCGACGAATGCACGCCCTACGAGACCAAGGGCCATGTCACGACCGAGAAGGAAGCGCGCGCGTCGATGGAGCTCAGCCTGCGCTGGGCGCAGCGCTGCCGCGCGGAATTCGAGCGGCTGCAAAACCCCAACGCGCTGTTCGGCATCGTGCAAGGCGGCATGTTCGAGCACCTGCGCGAGGCCTCGCTCGACGCGCTGGTGGCGATGGACCTGCCCGGCTACGCGATCGGCGGAGTGAGCGTCGGCGAGCCCAAGGAGGAGATGCTGCGCATCATGGCGCACACGCCTCACCGGCTGCCTTCGCACAAGCCGCGCTACCTGATGGGCGTGGGCACGCCGGAAGACCTGGTCGAAGGCGTGGCGCAGGGCGTTGACTTGTTCGACTGCGTGATGCCCACGCGCAATGCCCGCAACGGCCACCTGTTCACGCGCTTCGGCGACCTGAAGATCCGCAACGCGCGCCACAAGACCGACGAGCGGCCGCTCGACGAGAGTTGTGCTTGCTACACGTGTGCGAACTTCAGCCGCGCCTACCTGCACCACCTCGACCGCTGCGGCGAAATGCTGGGGCCGATGCTCACCAGCATCCACAACCTGCACTACTACCTGAACCTGATGCGCGAGGTGCGCCAGGCACTCGACGAAGGCCGCTTCGAGGCCTATCGCCGCCAGTTCGCCGCGGACCGCGCGCGCGGCGTCTGAGCGCCGGCGTTTCGGCGTTCAGCCCGGAACTTCAGCCCGGAACCTCAGCCCGGCACGCCGGCGTCGATCACCGACTGCACGCGCGCCTGCAGCGCCTGCGGCGTCACCTGCTGGGGCGCCAGCGCCGGCTCGGCGCGCAGCCCCACGCGCGACCACAAGCCGCGGCGAAACGGCTGCGTCATCGCCGCACCGCCCGCGCGCGAGAAGAACGAGCCCCACAGGTTGGTCAGCGCCAGCGGCACGACCGGCACCGGGTGCGTCTCGAGGATCTTCATCACGCCGCCCTTGAAGGGCTGCAGCGCGCCGTCGCGCGTGATCGCGCCTTCGGGAAAGACGAGCAGCAGCTCGCCCTCGTCGAGCGCGCGGCGCGCCTCGGCGAACGCGCGCTCGTAGGTCTGGGCGTCTTCGCTCTGCGGCGCGATCGGAATCGCCTTCGCGAGCCGGAAGATCCAGCCCAGCACCGGCGTCGCGAAGATGCGGTGGTCCATGACGAAGCGGATCGGCCGCGGGCTGGCCGCCATAAGCAGGATCGGATCGACGAAGCTCACGTGGTTGCACACCAGCAGCGCGGGGCCTTCGGTCGGGATGTGCTCGTCGCCGGCCACGCGAAAGCGGTACATCAGGCGCGAGACGATCAGCGCCAGGAAGCGCAGCAGGTACTCTGGCACCAGCAGGAAGATGTAGGCCGCGACCAGCGCGTTGAGCACGCCGGTGACGAGGAAGATCTGCGGAATCGTGAAGCCGGCCTTCAGCAGCGCGCCGGCCATCACGGCGCTGGCGATCATGAACAGCGCGTTGAGGATGTTGTTGGCCGCGATGATGCGCGCGCGATGCGTCGGCTGCGCGCGCAGCTGGATCAGCGCGTACATCGGCACGCTGTACAGCCCGGCGAACAACGCCAGCAGCCCGAGATCCGCCATCACGCGCCAGTGCGCCGCCGACTGCACGAACGCCGCCGCGCCGACGCCGGCGGCCGGCGTGAGGCCGCGCGTCGCGAGGTAGAGGTCGATGGCGAACACGCTCATGCCGATCGCGCCGAACGGCACGAGGCCGATCTCGACGTGGCGCCGGCTGAGCGTCTCGCACAGCAGCGAGCCGGTGCCGATGCCAACCGAGAACACGACGAGCAGCAGCGACGCGACCTGCTCGTTGCCGCCCAGCACGTCCTTCGCGAAGGCGGGGAACATCGACAGGAATACCGCGCCGAAGAACCACATCCACGAGATGCCCAGCAGCGAGCGGAACACGGCCAACTGGCCGTGCGCCAGCCTCAGGTTGCGCCACGTCTCCGAGACGGGGTTCCAGTTGATGCGCAGGCCCGGGTCGGTCGATGGCGACGGCGGCACGAACTGAGCGCTCGCGCGCCCGAGCACCGCGAGCGCCAGGCACGCGAAGGCCACGTAGTGCGGCCCCACCCCGGGCACGGCGATCAGCAGCCCGCCGGCCACCTGGCCGAGCAGGATCGCGACGAAGGTGCCCATCTCGACCATGCCGTTGCCGCCGGTCAGCTCGCGTTCGCTCAGGTGCTGCGGCATGTAGGCGAACTTGACCGGGCCGAACAGCGTGGAGTGCAGGCCCATCAGGAACACGCACGCCAGCAGCAGCGGCACGTGGGCGAACCAGAAGCCCGCGCCGGCGACGAGCATGATCGCGATCTCCAGCGACTTCACGAGCTGGATCACGCGCGTCTTGTCGAACTTGTCGGCCAGCTGGCCGGAGGTGGCCGAGAACAGCAGGAACGGCAGGATGAACAGCGCGCCGATCGCGAGGCCCGCCAGCGCGGGCGGCAGCCAGCTCACGTCGAGCTGGTAGGTCACCAGCACCGTGAACGCGAACTTGAACAGGTTGTCGTTGCCGGCGCCGAGGAACTGGGTCCAGAAGAAGGGCGCGAAGCGGCGTTCGCGCAGCAGCGCGAACTGGTTCGGGTGCGCGTCGTGCGGCGCGCGATCGCCGAGGCGGTCGTGCTTCTGAATGGCACTCATGCGATGGATCTCCTCCAGGGGGCCGAACCGTCGGCGACTGTAGACGAGGCGCTGTCGAAGTGGCGTGACGTGGCGAACACGGCCGGCGCGAATCCTGCCGCGCCGTCGCGCACGCGGCGCTTGAGCACCAGGTCGAAGAGCAGCGGATTGCGTGCGCGGATCTCGCGCAGCGGTGCGATGTCGGCCGCGTCGATCAGCCCGCGCGCCGCGAGCTGCAGCGGCGAGACGAGCGCCGTCACGCCGGGCAGTGGATGGTCTGAGCCATGCAGCAGCCGCGCGTGCCAATCGTCGCGCCGCAGCAGCGTGCGCGCGACCGCGGCGCTGCGGTTGACCTGCAGCACGGCGGACACGTCGGCCAGCAGGCGGTCGCGCCAGGCCGGCTCGTCCATCAGCCGCGCGAACAGCGAGAACGCGGGCACGGCCGGCGCCGATCGGCGGTCGGTGTCGAGCGCTTCGCCGAGCGAGGCCGCATGCGCGACGACCACGCGCACGCCGGCTTCGAGCGGCGCGCGCATCAGCAGCGGATTGCCGAAGGCCTCGCGATGCGCGCCCGGCACGGCCTTCTCCTCGCCGCAATGCACGACCAGCGGCACGCCGGTGCGCGCAAGCCGTGCGTAGTAGGGGCGGCAACGCGCGTCGAGCGGGTTGATGTTCATGGCGCTGGGCAGCCACTTCACCGCCATCGCGCCGTCGGCCAGCGCCGCGTTCAGTGCTTCGAGCGCGTCGTCGCGGTAGGGGTGCACCGAGGCGACCCAGCCGAAGCGCTGCGGTGCCGAGCGCGCCACCGCGGCGGCGTAGACATTGGGCACGTGGAAGGTGGACCAGGCGTCGCGTGGCCGCCCGGCGTCGTCGTGCGCGCGTTCGAACGCGAACAGCAGCCAGCGCGCGCCGACCGGAAAGTCGGCAGCCAGCGTGTTCAAACGCTCGACAAAGGCGCGGTCGACCGACGCCGCCTCGGGCGCCACGCCCGACGCGGCGAGGATGGCGCGCCGGCGCGTCCATTCGAGCGGATGCCACCACTGCTGCATCGCGGGATGGACCCGGCACCCCGAGCCGGAATCGCCGGTGCCCAGCAAGTGGGCGTGTGCGTCCCACAGCTGCGTGGCGTCGAGGCCGTGCAGCGCCTCGTGCACCAACGCGCGTGCCGCACTGCCGAGCGCTGGCGCCTCGGTCTCTTGCGCCGCCAGGCCGGTGAACAGGCCGCCGGCCAGCGCCGCGCCGCAACACAGCAGGTGCCGGCGAGTAAGCCCCGGAGCCCGACGCATTGAACCCTTCGATTCCATCGCATGCCCCTTGGGCTGTCGAACACGGCGCGCATGGTCGATGCGCATCGCCTTCGGTTCAACGTCGCTGTACGAGGAGGCGTCTCTCGGGCTGTCTGGTACCAATATTCGGTACTTGATGGCCTAGCATGGCGGCATGAGCACCACCGCCGATCTCGTCGATGCGTTGAAAGCCGAGCTCAAGTCGGCGCGCATCACCTACGCCGCGCTGGCGCCGAAGCTGGGCCTGGCCGAATCGAGCGTGAAGCGCATGTTTGCCAAGGGCGACATGCCGCTGTCGCGCATCGACCAGGTGCTGGGCGTGCTGAAGATGGACTTCGCCGAACTGGCGCGCCGCATCGCCGACGCGCAGCCGCAGCGATCCGAACTCACGCTCGAGCAGGAGCGCGCGATGGTGGCCGACCGCAAGCTGCTGCTGTTCGCGATCAGCTGCCTGAGCCAGTGGACCTTCGAGCAGATCCTGGCGACCTATCGCATCACCGAGGCCGAGGGCGTGCGCCTGATGGCCCGCCTCGACCGGCTCGGCGTGATCGAGCTGCGCCCGCTCAACCGCTATCGCATCAAAGTGGCCAAGACCTTTCGCTGGCGGCCCGACGGCCCGGTGATGCGCTACTTCCGCGAGCAGGTCGTGCCCGACTATTTCAATGGCGGCTTCGACGGCGAGGGCGACCTGCTGCTGCTGGTGCATGGCCAGGTCGGGCGAGCGCACGCGGCGCTGTTCAACGAGCGGCTCACCCGGCTGGCGCAGGACTTCGCGCAGCAGCACCTGGCCGACCAGAAGCTGCCGGCCGAGCTCAAGCGGCCGTTCACGCTGGTGATCGGCATGCGCTCATGGTTGTTCGCGGCGTTTCGCGACCTGCAGCGAGCACCCGTGCCCTGACGCGGATCAGGTCCCGATCACGCCGCCGTCGTCCTTCGTGATCACCACCGTTGCCGAGCGCGGGCGGCCGCCGTCGGGCCAGCGCGAGTAGCGCGCGGGCTGCGCCGGGTCGCTGCGCTCACTCGGGCTTTCGCCCGGATGCTGGATGTTGACGAACATCGTGCGCAGGTCGGGCGTCGTGATCACGCCGGTGACCTCGCAGCCGGCCGGGCCGACCAGGAAGCGGCGCACGACGCCTTGCGTCGGGTCGCAAGCCAGCATCTGGTTGTTGGGCAGGCGCGCGTAGTCGCCCTTGCCGAGCGTCGACGTGGACACGTCGGTCTGGATCCACAGCACGCCGCGCGGGTCGACCCAGATACCGTCGGGGCTGCCGAACGTGTCGCCCTTGACGTTGCCGCGGGCCTCGGCGCGCTCGTTGGCCGCATCGCCGGCGAGCACGAAGTGGGTCCATGCGAAGCGCGTCGCGTCGAGGTCGCCGTCCTCGCGCCAGCGCAGGATCTGGCCCATCGTATTGCTGGCACGCGGGTTGGCGGCATCGACGCCGGGCTGGCCGGCGGCGCCGCGCGCGCTGTTGTTGGTCAGCGTGACGTAGACCTCGCGGCTGATCGGGTCGACGGCGGTCCACTCGGGGCGGTCCATCTTGGTCGCACCCAGCAGGTCGCTGGCCTGTCGACTCTTGACCAGCACCTCGCCTTGCGACGCGAAGCCGTTGGCCGCGGTCAGCGGGCCCTCGCCATGCACCAGCGGCAGCCAGCGGCCGCTGCCGTCGGCCTCGAACTTCGCGACGTAGAGCGTGCCGTGGTCGAGCAGTTCGCGGTTGGCGGCCGCGCCGCCGGGCTTGACGGCATCGCGCGAAACGAACTTGTAGACGTACTCGAAGCGCGCGTCCTCGCCCATGTAGACCACGACGCGGCCGTCGCGGGTCTGCGAGCAGGCCGCGCCCTCGTGCGCGGCGCGGCCGAGCGCGGTGCGCTTGACCGGCGTGCTGGTGGGATCGAAGGGATCGATCTCGACGACCCAGCCGAAGCGGTTGAACTCATTGGGCTCGACGCGCGCGTCGAAGCGCTGCTCGTGCTCGTGCCAGCGGTAGAAGCCGCTGCCCTTCTTGAGGCCCCAGCGACGCTGGTGCGCGTCGGGCTGTTCGGGGCCTTCGAAGTAGTAGGCGAAGTTCTCCTCGCAGGCGAGGTAGGTGCCCCAGGGCGTGACGCCGTGCGAGCAGTTGTTGAAGGTGCCCAGCGCGCGCGTGCCGCCGGGGTCGGCCGCGGTGCGCAGCATCGGGTGGCCGGCGGCGGGGCCGGCGATGGTCATCGGCGTCGACGCGGTGATGCGACGCGCGTAGCGCGACGGCCGCACGAGCTGCCAGCCGCCCGATGCGCGCTCGATTTCGACCACCGAGACGCCGTGGGCCGCCATCGACTTGGCGACCTTCTCGGCACTCCAGTTCGCCATGCCGTCGGCATGCAGCAGGCCATCGTCGGTGTACTCGTGATTCATCACCAGCAGGCCGCGACGCGAGTCGCCGGGCTGCATGGGAAAGAAGTGCATGCCGTCGTGGTGCATGCCGGCCTGCACGGCCTGGTCGGCGGCGCTGTTCGACGCATCGGGCTTGAACTCGGGCATCGCGCCGGCCACGCCGACCGCGTCGCCCCAGCGGTAGAGCGCGCGCGCGGTGTAGCCCGGCGGCACGCTCAGCGTGTCGCTCGCGGTGGCGGGCATCGGCACGCTGGCAAAGCCGATCGAGCGGCCGAGGCCGGATGCCGGGCTGCCGCCCGATGCGCAGCCCGCGGCGAGCGGCGCGATCAGGCCGATCGCGCCAGCGCCGAGCGCGCCGCGCAGGATCACGCGGCGTGCCGGGTCCGACAGCTCGTGCACGCTCGGATTGGCCGAGCGGTTGCTGTCTTCCATCGTGCTGAAGTCCTTGGCCATCGATCGTCTCGCGTTAGAAGAACCTGCCCATGATCAGGATTCGTGTGACGGCGGCATGACGGCCGGCGGCTCGCGCTCGCCCAGGCGCGGCGCCAGCGTGCGGATCGCACCCGGCGTGGCGCTGAGCTTGGGCACGATGCCGGGCACGTCGAGCGCGAGGCCGTCGGCGGTGACGACGCGCTGGATCATCTGCCGCGCGCGGAAGTGCGGGTCCTCGGCGATGTCACGGGCGGTGTAGATGCGGCCCACCGGCACCTGCGCGGCCGAGAGCGCGTTCACGACCTCGGTCACCGGCCGCTCGACGGTCCAGCGCGTGATCGCCGCGTCGATCTCGTCGACGCGCGCCACGCGCCCGGCATTGCTTGCCAGCGCCGGATCGACGGCGAGGTCCTCGCGCCCGATCGCGCGCATCAGGCGCTGGTAGATCGAGTCGCCGTTGCCGCCGATCACGACCATGCCGTCGGCGCAGCGGTAGGCGTTGCTCGGCGCGATGCCCGGCAGCGCCGAGCCGGCCGGCTGGCGCACCGCGCCGAACGCGCTGTACTCGGGCAGCAGGCTTTCCATGCAGTTGAAGACGGCTTCGTAGAGCGCGACGTCGACCACCTGGCCGCGGCCCTTCGGTGCATCGGGGCCGACGCTCCTGCCGCGCGCCTGCAGCGCCAGCAGCACGCCGATCACGCCGTGCAGCGCCGCCAGCGTGTCGCCCAGGCTGACGCCGCAGCGCACCGGCACGCGTCCTGGCTCGCCGCTGAGGTGGCGCAGGCCGCCCATCGCCTCGGCGACGACCGCGAAGCCGGGGCGGTCACGATAGGGACCGTCCTGGCCGTAGCCGCTGACGCGCAGCATCACCAGGCCGGGGTTGGTCTTCGCGAGATCGTCGTAGCCCAGGCCCCAGGCTTCCATCGTGCCGGGCTTGAAGTTCTCGATCAGCACGTCGGCTTCGTCGATCAGCGCGCGCGCATCGGCGCGGCCTTCGGGCGTGCGCAGGTCCAGCACGACGCTCGCCTTGTTGCGCGACTGCACCTGCCACCACACGCTGGTGCCGTCGTGCAGCATTCGCCATTGCCGCAGCGGATCGCCGCCCGGCGGCTCGACCTTGATCACCTCGGCGCCGAAGTCGCCCAGCGTCTTGCCGGCAAAAGGCCCGGCAATGAGCTGGCCGAGCTCGACGACCTTGATGCCTTCGAGCGGCGCCTGGCTCATACCGCCTTCTGTTCGAGCACGTGCGATGCGTTGTCCACCTGCGCCAGCGCATCACGCAGCCACGGCAGCGCGTCCTTCAGGGACGCATGCAGCGTCCACGGCGGATTGATCACGAACATGCCGCTGCCGGCCAGGCCGAAGCCCTGCGCGTCGGGCGCCTGCACCGTGAGGCGCGCATGCAGCCAGCCCTTGGGCGCGATCGCCTTGAGCCGGCGCGGCAGCTCGGCCGACTCGAGGCGATTGACCTGCGGATACCAGATCACGATCACCGCTTCGGCGAAGCGTTGCAGCGCCTCGCGCACCGCGCCGACGACCTTGGCGTAGTCGCTCTTGAGCTCATAGGAAGGGTCCATCAGCACGACGCCGCGGCGCGATGGCGGCGGCAGCATGCTCTTCAGGCCGGCGAAGCCGTCGCCGTGGATCACCTCGGTGTGCGGGCGCGTGCCGTGATGCTGCGCGAGGATGCGCACGTCGGTCGGGTGCAGCTCGAACAGGCGCAGTTCGTCGCTCGGGCGCAGCAACTGGCGCGCGAACTCCGGCGAGCCGGGGTAGCGGCCGAGACCGCCGCCGGGATTGAAGGCGCGCACGCAGGCCAGGTAGTCGGCCACGGCGGCGGGCGCGTCCTTGCGCGTCCAGATGCGCGCGATGCCCTGCTCGAACTCGCCCTTCTTCTTGGCCTCGGCGCTGCCGAGCGAATAGCCGCCGGCGCCGGCGTGGGTGTCGATCAATCGGTAGGGCTTGTCCTTGTGGCCCATGTGCGCGAGCACCTGGGTCAGCACCACGTGCTTGAGGACGTCGGCGTGGTTGCCCGCGTGGAAGGCATGTCGGTAGGCGAGCATGGCGCGATTGTCGACGCAGCGCGGCAACTAGCGGTGTTTCGCCATCACCGACCGGAAGATCTCGCTCACGCTCACTTCGCGCGGGCCTGGAATCCATTCGAACGGCTCACCCGCCGCGATGCGGCCCGGCTGGCGCACCGCCAGATAGAAGCCGCAGAAGCCCGACTGCAGCATCAGCTTGGCGGCCTGCGAGAAACCCATCACCGCGTTGAACTTGAAGCACGGCTGGCGCGGCGCCGACACCGCGAGTTCGCAGTGCGCGAAGCGCAGCACGTCGCCGATGAAGACCTGCGGCTCGAGCAGGCCTTCGAGCGTGAGGTTCTCGCCCATGAAGCCGTGGGGCAGCGCCTCGTTCCACGGCTGCTGCTTCGCCTGAGCGCGCACCGTCTGCCAGAACGCGTAGTGCTCCATGGGATAGGCGTAGACCGCCTTGTCGAGGCCGCCGTGCACGCTCGGGTCGGCCTGCTCGTCGCCGACCAGGCCCAGCGGCCTGACCTCGACGTCGCCTTCGACGCTGCGCTTGCCGATGGCGCTTTGTACCGGGCGCCCGCCGGCAAGCAGCGTTCGCGCGCGGCCGACGTTGACACTCAGTACGCGCATCAGGCCTTCTCCTCGTCGTGCACGGCCGCTGCGCGTCCTTCGACGGCCACGGCCTTGAAGCTGGCCACCATGGCATCGCCGGGCCGGATCTGCAAGGTGTCGACCGAACGCTGCGTCACCAGGGCCCACAGCCGCGCGCCGGCCCGGTCGCTGTTCGAGAGCGCCAGCTCGACCGCCGCGTAAGGCGCCTCGCGCGGCAGCACGCGCAGCACGCGACCTTGAAGCTGGTTGCTCGCGCTCGTGGCCAGCACCTCGCGTTGCAGTGCGACGTCGCGCGCGCGCACGCGCAGCCGCACCGTCGCGCCCACCGGTGCCGCCAACGCCGGCACGGTGATGCGCTGGCCGGCGACCTCGACGGCACTGAGCTGCCACGCCGCGAGCTGCTCGACCACGGTGCCGGCGAGCACGCTGCCGGCCTCGAAGCGGCCGACCAGCGGGCCCAGGGTCAGATCGCTCATCAACTCGAGCGCGGGCCCGGCGGCGGCGACCGCGCCATCGGCCATCAGCACCAGGCGGTCGGCCAGGCGCATCACCTCGTCCATCTGGTGCGTGACGTACAGGATGGGCAGGTTCAGGCGCGAGGGCAGCGCGGCCAGATAACCGAGCAGCTCGTGGCGGCGCGGCGCGTCGAGCGAGGCGAGCGGCTCGTCCATCAGCAGCGCGCGCGGCCTCGCGAGCAGCGCGCGGCCGATCGCGACGCGCTGGCGCTCGCCGCCGGAGAGCTGGTGCGGCCGGCGATCGAGCAGCGCCGCGATGCCAAGCAGCTCGACCACCTCGTCGAGCTGCGGTCCGGTGGCGCCCGCCGGCGCGCGTCGTTCGCCATAGAGCAGGTTGGCGCGCACCGAGCACTGCGGGAACAGGCGACCGTCCTGGAACACGACGCCCAGGCGCCGCGCATGCGGCGGCTGGTCGATGCCGCGCTGCGCGTCGAACAGCGGCGTGCCGTCGAGCGTGACCGTGCCGCGGCTGGGCCGCAACAGGCCGCAGGCGGCCAGCAGCACGCTCGACTTGCCGGCGCCGCTGCGGCCTACCAGCGCGGTGACGCCGCGCGCGGGCACGTCGACGCGCGCGCTGACGCTGGTCGCGCCACGCTGCACGGTGACGTCGATCGCGAGCGTCATGCGTGGCCGTCCTGGCCCATCCAGCGACGCAGCCGGCGATGGCTCCACTGCGCGAGCGCCAGCGCGGCGAACGCGAGCACGGCCGAGATCAGCACCAGGCGCGCGGCGGCGGCATCGCCGTCGGCGCTTTGCAGCGCGCTGTAGATCGCCAGCGGCAAGGTCTGCGTCTGCCCCGGCACGTTGGACACGAAGGTGATCGTCGCGCCGAACTCGCCCAGCGATGCCGCGAAGCCGAGCACCGCGCCTGACAGCAGCCCCGGAGCGGTCAGCGGCAAGGTCACGCTGGCAAAGGCGTCGAGCCGGCTTGCGCCGAGCGTGCGCGCGGCGTCCTCGAGGCCGCGGTCGACCGCCTCCACGGCCTGGCGGATCGCCCGCACCATCAGCGGCAGCGCCATCACCGCGGCCGCGAGCACGGCGCCGCGGAAGGTGAACACGAAGGTGAGGCCGAACACCTCGTGCAGCCAGCGCCCGAGCGGACCCTGGCGGCCGAACGAGATCAACAGCGCGTAGCCGATCACCACCGGCGGCAGCACCAGCGGCAGGTTGACCAGCGCTTCGAGCAGCGACTTGCCGCGCCAGCGGCCGCGCGCGAGCGCCAAGGCCAATGCCAGCGCGACCGGCAGCGTCAACAGCGTCGCGCTGGCCGCGACGCGCAGGCTGAGCCACAAGGCCTCGCGCTCGACCTCCGTCATGGCGCCCCGAAGCCGGCGGCGCGCAGCAGCGCCTGCGCCGCGGGCGTCTGCAGGTGGCGATGGAAGCGCCGCGCGCCGTCGCCGGCCCCCTTGAGCAAGGCCATCGGGTAGCGGATCGGCGCATGGCTGGCGGCCGGGAGCAGGGCCGCGACCTGCACCTTCGTCGAGGCCAGTGCATCGGTGCGGTAGACGATGCCCAGCGGCGCCTCGCCGCGCTCGACCAGCGCGAGCGCCGAGCGCACGTTGTCGGCGCGCGCGAGTCGCGGCGCGGCGGCGTCCCACAGGCCGAGCGAGGTCAGCGCGGCCTGGGCGTACTTGCCCGCGGGCACGTGGGCCGGGTCGCCGGTGGCGATGCGCGCATCGGGCATCGCCAGCACCGGCAGCAGCAGCGCGCGCGCCGCGTCGACCGTCTCGGGCGGCACGGCGGGCTCCTGCGCGCCCGCGCGCACGATCGCGAGCCGGTTGGTGGCCAGGTCCACGCGCGATCCGGGCAGCACGGCGCCGCGGCGCTCGACGGCGTCCATCCAGGCCTCGTCGGCGCTGATGAAGATCTGCGCTGGCGCACCTTGCTCGATCTGGCGCGCGAGCGTCGAGCTGGCGGCAAAGGAGAAGCGCAGGTTGTTGAAGCCGCCCTCGCGCGCGATGGCCTGCAGCACGTCGCCGAGGCTGGCGGCCGCGAAGACCACCACGTCCTGCGCACGCGCGGCGCCGGTCAGTGCCAGGCTCAGGATCAACAGGACGACGTGTCGGCGCAGACGGGGCATCACGCTTCCTTTCGAGGGCAAGGCCGGCACGCCAGCGTGCGCCGTCGGTGCATGTCGATAGTCACGAGACTGCCGCTATCAGGCCGCTCCGCGGTAGCCGCGGCCGAAGCCCGCCACCGCGTGCTGGCCGGCCGAACCGCTCAGCCAGTTGACGAACAGCTTGCCGGCGGGATGGGCGGCACGGAAGGCGCGCATCACGCGATAGGTCGTGACCAGTCGCGCGTCGCCTTCGACCAGCACGGCCAGCCCGGTGCCGCTGCCATGCGCCAGCCAGACGCCGCGCTCGACGAGCGCGTAGGCCTTGGCCGCGCTGGCCTCGCGCAACGCCGACAGCGGCCCGCCGGCCGCCGTGCGAAGCCATTCGCCGACGGCTTGCGGCCCGGACGCCGTCCAGGCCGCTTGTTCGATCGCGCGGCTCGCGCCGGCGTCGGCATGGGCGAAATACAGCGCCTGCTGGCGACCGCCGGCCTCGGCGATGCGCGCCAGCGCGGTCGCGATGTCGCGCCCGCCGGCAACGCCGGCCGGATCGCCGCGGGCCGGCTGCTTCTTCGTCGCCTTGCGCGGCGGCGGGCCGACCAGCACGTGGTCGGTCACGGCGACGATGCGGCGATCGTGGACCAGGCCCTGACGCTCGAGCAGCGCCTCGGTGTCGGGCGCGGCCGTCAGTGCGGCGTGGAGTTCGCCGCGCTCGAGCGTCGGCAGCAGCGCGCCGCTCGGTCCGGCCTGCCATGCGGCGACGATGCCCGTGTCGCGCGCCATCACCTGGGAAATCGACGCGATCAGCCCCGAAGCCTCCAGGTTGGCGTCGCAGCCCACGACGATGCGGCTGTCGGGCCGAGCCGGCTGCGCCGACAACCAGGAGGGGCTCGCCGGCGCGGCGGCGAAAGCGGCTGCGACCTGCAACCAGCGACGACGGGAGCGGTAGACCATGCGGCGATGTTAGCGAGCGGGTCTACCGCTTGCCTTCGCCCCCGGCATCGGGGGCCGGTGCGTGCGCCGATCGCACGCATTCACTGCCTCGCGCATTGTGCGATGCATAAAGTGCATAACCATCGGTCGTCACGCCAGGGTCACACTTTTAAACTGGTTTCTCAGGGCTGCGCGACGGGCGTAATGCCGCTGGCGTCGCGTGCGGCGTCGGCGAGATTCCGCCAACTTTGGAGCTTTCCGATGAACCGCCCCGTGATGGAAGGTCTGCGTCTCGACGCACCGGCCTATGTGAAGAACGCCCGCCTGATTGCCTGGGTCGCCGAAATGGCGGCGCTGGCCGAGCCTGATCGCATCCACTGGTGCGATGGCAGCGAGGCGGAGTACGACCGCTTGTGCGCCCAGCTCGTTGCGGCCGGCACCTTCCGCAAGCTCAACGAAGCCAAGCGCCCGAACAGCTACCTTGCCTGGAGCGATCCGAGCGACGTCGCGCGCGTCGAGGACCGCACCTTCATCTGTTCCGAGAAGAAGGAAGACGCGGGTCCGACCAACAACTGGACGGCCCCCGCCGAGATGCGCGCCTTGCTGCAGACCGGCGAGAACGCGCTCTTCAAGGGCTGCATGCGCGGCCGCACGATGTACGTCGTGCCGTTCTCGATGGGCCCGCTGGGCTCGCCGATCGCGCACATCGGCGTCGAGCTTTCCGACAGCGCCTACGTCGCGGTCAACATGCGCCTGATGACGCGCATGGGCCAGGCCGTCATCGACGTGCTCGGCACGGACGGCGATTTTGTGCCGTGCATGCACACGGTCGGCAAGCCGCTGGGCGCCGGCGAGAAAGATGTCTCCTGGCCCTGCAACGCCACCAAGTACATCGTCCACTATCCCGAGACGCGCGAGATCTGGAGCTATGGCTCGGGCTATGGCGGCAACGCGCTGCTCGGCAAGAAGTGCTTCGCGCTGCGCATCGCCTCGACCATGGGCCGCGACCAGGGCTGGCTCGCCGAGCACATGCTGCTGCTGGGCGTGAAGGGCCCCGACGGCAAGAAGCACCATGTCGCGGCCGCGTTCCCGAGCGCCTGCGGCAAGACCAATTTCTCGATGCTGATCCCGCCGGCCGGCTTCGACGGCTGGGAGGTCACGACCATCGGCGACGACATCGCATGGATCAAGCCGGGCGCCGATGGCCGCCTGTATGCGATCAACCCCGAGGCCGGCTACTTCGGCGTCGCGCCGGGCACCAACGACAAGACCAACGCCAACTGCATGGCCTCGCTCAAGCGCGACGTGATCTTCACGAACGTCGCGCTGACCGACGACGGTGACGTCTGGTGGGAAGGCATGACAGAGACGCCGCCCGCGCACCTGGTCGACTGGCAGGGCAAGGACTGGACGCCCGCGCTGGCCAAGGAAACCGGCGCCAAGGCCGCGCATCCCAACGCGCGCTTCACGGTGGCCGCGACCAACAACCCGGTGCTCGACGAGAATTGGGACAACCCGGCCGGCGTGCCGATCGACGCCTTCATCTTCGGCGGGCGCCGTTCGACCACCGTGCCGCTGGTCACCGAGGCGCGCGACTGGGTCGAAGGCGTCTACATGGCCGCGACGATGGGCTCCGAAACCACCGCCGCCGCCGCGGGGGCCCAAGGCGTGGTGCGGCGCGATCCCTTCGCGATGCTGCCGTTCATGGGCTACAACATGAGCGACTACTTCGCCCACTGGCTGGCGCTGGGCGAGAAGCTCGCGGCATCCGGCGCCAAGCTGCCCAAGATCTACTGCGTCAACTGGTTCCGCAAGGGTGCCGATGGCAAGTTCGTCTGGCCCGGCTACGGCGACAACATGCGCGTGCTGAAGTGGATGCTCGAGCGCGTCGAGGGCCAGGCGGGCGGCGAAGAGAACGTGTTCGGCATCAGCCCGCGCTACGAAGACCTGGCCTGGACCGGCCTGGACTTCGGCAAGGAGCAGTTCGCCAGCGTGATCGGCGTCGACAAGGCGGCCTGGCAGCAGGAACTCAAGCTGCACGAGGAGCTTTTCGGCCAGCTGGCCTACCACCTGCCGGCCGAACTCACGACGACCAAGGCGAAGCTCGAGCAGCGCCTCGCGGCCTGATCGCGGCGTCCCAAAGAACAACGGCCGCCTGGGCATCTGCCCTGGCGGCCGTTTTCACGTCGCCCGGCATGCCGGGCGACAGCTCGCGGCTGGTCAGCGGTCCAGGCTGTTCTCGTAGCGCTCGGCCACCGCACGCAGGTCCGACGCGAAGCCGGGCTGCGACCATTGCAGTTCCTCGGCGGCGCGGCGCAGCGCGAAGGCGGTGCGCTGGGCGGTGCGTTCGGCGCGATGCGCCTTGTACTCGACCAGACGGTTGCTCGCCCAGGTGTAAGCGGCCACAAACAAGCCCGCGAGCGGGTCGGCGCCGCGCGGCGCCGCGTTGCGGGGGACGCGGATCGACAGAGTGCTCATGGATGACTCCTTGTGTTGATGCCGTGATTCTAGGGTAAACCCTAGGACTTGGGTCACCGACGATCCGGGTTAACCCTTAATTGTTCACGGACATTGCCGCTTCGTGAGGCCGATGACATTCGCTTTCGCGCCGCGGGGGACAATTCAAGAATGAGCCGTACCTCCTCCGCCCCCTTGCCGCTGACCGATGCCGAGATCGGCGAACTCGACGACCTGCTGGCCGCCATTCCCAAACCCCGGGAGGCGCTCGATGTCGTCATGCTCGACGGCTATCTCGCCGGTGTCCTGGCCCAACCCGCGGCCGTGCCGATCGAAGCGTGGCTGCCGCCGGTGCTGGACTGGAACTTCGGTGATCCCGAAGGCGGCGAGACGGCCGCCGTGCCGCTTGAGCCGGATGCCCCCGGCTGGCATGCCGCCAAGCACGAGCGCCTGGTCGCCCTGCTCAAGCGCCACCACGCGACGCTGGAACGCCAGATGCGCGAGGAGGGCTGGTTCGACCCGTTGATCATGGAACCGCAGGACGACGCCGGCCAGCCGCTGGGCGGCGAGGCAGCGATCGCGCCGGCGCTGGCGCCGTGGGTGATCGGTTTCGAGCATGCCTTGAACCATTTCCAGGGCCTCGAGTCGCTTCGCCACGAAGACGTGCCCGACCTGCTGGCCTGCGTGCGCCGCCATCTTCCCGAACAGGACGAGGACGAGCAGGCCGAGACCAAGGCGCTGCAGCAGGAGCATCCGCTCAAGAACCTGGACGCGGCGATCGAGGATCTGGTCGGCAACGTGATCGAGCTGGCCGACATCGCCCGCGCCGACATGCTGCGCGTGGAGACCGTGCGCCGCGCCGAGCCCAAGGTCGGACGCAACGATCCTTGCCCCTGCGGCAGCGGCAAGAAGTTCAAGCAGTGCCACGGGCGCTGAGCGCGGCCGCATGAGGCTGCAGCTGCTGTCGGATCTGCATCTCGAGACCGAGGCGTTCGAGCCGGCACCGGCGCCCGGTGCCGAGCTCCTCGTGCTGGCCGGTGACATCGACACGAGCTGGTGCGCATTCGAGCGCTTCGCCGACTGGCCGGTGCCGGTCGTGCTGGTGGCCGGCAACCACGAGTTCGACCGCCGCGAATGGAACGAGGCCTGGCCGGCACTGCGCGCCCTCTGCGAGCGAGCGGGCATCACGCTGCTTGAGCGTGAAGACATGGTGCTGACCGGTGCCGATGGCCGGCGCATTCGCATTCTGGGAACCACGCGCTGGTCGGACTTCGATCTCTTCGGCGAGGCGCAGCGCGAGCGCGCGATGCGCGCGGCCCGCTACTACGTCGATGTGATGCGCGCCACGCGAAACGGTGCGCCGCTCGACGCCGCCGCAGTCCGCGAGGAGGCGCTCGCCTGTCGCGCGTGGCTGGCCGGCGAGTTGTCACGGCCGCGCGGCGACTGGGACGCGACGTTGGTCATCACGCACTTCGCGCCGAGCCTGCGCAGCGCCGACCCCCGCTATGGCGCGCAGCCCGGCACCGCGAGCTTCTGCAACGCGGACGACGACCTGCTGCCCGCCGCTGAGGTTTGGGTACATGGCCATCTGCATTGCCGGCACGACTACGTCGTGACGCACGAGCGGGGCCAGACCCGCGTGATCAGCAATGCGCGCGGCCATGCGCGCAAGGGCGAAGCCGAGGGTTTCATGCCCCTGCGCTGCTTCGAGGTTTGACGAGCCGCAACCGCGGCGCGCACTCTCGTGCAACACTGGCGCGACAAGCCACCCGCGGGAGACGTGCCATGAAGATCCTCATTGCCGCCGACGGCAGCGACTACACGAAGCGCATGCTGGCCTACATCGCCGCGCACGACGAGTGGCTGGGCAGCGGTGCCCATGAGTTCACCGTGTTGACGGTGGTGCCGGCCGTGCCGGCGCGCGCGGCGGCCGTGATCGACCGCGAGACCCTCAAGGGCTATTACGAAGAAGAAGGCGAGAAGGTCTTCAAGCCGGTGCGCAGCTTCTTTGCCCAGCAAGGCCGCGAGGCCACCTTCGTCTCCAAGGTCGGTCACGCGGCCGAGGTGATCGCCCACACGGCTTCGGCCGGCGACTTCGATCTCATCATCATGGGCTCGCACGGCCACTCGGCCATCGGCAAGCTGGTGATGGGCTCGGTGACGACGCGCGTGCTGGCCGACTGTTCCGTGCCCGTGCTGCTGGTGCGCTGAAGCGAAGGCGCGCGGACTCAGCGTTCGGGCGGGACGTCCGGATCGCGACGCTGCGAGAAGCTCATGTCCAGCCCGAAGGCGGTGCCGTGATCGGCGGCATCGTCGCCCGCCGCGGGAGCCGTCGTCGTCGGCAGGACTTGTCGCCATCGCGCCCACCAGCCCGTCGTCGCGGCGGGCAAAGGCCTCGATCGCATCGGTCGTGCATTCGGGGGTGGCGAGGTGTCCATGTCGGCAGTGTCGGCATGGCGAGCGATGCAGGATCGCTCGAACAGCGGGGCGACGCGGCCCCAGTTGGCGTCGATCCACTTTCATTGCGCTAGGGATGGCAGGGTGCCCGATCGGCTCCTAGCCTTGGTTCTCGTCCACGGCGTTCTCGCCGGCGCGCGGAATCTCCAAGATGACCCAGCTCTCGTTGCAGACCCTCACCTGGGGCACGATCGGTGCCGCCGTCGCCAGCGCGCTATGGCTCGCGTCCGCCGGCGACGACGGCCTGTTCAGCGGCCGCGAGGGCGCACCGGCGATGCTGCGCGTTCCGGCGCAGGCGCCGTCGATCGGCGGCGCCGCCCTGCGCCGGCCGGGGCCCGATCAGCGTGACGGCCGTGCTACGGCGGGCCGCGGCGAGCGCCGCACGACCCGACCCGCCGGCTCCTGAGTGCGTGCGCGCCGTCCCGGCGCGGCCTGCGAACCCAGCGCGGCATGGGCGCCGCGCACCAGGGCGTCACCCACTTCGTCCAGGCGTGCGCCGCGCGGCGCGCTTCCTGACAGCTCGTCACCGAGCTTCCACTGGTGCCAATGCAGCGCGACCTCGACCGCGACCTCGGGGTGAAGCACGATCAGCTCGCCGCGCTCGATCGCATCGCGCACCTGCAGCTCGGGCAGCACGCCGATGCCCCAGCCCATCATCGCGGCGCGCGCATACGCCTCGGATGAGGGCACGAAGCGCTCGACCAGCCGCGGCGAGCGCACGCCGAAGGCCTTGGCGACCCACTGCGTCTGCGTGTCGTCCTTGCGGTTGAAGACCAGGAACGGCAGCTGCGAGAAGTTGCCGCGGTGCAGGCCGCCCTCCGCGTCGCCCCCCATCTCGCGCGCGACGAAGGCGGGGCTGGCCACGGCGACGTAGCGCATCACGCCCAGCGGCGTGATGCGGCAGCCGCGCAGCGCGCGCGGTACCGTCGACACGCAGCCCAACACCTGCCCCTGGCGCAGCCATTCGTGCGTGAAATCCTGGTCGTCGACGATGAGCTCGAGCGAGACGCCGTCCTGGACCAGCGCGTCGAGCGCAGGCAGCACCCAGGTCGCGAGGCTGTCGGCATTGACGGCGATCGGCAGCCGCGTCTGCGCGCGCAGGCTCTCGCCCAGCTCGCGCGCGACATCCGCGCGCATCGCCTGCAGCTGACGCGCGAAGCGCAGCAGCACCTTGCCCGGCTCGGTCAGGCGCAGCGGCCGCGCGCGCACCACCAGCAGCTGGCCGACCTGCGATTCCAGGCCGCGCAGGCGCTGCGACACCGCCGACTGCGTGATCGCCAGTCGCTGCGCCGCGCGCTCGAAGCTGCCCCCATCGGCCAATGCCGCGAGGCAATCGAGGGCGGCAGGGTCGAGCTCCTTCATGGCGCGCCTTTCAGATCAGCGCTGCTAATGTATCCCGAACAAGTTGAATCGGGCTTCATTCGAGGCAAGGCGCTGCCCACAATCCTGCCCATGTCCGCCGCGCTGACCGATCCCGCCGTGCCCGCCGCCTTCGTGCAAGGCGCGTTGATGGGCGGCGGCCTGATCGCCGCGATCGGCGCGCAGAACGCGCTGGTGCTGCGCCAAGGGCTGGCGCGGCTTCATGTCGGGCCGGTGGTGGCGCTTTGCATCGGCTCCGATTGGCTGCTGATCGCGCTGGGCGTGTTCGGCCTGGGTGCGGTGATCACCGCGAGCCCGCTGCTGCTCGAGCTGTTTCGCTTCGGCGGCGCCGGCTTCCTGCTCGCCTACGGTGCGCGCGCAGCGCGCCGTGCCTGGATCGGCGGCAATGCGAGCCTGCAAGCCGCCGGCGGTGCACCGGATTTGCGCGCGACGCTGGGCACTGCGCTTGCACTGACCTATCTGAATCCGCACGTCTATCTGGACACCGTCGTGCTGCTGGGCAGCGTCGGTGCGCAGCAGCCGGGCGACGCCCGCATCGCCTTCGCGGCCGGCGCCGGGCTGGCCTCGGCGATCTGGTTCACCGTGCTCGGCTATGGCGCCGCCGCGGCGGCACCGGCGCTGCGCAAGCCGGCGGTCTGGCGCGCGCTCGACGCGACCATCGCGCTGGTGATGGCGTGGATCGCGCTGCAACTCTTGATGCATCCGCTGCAGGCGGGCTGAACGGCAAGGAGCGTCCCATGAAAGTCATCGTCCTCGGCGCCGGGATCATCGGCGTGAGCACCGCCTGGCATCTGCTGGAAGAAGGCCACGAGGTGGTCGTCGTCGACCGCCAGCCGGATGCGGCGCTGGAGACCAGCTTCGCCAACGGCGCGCAGATCTCGGTGAGCTTCTGCGAACCCTGGGCCAATGCCGGCGCGCCGTTCAAGGTCGCCAAGTGGCTGCTGCGCGACGACTCGCCGCTGCTGTTCCGTCCCAAGCTGGACGTGCACCAGTGGCGCTGGGGCCTGTCGTTCCTGACGCAGTGCACCAATGCGGCCTTCGAGCGCAACGTCGAACAGCTGGTGCGCCTGGGCCGCTACAGCCACGAGTCGCTGAAGGCCATCGTCGCGGCCACCGGCATCGAGTACGAGCGTCTCGAGCGCGGCATCTTGCATTTCTTCTCCAGCGAGGCCGACTTCGAGGCCGGCGCGGCGGGCGCCGAGATCATGCGCCGCCACGGTGTCGACCGCCGCGTGCTCTCGCGCGAAGAGGTGCTGAAGGTCGAGCCGTCGCTGGCCGCCTACGGCACACGCATCGCCGGCGGCACCTACACGGCGAGCGACGAGTCCGGCGACGCGCGCGTCTTCACGCAGGAGCTCGCCCGTCGGTGCGCGCAACGCGGTGCGCAGTTTCTCTACAACCGCGACATCGCCGGGCTCGATGTCGCCGGCGGCCGCGTCGAGGCGGTGCATGTGCAAGACGCCGTGACCGGCGAGCGCCGCGTGCTGCGCGGCGACGCGGTGGTCGCCGCGCTCGGCTCGTACACCGCGCCGCTGCTGCGGCCCTACGGCGTCAGCCTCAACATCTACCCGGCCAAGGGCTACTCGGCGACGCTGCGCCTGAAGCAGCCCGAGCGCGCCAGCGTCGTGAGCCTGCTCGACGACTCGCGCAAGATCGCCATCTCGCGGCTGGGCGACCACATCCGCATCGCCGGCACCGCCGAGCTGGCCGGCTACGACACGCGACTGGACACGCCGACCGCCCGCGTGCGCTGCCAAGCGCTGGTGCAGCGCTACGAGGAGCTGTTCCCCGGTGTCGCCGACACCACCGAGACGAACTTCTGGACCGGCCTGCGGCCCAGCACGCCGACCAACATTCCCTACATCGGCAGGAGTCGCATCGGCAATCTGTGGGTCAATGCCGGCCACGGCACGCTGGGCTGGACGCATGGCGCCGGCTCGGGCCGCGCGCTGGCCGAGCTGATGAGCGGCAAGCGCCCGGCGCTCGACTTCGGCTTCTATGGCGAATCGCCGGCCGCGATCGCGGCGCCGGCGGCACGGCGTTCCGCGACGCCGGCCTGAGTTCCGCGCAGTTCCCTCGTCCGAGGGATAGGGGTGCGCGTCGCCGCACGCCTAGACTGGCTGCCACGCACGCCGCCGCGCCACGCCGCTGCGGCACGCAAGCAGTACCGGGCTTCGCCACACCAGCATTCCAACCGGCGCAACGCCCTCCGATCCCAACGACGTCCTTTTCGTAAGGACTTGACCGCCCACCCCGACCGGGGTGGGCGTTTTTTTTTGCCCGCGCGCCTGGCGGCACTCGCCGCTCAGGCCGCAAAGCCCGGCTTCAGCGCCTCGCGCAGATGCGTCACCAACGCCTGCACGGCGCGCGGCACAACCGGGCTGTAGGGTCGCAGCGCGTAGATGTGCGAGGCGAAGCCGCCGCTCGCTTCCCATTCGGGCAGCACGGCAATGAGCTTGCCGGCGCGCAATGCGTCCTGCGCGCTGAAGTCCGGCAAGAGCGCGAGGCCCAGGCCTTCTTGCACCGCCTCGCGCAGCACCTCGCTGTTGTTGGCGGCGAAGGGCCCGCGCAGCGGCACCGCGACGCGCTCGCGGCCGCGCTCGAAGGTCCACACCGGTGTCTCGCCGGGGCGCGGGTAATGCAGGCAGGCGTGCCCGGCGAGTTCGCCCGGATGCTGCGGCGTGCCGTGCCTGCGCAGGTAGGCGCGGCTGGCGACGACGACGCTGCGCGTCTCGCACAGCGCCCAGGCCACATGCGTGTCGGGCGGATTCGCGGTGTGGCGGATGGCGAGGTCCACGCCTTCCTGCGCCAGCGAGACCAGGCGGTCGCTCAGATCCAGCTCGATACGCACCTCCGGCTGCGCGCGCAGAAAGCTCGCCAGGTGCGCAACGATCTGCTGGCGCCCGAGCGCGACCGGTGCCGTGAGCCGCAGCAGGCCGCGCGGCGCCCCGGCCAGGTCGCGCACGCCGGCGAAGCTGCGCTCGATCTGGCCGAAGGCCTCCGCGGTCGCGTCGACGAGCTGCTGGCCGGCTTCGGTCAGGCGCAGGCTGCGCGTCGTGCGCCGCACCAGCGGCACGCCGGCGGCGCGCTCGAGCTCGGCAATGCGCTGGCTCATCGCCGCCTTGGAGATGCCCAGCCGCCGTGCGGCGGCGGTGTAGCTGCCCTGCGTGGCCAGCATGCCCAGGGCATGCACGTGGCTCCACAGGGCGTCGGTGCGAAGTGCGTCCATCGTTGTGCAGCGCGGGAACGCGAGATTGTTCAGTGAAGTGAACAATGTAATCGCCGCCGAGCGCTGGTCAGCGCTGCCCGCGATGCCTAAGCTGTCCGGATCGACAGCCTCGCACCGGAGACACGCATGGGCGCCCCCGACCTCACCGCACTGCTCGCCACCACCGTTTCGCACTACATCGGCGGACGCGTCGTGCCCTCGACCAGCGGGCGCTCGCAGCCGGTCTACAACCCGGCCACCGGCGAGGTCGCGCGCCAGGTCGCGCTCGGCTCGGCCGACGAGGTGAAGGCCGCCGTCGCCGCCGCGAAGGCCGCTTTCCCCGCCTGGGCCGAGCTGCCGCCGCTGCGCCGCGCGCGCGTGCTCAACAAGTTCCTGCAGCTGCTCAACGAGCAGCGCGACACGCTGGCCGCGATGATCACGGCCGAGCACGGCAAGGTCTTCACCGACGCGCAAGGCGAGGTCACGCGCGGCATCGAGATCGTCGAGTTCGCGTGCGGCGCGCCGCAGCTTCTGAAGACCGACTTCACCGACCAGGTCTCGACCGGCATCGACAACTGGGTCCTGCGCCAGCCGCTGGGCGTGGTGGCCGGCATCACGCCGTTCAACTTCCCGTGCATGGTCCCGATGTGGATGTTCCCGGTGGCACTCGCCTGCGGCAACACCTTCATCCTCAAGCCCAGCGAGCGCGATCCCTCGCCCAGCCTCTTCATCGCCGACCTGCTCAAGCAGGCCGGCCTGCCCGACGGCGTGTTCAACGTCGTGCAGGGCGACAAGCTCGCGGTCGACACGCTGCTCGAGCATCCCGACGTCAAGGCGGTGAGCTTCGTCGGCTCGACGCCGATCGCGCAGTACATCTACGAGACCGGCGCGCGCCACGGCAAGCGCGTGCAGGCGCTCGGCGGCGCGAAGAACCACATGGTCGTGATGCCCGACGCCGACCTCGACCAGGCCGTCGACGCGCTGATCGGCGCGGCTTACGGCTCGGCCGGCGAGCGCTGCATGGCGATCTCGGTCGCGGTGCTGGTCGGCGATGTGGCCGACAAGATCATGCCGAGGCTGGCCGAGCGCGCGAAGACGCTCAAGATCAAGAACGGCGTCGAGCTCGACGCCGAGATGGGCCCGATCGTCACGAAGCAGGCGCTCGAGCGCATCGAGGGCTACATCGCCAAGGGCGTCGAAGAGGGTGCCAAGCTCGTCGTCGACGGCCGCGGCCACAAGGTGCCAGGCCACGAGAACGGCTTCTTCACCGGCGGCACGCTGTTCGATCACGTGACGCCCGAGATGACGATCTACAAGGAAGAGATCTTCGGCCCGGTGCTGTCGTGCGTGCGCGCGCCCGACTTCGCGAGCGCGGTCGAGCTCGTCAATGCGCACGAGTTCGGCAACGGCGTCGCCTGCTTCACGCGCGACGGCCACGTGGCGCGCGAGTTCGCGCGCCGCATCCAGGTCGGCATGGTCGGCATCAACGTGCCGATCCCGGTGCCGATGGCCTGGCACGGCTTCGGCGGCTGGAAGAAGAGCCTGTTCGGCGACATGCACGCCTATGGCGAAGAGGGCGTGCGCTTCTACACGAAGCAGAAGTCGATCATGCAGCGCTGGCCCGAGAGCACGCCCAAGGGCGCCGAGTTCGCGATGCCGACGTCGAAGTGATGACGGCGGCCGCACGTCCCGTCCTGCTGGTCACGGGCGCAAGCCGCGGCATCGGCGCCGCCACGGCGCGCCTGGCCGCGCAGCGCGGCTGGACGGTCGCGATCAACTACGCGCGCGACGCGACCGCGGCCGAATCGCTGGTGCGCGAGATCGCGGAAAGCGGCGGCGAGGTGCGCGCCTTCCAGGCCGACGTGGCCGACGACGCACAGGTCGTCGCGCTGTTCGCCGCCGTCGATGCGCACTTCGGCGCGCACCGGCTGCGCGGCCTGGTCAACAACGCCGGCATCGTCGATCGCGCCCAACGCGTCGACGAGTTCTCGATCGCGCGGGTGCGCCGCATGTTCGAGGTCAACGTGTTCTCCGCTTTCGCCTGCGCGCGCGAGGCGGTGCGGCGCATGAGCACGCGCCACGGCGGCGCGGGCGGCGTGATCGTCAATCTGTCGTCGGCGGCCGCGCGCATCGGCGCGCCCGGGCAGTACGTCGACTACGCGGCCAGCAAGGCCGCGATCGAGACGCTGACGATCGGGCTCGCCAAGGAAACGGCTGCCGAAGGCCTGCGCGTGAACACAGTGTGCCCCGGCATCATCGACACCGAGATCCATGCCGCGGGCGGCCAGCCGGACCGCGCGGCGCAGGCCGCACCGACGCTGCCGATGCAGCGCGCGGGCCGAGCGGACGAAGTCGCGGCCGCGATCGTCTGGCTGCTGTCGGACGAAGCCAGCTACGTGACGGGCGCGACGCTCGACGTCACCGGCGGGCGCTAACGGCGCTCCACCACCATCGGCACCAGCTGCAGCGCGTCGCGCACACGCTGCGCCGCGGCTTGCGCCTCGTCGCGCGAGGCATAGGGCCCGGCCTGCAGGCGGAACACCTGCGACTCGCCGAACACCGTCATCAGCGGCGCGAGCCAGTCGAGTTCGTCGGCGACGCGCTGCTGAAAAGTCTCCGCACCGCCGCGCTCGCGGAAGGCGCCGAGCTGGACCCAGAAGCCGCGCGCGGCCTCGGTGTGGGCGCGCGCCGGCGTGCGTGCCGCGCCGGCGTCGGCCACGGTGGCGCCCTTGGGCGGCAGCACGGGTGCATCGACCGGCGGGTCGGACACCGCAGCGACGGGTTCGACGGCCGGCGCGGCAGCGGGCGCCGGCTCGGCCGCCGCGATGGCGGTGTCGTCGTCGCGCTTCCATGCGCCGGTGCGGATCGCCTCATTCGTCAGCCGCTCGACCTCGACCGGCGCGACGCCGTTCTGAACGCCCAGCTTCACCGCCGCCGTGTAGCTCAGATCGATGATGCGCCCGGCGTGGAACGGCCCGCGGTCGTTGATGCGCACGATGATCTCGCGCCCGTTCTTCGGGTTGCGCACGCGCGCATAGCTGGGCAGCGGCATCGTCGGGTGCGCGGCCGTCATCGCATACATGTTGTAGAGCTCGCCGCTGGCGGTGCGACGGCCGTGGAACTTCTTGCCGTACCAGGACGCGAGGCCCTTCTCGCGGATCGCGAGGTCGCGCGTCTCGGGCGTGTAGCTCTTGCCCAGCACCTCGTAGGGCTTGTTGGCGCCGCCGGGCTTGATGGGCTCGACGCGCGGCGTCGCGTCGGGCGTGGCCGCGATATCGCTCGGCACGTCGGCGGCAACGACGCCGTCGCGGCCCGACGGGGACTTGGGTGCCGAGCCGCAGCCGGCGAGCAACGTCAACACCAGCGCGGCCACGAGCAGGGAAGCGGTCGAACGCATGGGCCGCGACCTTACCCGAGGACGGCGCCGGCCATGTGTGCGGATGTCGCGCCGCCGAGCGCGGCGTGCAGCGCGTCGAGCGCGTAGCGCACCTTGGCCGGCTGTTCGTCGCGCCGCGGCGTCACCGCGTAGATCGGAAAGTCCTCCAGCCGCCAGCCGGGCAGCACGCGCACGAGCCGGCCTTCGCGCAAGGCGTCGCGGATGTCGGGCACCACCATCACGGCCAGGCCGAGCCCGGCTTCGCACAGGTACTGCAGCGACAGCTGGTTGCTGCTGACCGCGCGGCCCTCGACGCGCAAGGCCTGCGCTGCCTCGCCGCCGGCCTCGGGATGCAGCTCGATCATCACCGGCCCGGCGCTGCGCGGCTGCATCACCAGCCAGTCGTGCTGCCCCAGCTCCTGCGGATGCGCCGGCCAGCCGCGCCGTGCCAGGTAGGCCGGCGAGGCCACCACCACGCGCGGCAGCGAGCCGATGCGCCGCGCGACGTGGCTCGAGTCCGCGAAGCTGCCGACGCGCAGCGCCAGGTCGATGCGCTGCTCGACCAGGTCGATCGGCGTGTCGTCGATGAACAGGCGCAGCGTCAAGGCCGGGTGCGCGACCAGCAACGGCGCCAGCGCCGGCGCGATGCGCGGGCCCATGCCTACCGGCGCGGCCAGCCGCAGTTCGCCTTCGGGCGCGTCGCGCAGCCGCGCCAGCGCCTGCTCGGCGCTCTGCGCGGCGGCCACCATCGCCGCGCAGCCCTCATGGAAACGCGCGCCGGCTTCGGTCAGCGTGAGCTTGCGCGTCGTGCGGTGCAGCAGCGTGACGCCCAGCGACTGCTCGAGCTGGCGCAGCTGCTGGCTCACCGCGGAGGGCGTCATGCGCAGCGCGCGCGCTGCCGCCGTCATCGAGCCTTGACCGACGACTTCGGCGAACAGCGCCATCGCGCGGTATTGGTCCATTGTGAAGCTCAGCTAACGAGACAAGGCGATTTTGCCCGTCTAGTCGGTGATTTGTGTAGCGCCGATCATTGCTGCATCGCAATGACCCAAGGAATTCCCGCATGAAGATCGCTCTCATCGGCGCCACCGGTTTCGTCGGCAGCGCCGTCCTGACCGAAGCCCTGGCCCGCGGCCATGACGTGACCGCGCTCGCGCGCACGCCGTCCAAGCTCGCCGCGCAGCCCAAGCTCCAGGTCGTGCCGGCCGATGTGCTCGACGCCGGCCAGGTCGCGCGTGCCGTCGCCGGCCACGACGCGGTGATCAGCGCCTACAACCCGGGCTGGCAGGAGCCGGAGATCTACGCGCTGTTCATGAAGGGCTCGCAGGCCATCGTCGATGGCGTGAAGCAGTCCGGCGTGAAGCGGCTGCTGTTGGTCGGCGGCGCGGGCAGCCTGTACGCCGCGCCGGGCGTGCAGATCGTCGACACGCCCGAGTTTCCGGCGCCGTGGAAGCAAGGCGCGCTGGCCGCGCGCGATGCGCTGACCGCGATCCGCAAGGAGACCACGCTCGACTGGAGCTTCGTGTCGCCGGCCGTGCACATGGCGCCCGGCGAGCGCCGCGGCAGCTACCGCCTGGGCACCGACACGCCGGTGATGCGCGACGGCCAGCCCTCGGACATCTCGGTCGCCGACCTCGCGGTCGCCATCCTCGACGAGATCGAGAAGCCGCGCCACGTGCGCCAGCGCTTCACCGTCGGATACTGAAGTCTCTTCAACGCGCCCCATGCCCGTGACGAACACGCTCATCTACCTCTACGACCCGCTGTGCGGCTGGTGCTACGGCGCCAGCCGCGCGGTCGCCGAGTTCGCGCTCGACGGCTGGACCGTGCGGCCCATCCCGACCGGCCTGTTCGCCGGTCATCCGGGCCGCCGGCTCGACCCGGCGATGGAGGCGCACATCTGGCAGGCCGACCAGCGCATCGCGCAGCTGAGCGGCCAGCCGTTCACCGAGGCCTATCGCGAACAGGTGCTGCGCGATCCGACGATGCCGTTCGACTCGGGTCCGGCGACCGTGGCGCTGACCGCGGTGGCGACGCAGGCGCCCGCGCGCGAGCGCGCCGCGCTGGCCGCGGTGCAGCGTGCGCGCTGGGTCGAAGGCCGCGACATCGCCGACCCGGCCGTGCTGGCCGAGGTCGCCGGCGCGGCGTTCGACGACCCGGCGCTGGCCCAGCGCACGCAGGCGCGCGTCGAGCGCGGCCAGCGGCTGATGCAGGAGTTCGGCTTCGGCGGCGTGCCGGCGCTGATCGCGCTGGCCGGCCACGAGGACGACGAAGCCGCGCTCGTCGAGCGCGCGATCCGCGAGGGCGAGCCGGTCTCGAACAGCACCTTGTTCGACGGCTCGCTCGCCGCGGCGCTCAGGCAGACAGTCCGAGCAGCCTGATCGCGTTGTCCTTCAGGATCGCCTGGTGCACCTCGGGGCGGAAACCCGCCTCGAGGAAGTCCTTCATCCAGCGGTCGGGCGTGATCAGCGGGTAGTCGCTGCCGAACAGCACGCGGTCCTTGAGCAGCGTGTTGGCGTACTGCACCAGCTGGGCCGGAAAGTACTTCGGGCTCCAGCCCGAGAGGTCGATCCAGACGTTGGGCTTGTGCATCGCGACCGACAGCGCCTCGTCCTGCCACGGCCAGCTCGGGTGCGCGATCACGATCTGCATGTCGGGGAATGCGATCGCCACGTCGTCCAGGTGCATCGGGTTGCTGTACTCGAGCCGCAGGCCGCCGCCGCAGCGCATGCCCGAGCCGATGCCCGAGTGCCCGCTGTGGAAGATCGCCGGCAGCTTGTACTCGGCCACCACCTCGTAGATCGGCCAGGCCATGCGGTCGTTCGGGTGGAAGCCCTGCACGGTCGGGTGGAACTTGAAGCCCTTGACGCCGTATTCCTCGACCAGCTTTCGCGCCTCGCGCGCGCCCATCTTGCCCTTGTGCGGATCGATCGACGCGAAGGCGATCATGATGTCCGCGTTGGCCTTGGCGGCCTCGGCGATCTCCTCGTTGGGCACGCGGCGGCGGCCGAGCTGGGCCTCGGCGTCGACCATGAACATCACCAGGCCGATCTTGCGTTCGCGGTAGTAGGCCACGCTCTCGGCGATCGTCGGGCGGCGACTCGAACGGAAGTACTTGTCGGCCGCGCGGTCGTACTCCTCGCCGTAGGAGTCGAATGGGTTCCAGCACGAGACTTCGGCGTGGGTGTGGATGTCGATGGCGACGAGATCGGCGATGTTCACGAAGGGACTCCAGCTCTGACGAAATCGGCCCCGCGATCGCCGCGGGGCCTGGGCTCAACTCGGTTCGGTTCAGTTCAACGATACGCGCCTGTCACTGGCAGCCGAAGTTCTCCGCCAGCTCGATGCTGCCGCTGCCTTTGTAGCGCGCGACCTGCGGGTAGGGGCACAGCGGCCGCGTGCGGTCGGCGGCCCAGGCGGACGGCACCTCGGCGTTCACGCCGCCGGCGTTGCCGGCGCCGCGCGCGCTGGCGGTCACGCCCTGCGGCACCTGGCCTTGCTCGACCCAGGCCACCAGCGGCGTGAGCATGTCGAACTGGTCGGTGGCCGGGCCGCCGGAACAGTGCGCCATGCCGGGCACGCGGTAGAAGCGCGCAAAGTTGCCGGCGTCGCCGCCATTGGCGCTGCGCAGTCCGTCGTACCAGGCCTTGGTGTCGTCGACCGAGAAGATCGGGTCGCTGACGCCGTGGTAGACCATGACCTTGGCGCCGCGGCGCTTCAGCGCGGAGAGATCGGTCGGGTTGGGCGGCGTCATGAAGCTCATCGCCGACTCGGTGTAGGTCGCGTCGGTCGCGTTCACGCCGGCGAGCGCCTGGTCGATGTCGAGGCCGAGCGCGAAGTCCGGGCCGTTGAAGCTCGCCACGGGCTCGGGCGGCACCTTCCAGATGATGCCGACGCCGCCCGAGTCGAGCAGCAGCGGCGCGAGGAACTCCCAGAACGGGATGCCGTTGCTCGCGATGCCGGCGTCATACGGGAAGCTGGCGTAGAACGAGGTGCCGGTGCTGGTGGTCGCGCCGCTGAAGATCGGTGCGATCGCGGTCTTTTGCTCGGCGCTCAGGCAGCTGCCGTCGCGCGCGCCGGTGCAGGTCGGCACGTCGGCGGCGAGGCTGAACGCGGTGCGGCAGGCCTCGACGTCCTGCACGAGGCCGTCGGTCGTGCCGTCGAGCGCGTCGCACTTGGCGAGCACCGCGTTGGCCACCGTCGTGCGCTCGGTGGCGGTGAAGGCCGTCGACAGGTCGGCCGGGTCGGTGGCCACGCTGGCGTAGCGCTGTGCACCGAAGATGTTGGCGATCGCCGCTTTGGGCAGGTTGAAGCCGGGCGCGCCGGCGAGGAAGCCGTCGTACTGGTCCGCGTAGCGCGCCATCGCGACCATCGTGTGGCGCCCGCCGTTCGAGCAGCCGCCGATGTAGGAGCGGTCCGGGCCCTTGCCGTAGGCGGTCTGGATCACGCTCTTGGCCATCGGCGTGAGCTTGCCGACCGCCTGGTAGCCGTAGTCGAGCCGCGCCTGCGGGTCGATGCCGAAGGCCGGGCCCATCGCGCCGCTGTGGCCGGCGTCGGAGCTGATCACCGCGAAGCCTTGCTGCAGCGCATTCGTGAGCGGGCCGCCGCCGCCGCCGCCGGTGGCCGTGACGACATTGCCGTCGATGCCGCCGTTGGCCTGGTAGAAGAAGCGGCCGTTCCAGGCCAGCGGCAGGCGCATCTCGAAGCCGATCGCGTACGACTGCCCGTCGACGCTGCTCGTGCGCTCGAACATGCGGCCGGTCACGAGGCAGTGCGCGGCGACCGGCGTGCCGGCCACGCTGAGCGTGCCGGCGGCGACCTCGCTGGTTGCGGTGATCGTGGTGTCGGCCAGCGTGGCGAGCCGGCTCGCCAGCGAGGCGCAGGTGCCAGACAGGCTGGCGCCCGTCGCGGCGCTCAGTTGCGGCAGGCGCTCTTCGTCGTCGTCATCGCCGCCGCAGCCTTGCAGGCTCAGCGCGGCCACTGCCATGGCGAGCGCGCCCAGGGACGTTCGCTTCATCGGATGTCTCCTCCGGGAATGCCGTTGCGGCGGCCGGGCCTGCGCCGCCGCGCGGCGTCCTTGGTCTTCGGACGGGGGGACGCCGTTTAATTACTTTAATTAAGTAAATTGTCGACTCACTCACGGACTAACCCGAGGCCGTGGCGGTCTGTGCGATTGGCGCACGGCGCAGGTTTGCTTAGAGGAGCGGGCAGCCGGCAAAGCCTCTGCCCTAGGGTTAGTCCCGGAGGCGCGCGGCGCCAAGATAATTAGTATGTAGAAGTATTTTGCTGCGGTGCAACCGCAATGCCCGAATCGAGAAAGCCTATGTCCGCCGTCAGTCCCCTGTTGTCCCAGCTCGAGCTGCTGCGCGTGAGCGTCGACGGCCCGGTCGCTCACCTGCGCCTGTCGCGCCCGACCAAGCGCAACGCGATCAACGACCAGCTGATCACCGAGATTCACACGGCGATCCTCAACCTGCCGGGCGAGGCGCGCGCCGCGGTGATCAGCGGCGAGGGCGAGCACTTCTGCGCCGGGCTCGACCTGTCCGAAGTCGCCGAGCGCAACGTCGCCGAGGGCATCGTGCATTCGCGCATGTGGCATGCCGCGTTCGACGCGCTGCAGTTCTGCCGCGTGCCGGTGATCGCGGTGCTGCACGGCGCGGTGGTCGGCGGCGGTCTCGAGCTCGCGACCAGCGCGCACCTGCGCGTCGCCGAGCCGAGCGCGTTCTACGCATTGCCCGAGGGCCAGCGCGGCATCTTCGTCGGCGGCGGCGGCTCGGTGCGCGTGCCGCGCCTGATCGGCGTCGCGCGCATGACCGACATGATGCTCACCGGCCGCGTGTTGAATGCCGAGGAGGGGCAGGCGGTCGGCCTGTCGAACTACCTGGTCGGCGAAGGCGAGGGCCTCGCCAAGGCTTTCGAGCTGGCGCACAAGGTCGCGAGCAACGCGCCGCTGTCGAACTTCTCGGTGATCCAGGCGCTGCCGCGCATCGCCGATCTCTCGCGCGATGACGGCCTGTTCCTCGAATCACTGATGTCGTCGATCGCGCAGGGCGACGATGCCGCCAAGGAGCGCGTGCGCGCCTTCCTGGAAAAGCGCGCGGCCAAGGTGAGCAAGTCGTGAGCACGGCGAAGTACCGCGACGTCGCGATCGGCGGCTGCCTCGAGGCCAGCGTCGAACGCCGTGCCGACGGCAGTGTCGTCCTGCGTTCCAAGGAAGCGCTGCAGGCGCATCCCGCGCGACTGACCGACCGGCTCGAGCACTGGGCGCAGGCCGCGCCCGATCGCGTCTTCATCGCGCAGCGCCACCACGGCGGCGACTGGCGCACCATCAGCTATGCGCAGATGCTCGATCGCGCGCGCCGCGTCGGCCAGGCGCTCGCGGCGCGCGGCCTCTCGCGCGAGCGGCCGATCGCGATCCTGTCCGAGAACAGCCTCGACCACCTCACGCTTGCACTCGGCGCGATGTGGGTCGGCGTGCCCTACACGCCGATCTCCACCGCCTACTCGGTGGTCTCGCAGGACTTCGGCAAGCTGCGCCACATCCTCGCGACGACCACACCCGGCCTCGTGTTCGCGTCGGGCCCGGCCTATGCCAAGGCGATCGCCGCCTGCGTGGCCGACGACGTCGAGGTCGTGCTCGGCGAAGGCCAGCTCGACGGCCGCGCGAGCACGCGCTTCGCGCAGCTGCTCGACACCGAGCCGGGCGCGGAGGTCGACGCCGCGCATGCCGCGACCGGCCCCGACACCATCGTCAAGTTCCTGTTCACCTCGGGCTCGACCAAGCACCCGAAGGGCGTGGTGAACACGCACGCGATGATGTGCTGCAACCTGCAGATGATTCGCCAGGCCTTCGCCTTCCTGGCCGAGGAGCCGCCGGTGCTGGTCGACTGGCTGCCGTGGAATCACACCTTCGGCGGCAACCACAACGTCGGCATCGCGCTCTACAACGGCGGCACGCTCTACATCGACGAGGGCAAGCCCACGCCCGCCGGCATCGCCGAGACGCTGCGCAACCTGCGCGAGATCGCGCCGACGATCTACTTCAACGTGCCCAAGGGCTTCGAGGAGATCGTCGCGGCGATGGAGCGCGACGAAGGGCTTCGCCGCCAGCTGTTCTCGCGCGTCAAGGCCTTCATGTTCTCCGGCGCCGGCCTGTCACAGGCGGTGTGGGACCGGCTCGACCAGCTCGCCGAGGCCACCGTCGGCGAGCGCATCCCGATGTGGTCGGGCCTGGGCATGACCGAGACCGCGCCCTCGTGCACCTTCGCGCTCAAGCCGGGCGCGGTGCGCTCGGGCCACATCGGCCTGCCGTGCCCGGGCGTCGAGGTCAAGCTCGTACCGGTCGACGGCAAGACCGAGATCCGCTTTCGCGGCCCCAACGTGATGCCCGGCTACTGGCGCCAGCCCGACCTCAGCGCCGAGGCCTTCGACGACGAAGGCTTCTACCGCACCGGCGACGCGGTGAAGTGGGTCGACGAAGCCGATCCGCAGCGCGGCCTGCTGTTCGACGGTCGCATCGCCGAGGACTTCAAGCTCGCGACCGGCACCTTCGTCAGCGTCGGGCCGCTGCGCGCGAAGGTGATCCTCGAAGGCGCGCCCTGCGTGCAGGACGCGGTGGTCGCCGGCATCGACCGCAACGAACTCGGCCTGATGATCTTCCCGCGCCTGGACGAATGCCGCCGTCTCGCCGCGCTGCCGGCGACGGCCAGCGCCGACGACGTGCTGCGCCATGCCGTGGTGCGCGAGTTCTTCCAGTCGCTCGCCGATCGGCTGTGGGACAGCGGCACCGGCAGCGCCAACCGCCCGGCGCGGCTGACGCTGCTGGCCGAGCCGCCGTCGATCGACCGCGGCGAGATCACCGACAAGGGTTCGATCAACCAGCGCGCCGTGCTGTCGCACCGGGCCGCGCGCGTCGAGGCGCTGTACGCCGGCGGCGACGACGTGATCCTGCCGCGCCGCGGCGACTGAAAGGACTCGCATGCAACTGAAGGGACAAGCCGCCCTCGTCACCGGCGGCGGCTCCGGACTCGGCGCGCAGACCGCGCGCCAGCTCGCGGCGCTGGGCGCCCGGGTCGCGGTGCTCGACATCAATGCCGAGGCGGCCCAGGCGGTCGCCGCCGAGATCGGCGGCCTTGGCGTGGCCTGCGACATCACCGACAGCGACAGCGTCATCGCCGCGCTCGATGCGGCCGCCGCCGCGCACGGCGCGGCGCGCGTGCTGATGAACGTCGCCGGCATCGGCGGCGCCAAGCGCGTGATCGGGCGCGACGGCGAGCCGATGCCGCTGGCCGATTTCCGGCGCGTGATCGACGTCAACCTCACCGGCACCTTCAACGTGATCCGCCTCGCGGCCGCGCGCATGGCCAGGCTCGAAGCGCTCGACGACGGCGAGCGCGGCGTGATCGTCAACACCGCCTCGGTGGCGGCTTACGACGGCCAGGTCGGGCAAGAGGCCTACGCGGCCAGCAAGGGCGGCCTGGTCTCGCTGACGCTGCCGCTGGCGCGCGACCTCGCGCAGCACGGCGTGCGCGTGTGCACGATCGCGCCGGGCCTGTTCCTCACGCCGCTGCTGTACGCGCTGCCGCAAGAGGTGCAGGACTCGCTGGCCGCGAGCATTCCGTTCCCCAAGCGCCTCGGCAAGCCCGAGGAGTTCGCGCAGCTCGCCGCGCACATCGTCGCCAACCCGTCGCTGAACGGCGAGGTGATCCGCCTCGACGGCGCGCTGCGGCTGCCGCCCCGCTAGACGCTTTTTGCCCGACGACAACGACCAGGAGACAAGCATGCTGAAGAAGACCCTCGTGGCCGCGGCGCTCGCGGCGCTGTGCTCGCAGGCCGCGCTGGCCGACATCACGATCGGCGTGACGCTGCCGCTCACCGGCCCGGCCTCGGGCCTGGGCATCCCGGTCAACAACGGCTTCAAACTGTGGCCAGACAAGATCGCCGGCGAGAAGCTCAACCTGATCGTGCTCGACGACGCGACCGACCCGACCAGCGGCGTCAAGAATGCGCGCCGCTTCGTCTCCGATGACAAGGTCGATCTGATCATCGGCTCGGCCGCGACGCCGGTGGCGGTCGCGATGGCCGAGGTCGCGGCCGAGTCGCAGACGCCGCAGATCGCGATGAGCCCGATCCCGCTCGGCCCCGGCAAGGACGCGTGGAGCTTTCGCATGGCCCACGGCAGCGCGGTGATGGCGCAGGCGATGGTCGACCACATGAAGAAGCAGGGCGTGAAGACGGCCGGCTTCCTCGGCTACACCGACGCCTACGGCGAGACCTGGCTCAAGGAGTTCAGCGCCAAGGCCGAGGCCGCCGGCATCAAGCTCGTGGCGACCGAGCGCTTCCAGCGTACTGACACCAGCGTGACCGCGCAGGCGCTCAAGCTCACGGCGGCGAACCCCGACGCGATGCTGGTCGTCGCCTCCGGCTCGGGCGCGGCGATGCCGCACGTGGCGATCGTCGAGCGCGGCTACAAGGGCAAGATCTACCAGACCCACGCGGCCGCCTCGCGCGACCTGATGCGCGTGGGCGGCAAGGCGGTCGAGGGCGCCTACGTGGTCTCCGGCCCGGCGGTGGTGGCCGAGCAGCTGCCCGATGCGCACCCGTCCAAGCCGCACGCGCTGAAGTACGTCGCCGCCTACGAAAAGCTCTTCGGCCCCGGTTCGCGCAACCAGTTCGCCGCGCACACCTACGACGCGCTGCTCGTGCTCGAGCAGGCGGTGCCGGTGGCGATGAAGAAGGGCAAGCCCGGCACGCCGGCCTTTCGCGCCGCGCTGAAGGACGCGATCGAGGCCGGCAACAAGTTCGCCGTCTCGCAAGGCGTGCTCGACTACACCCCGCAGGACCACTGGGGCTTCACGAGCGACAGCGCGGTGGTGATGAAGGTCGTCAACGGCGACTGGAAAGTCGAATGAGCAGGGCCCCCACGCTCACTGCGTTCGCTGCCCCCCGAGGGGGCCCAGTCGCCTTGGGGCGGCCGGGCGGCGACTGAGTCGCGCACATTCGTCGACCGCCCGGCTGCGGGTAGTCCGCGTGTTCCGCAACGCTGCACTGCGGCATGATCCGCGCGCCCGATCTGCGGGCGCGTTTCGCTTCCGATTCGAACCATGGATTTCTCGATCGCCAGCATCCTCACGCTGGACGGCCTGACCAACGGCGCGATCTATGCGCTGCTCGCGCTGGCCACCGTGCTCGTGTTCGCGGTCACGCGCGTGATCTTCATCCCGCAAGGCGAGTTCGTCGCGTTCGCGGCGCTCACGGTGGGCATGTTCCAGCTCGGCAAGGTGCCGGGCACGGTGTGGTTCCTGCTGCTGATGGCCGCGCTCGCGGCGCTGCTCGATCTCGTCGAGGGCCTGCGCGCGCGGCGCACGCCGGCGCAGCTCGCACGCACGCTCGTGCGCACGCTGGCGCTGCCGGTCGTGGCATCGGGGCTTTCGATCTGGCTCGCGCCGCGCCAGCCCGGCCTGCTGGTGCAGGCACTGCTCACGCTGGCGCTGGTCACGCCGATGGGCGGCCTGATCTACCGGCTGGCCTACCGCTCGCTGGCCGGCGCCAGCGTGCTGGTGCTGCTGATCGTCTCGGTCGGCGTGCACTTCGCGCTCACCGGCATCGGCCTCGTGGTGTTCGGCGCCGAGGGTTTTCGCAACCCGAGCTTCTGGGAAGAACGCTTCAACCTCGGCCCGCTGGGCTTCAGCGGCCAGACGCTGATCATCTTCGCGGCCTCGATCGCGCTGATCGTCTCGCTGTTCCTGTTCTTCGAGCGCTCGCTGTACGGCAAGGCACTGCGCGCGACCGCGGTCAACCGGCTCGGCGCGCGGCTGATGGGCATTTCGAGCGAGACCGCGGGCAGCCTGAGCTTCACGATGGCGGCCTTCATCGGCGCGCTGTCGGGCCTTCTGATCGGCCCCACGACCACGGTGTTCTACGACTCGGGCTTCCTGATCGGCCTCAAGGGCTTCGTCGCCGCGGTGTTCGCGGGCCTGGCGAGCTATCCGCTGGCGGCGGTGGGCGCGGTCGGCGTCGGCCTGCTGGAATCCTTCGGCTCGTTCTGGGCCAGTGCCTACAAGGAAGTGATCGTCTTCACCTCGATCCTGCCGGTGCTGCTGTGGCGCTCGCTGCGCGACCCGCACTCCGACGAGGAATGAACCACCCCCGAAGCGCCTTCGGCGCCTCCCCCTCAAGGGGGCGACGCCAGCGGACCGGCGAAGCCGGATCCGCGGCGTCCGCTTGGCTGCACCGACTTGTGCAGCGGAGCCACTGAAATGAAAACCGTAGCTGCTGCTGTTGCTTCTTCTCCTTCCACGCCGACGGCCGCCTCCAGCCAGCGCGCACGCGTTGCGATTGCCGCGATCGTCGTCGTGCTCGCCGCATTGCCGCTGCTGCCGGTGCCCGAGTTCTGGATCACCCAGCTCAACTACATCGGCCTGTATTCGCTGGTCGTGCTGGGCCTGGTGCTGCTGACCGGCGTGGCCGGGCTCACCTCGTTCGGCCAGGCCGCGTTCGTCGGCGTGGGCGCCTACACCAGTGCCTACTTGAGCACCCAGCTCGGCTGGTCGCCGTGGCTCAACCTGTGGATCGGTCTCGCGCTCACGGTCATCGTGGCGCTGATCCTCGGCTGGTTGACGCTGCGCATGTCGGGCCACTACCTGCCGCTGGCCACGATCGCCTGGTGCCTGTCGCTGAACTACACGATGGCCAACGCCGAAGGCCTGGGCAAGTACGACGGCCTGCTCGGCGTGCCGGCACTGCACTTCTTCGGCATCGACCTCAACCAGGGCCGCAGCCTCTACTACCTGATCTGGGCGCTGGCCTTGGCCGGCGCCTGGGCGCTGATCAACCTGCTCGACTCGCGGCCCGGCCGCGCGATCCGTGCGCTCAAGGGCGGCGTGACGATGGCCGAGGCGATGGGCGTCTCGACCTTCCGCTACAAGGTCATCGTGTTCGTGATCGCGGCCATCTACGCCGCGGTGTCGGGCTGGCTGTTCGCGCACTTCCAGCGCACGGTGAACCCGAGCCCGTTCGGCATCAAGATGGGCATCGAGTACCTGTTCATGGCCGTGGTCGGCGGCGTCGGGCAGGTGTGGGGTGCGTTCACCGGCGCGGCCCTGGTCAAGCTGGTGGAAGACCAGCTCCAGGTCTGGCTGCCCAAGCTGATCGGCACCAGCGGCAACTACGAGATCATTGTCTTCGGCGTCGTGCTGGTGCTGGTGCTGAAGTACGCCGCCGACGGCGTGTGGCCGCACATCCGCAACGCCTTCGCGAAGCTGATCCCGGCGCCCGCGCGCCCGCGCGACTGGGCCGACGCCGCGCCGCTGGCCGAACGCGACAAGCCGGCCCCGGGCGAGTTCCTGCTCGAAGCCCGCGCGGTGCGCAAGCAGTTCGGCGGCCTGGTCGCGGTCAACGACGTGAGCTTTTCGATCCGCGCCGGCGAGATCATCGGCCTGATCGGCCCCAACGGCGCCGGCAAGTCGACCACCTTCAACCTCGTCTCCGGCGTGCTGGCCTTGAGCGGCGGCCAGGTCACGTTCCGCGGCCAGCGCGTCGACGGCCTGCCCTCGCGCGAGATCGCGCGCCGTGGCATGTCGCGCACCTTCCAGCACGTCAAGCTGATCCCCGAGATGACGGTGCTGGAGAACGTTGCGCTGGGCGGCTACCTGCGCTCGAGCAAGGGCAGCGTCGCGGCGATGCTGCGCGCCAACCGCGCCGAAGAGCGCCAGCTGTTTCGCGAGGCCGAGCGCCAGCTCGAGCGCATCGGCCTGGCCGATCGCATGCACGAGCAGGCCGGCAACCTCGCGCTGGGCCCGCAGCGCCTGGTCGAGATCGCGCGCGCGCTGGCCACCGATCCCTCGCTGCTGCTGCTGGACGAACCGGCCGCCGGCCTGCGCCTGAAGGAGAAGCAGGCGCTCGCCGCGGTGCTGCGCCAGCTCAAGGGCGAGGGCATGAGCATCCTGCTGGTCGAGCACGACATGGACTTCGTGATGGGCCTGACCGACCGCATCGTCGTGATGGAGTTCGGCACCAAGCTGATCGAGGGCACGCCGGCCGAGGTGCAGGCCAGCCCGGCGGTGCGCGCGGCCTATCTCGGCACCGAACACTAAGAACATGAACCCCCACGCTCACTCCGTTCTCTGCCCCCCGAGGGGGCTGGCCACCCTTGGGGCGGCCCTGCGGGAGGCCGTCTCACATGAATGAACTGCTGCTCGAAGTGAGCGACCTGCACGCCGGCTACGGCAAGGCCGAGGTGCTGTCGGGCCTGAACCTGCGCGCCGGCAAGGGCAGCGTGGTCACCGTGATCGGCCCCAATGGCGCCGGCAAGTCGACCATGCTCAACGCGCTGATGGGCGTGCTGCCCGGCGCGCGCGGCACGCTGCGCTACGAGGGCGAGGACGTCTCCACGCTCACGCTCGAGGAGCGCGTGATGCGCGGCATCGCCCTGGTGCCCGAGAAGCGCGAGCTCTTCAGCTCGATGCCGGTGGAAGACAACCTCGTGCTGGGCGCCTATCGCCAGATGAAGCGGCGCAACGCGCGCTGGCGCGATCAGCTCGACCACGTCTATGCCCTGTTCCCGCGCCTGAAGGAGCGCCGCGTGCAGCTCGCCGGCACGCTGTCCGGCGGCGAACGGCAGATGCTCGCGATCGGTCGCGCGCTGATGGGCCAGCCACGCCTCCTGATGCTCGACGAGCCCAGCCTCGGCCTCGCACCGCTGATCGTGAAGGAGATCTTTCGCATCATCGAGCAGCTGCGCGAGACCGGCGTGACCATCCTGCTGGTCGAGCAGAACGCGCGCGCCGCGCTCGAGGTGGCCGACTACGGCTACGTGCTCGAGACCGGCGAGATCGCGCTGCAAGGCGATGCGGCCGACCTCGCCGGCGACGCGCGCGTGGTCGAGACCTACCTCGGCGCGGCCGGCAAGACGCACTGATGGCGCGCAGCTCGAAACCCTCGGCCGAGCCGGGCGCGGCACCGTCGCACCACCCGCTCGACCAGGCCGCGCTCAAGCACGTGCTCGGCTACCAGATCTCGCTGGCCGATATCCCGAGCAAGAAGCTGTTCTTCAAGTTCATCGGCGAGCCGCTGAAGCTGCGGCCGGTCGAGTTCTCGCTGCTCGCGCTGGTGCGCCACAACCGCGACGTGACGCAAAAGCAGCTCGGCCAGGCGCTGAGCCTGTCGGCGCCCAACCTCACCTTGCTGCTCGACAAGCTCGTCGAGCGCGGCCTGCTCGCGCGCGAACGCAGCGAGCTCGACCGCCGCGTGCAGCACGTGCGCCTGACGCCGGCGGGCGAGGACACGACGCGCCGCGCACTCGAGGCCTCGCACCTGATGGAGCGCGAGTGGTCGCGCTTCCTGAGCGATGCCGAGAAGGCCATGCTCAGCGAGCTGCTGCAGAAGGTCGCGAAGCACCGGCGCGGCTGAACGGGCCGCGCTGAGCGGGCGAGCGCGGCATTCGCGCACTTGGCCTGTGCCCGCACGCGACGCCGCTCAGTCCTCGAACGGCAGTCCGACGTAGTTCTCGGCCAGCGCCGTCTGCGCCGCGACCGAGTGCGTCAGGTAGTCCAGCTCGGCTTGCTGCATGCGCCGCCCGAACGCGCCGGTCTCGGGGAAGCGGTGCATCAGCGAGGTGAACCACCACGAGAAGCGCTCGGCCTTCCAGATGCGGCGCAGGCAGCGCTGCGAGTAGTGGTCGATGCCGAGCGTGCTGCGCTCCTTGAAGAACTCGACCAGCGCGCGCGCCAGGTAGCCCACGTCGCTGGCCGCGAGGTTCAGCCCCTTGGCGCCGGTCGGCGGCACGATGTGCGCGGCGTCGCCGGCCAGGAACATGCGGCCGAAGCGCATCGGCTCGGCCACGAAGCTGCGCAGCGGCACGATGCTCTTCTCGATCGAGGGGCCGGTCACGAGGTGCGCCGCCGTCTCGGGCCCGAGGCGCTGCGCGAGTTCGTCCCAGAAGCGCTGGTCGGACCAGTCCTCGACGCGCTCGTCGGCGCTCACCTGCACGTAGTAGCGGCTGCGCGTCATCGAGCGCATGCTGGCCAGCGCGAATCCGCGCTCGTGGTTGGCGTAGATGAGCTCGTGCGCGACCGGCGGCACGTCGGCCAGCAGGCCGAGCCAGCCGAACGGGTAGACCTTCTCGTAGGTCGTGATGCGCTCGGGCGCGAGGCTGGCGCGGCAGGCGCCGTGGAAGCCGTCGCAGCCGGCGATCACGTCGCACTGCAGTTCGTGCACGAGGCCGTCTTGCGTCGTGTAGCGCACGCGCGGATGTTCGCCGTCGTAATCGAGCGGCGTGACGTCGCGCGCCTCGTAGACCGTGGGGAGGCCGGCGGCAGCGCGCGCGTCCATCAGGTCGTGCGTGATCTCGGTCTGGCCGTAGACCATCACGCGCTTGCCGCCGGTGAGCCGCGCGAGGTCGATGCGCAGGCGCCCGCCGTCGGAGGCGAGATCGAAGCCGTCGTGCGGCAGGCCTTCGCGGTGCATGCGCGCGCCGACGCCGGCTTCGTCGAGCAGCTCGGCGGTGGTCTGCTCGATGATGCCGGCGCGGATGCGTCCGAGCACGTACTCGCCGCTCTGGCGCTCCAGGATCACGGCGTCGATGCCGGCCTTGTGCAGCAGCTGGCCGAGCAGCAGGCCGGAGGGGCCGGCGCCGACGATGGCGACCTGGGTGCGGGTGGGGATCGGGCTCGTCATGGCTTCTTTCGTTCTTCTCAAAGCAAGGTGCGCAGCTGCTCCTGCGCATGCAAGAGGGCCGGCAGGCACTGCTCGACCAGCTGGTCCATGCGCATGCGCGCGGCGTGGACGCTGACGTTCATCGCCGCGACCACGTCGCCGCGGAAATTGCGCAGCGGCACGGCGATCGTGCGCAGGCCCAGCTCGAGTTCCTGGTCGACTGCGGCATAGCCCTGCGCGCGGGCGCGCAGCAGTTCCAGGCGCAAGCGCTCGGGGTGGGTGATCGTGTGCGGCGTCAGCGCGTCGAGCGACTGGCGCTCGAGCCAGGCGTCGAGCGCGTCGTTGGGCAAGGCGGCGACCAGCACGCGGCCGTTGCTGGTGCAGTAGGCCGGCACGCGCGTGCCGGGCTGCAGCGTCGCCGAGACCACGCGCCCGGCACTCGCGGCGGCCACCGCGATCACGTCGTTGCCGTCGAGCACGCCGGCCGAGCTGGCTTCCTGCATCGCGTAGGCGAGCTTTTGCAGCTGCGGCTGGATCACGCGCGGCAAGCGCGCCGAGTGCATGTAGCTCTGGCCGAGTCGCAGCACCTTGGGGCTCAGGCCGAACAGCTTGCGGTCCTGCTGCACGTAGCCCAGGTGCTGCAGCGTGATCAGGTAGCGGCGCGCGGCCGCGCGCGTCAGGCCGGTGCGCTCGGCCACCTCGGTGATCGACAGGCGCGGGCGTTCCTGGTCAAAGGCCTCGATCACCGCGAGCCCCTTCTCCAGCCCGGCAATCAGGTCGCGCTTGTGCGGGCCGTCGTCGACGCCGGCGTGCGGCTCATTGGCGGCGGAAGCGACGTCGGACGTCGCGGCAGCGGGCATCGTCACCAATGTCTCCTGTTTGGCTTTGATCTGCTATTCGCACAAATTGGGCGCTGGGCGATCGCGTGGAGATCCCGCTGCCTTGTTTTGAAGCAGCATATCGCGTAGCTTTCGGGCTGCAAGTTCGATTAGCAAACCAATGCGCGTTAATCGCACAAACCGATTCGATCGGTCGCTGTGCGAACCGACGCCTCGCCGAGGAGTGCCGCATGCGTTTTCCGCCCGTCGCGCCGGGGGTCCACCCGTCGCTGATCCATCCGCCCTATGTCTCGACGCGCACGCGCGGGCCCTCGCAGGCGCCGATCCGGCTCGAAAGCGCCGGCGCGCCGGTCGAGCGCGGCATCGCCTTCGAGCGCTCGCTGCTCAAGCCCAACGACGCCGATCTCACGAAGCACGGCCAGGGCGAGCCGCTGGGCGAGAAGATCGTCGTCACCGGCCGCGTGACCGACGAGGACGGCCGCCCGGTGCGCAACTCGCTGGTCGAGGTCTGGCAGTGCAACGCGGCCGGGCGCTACTGGCACAAGAAGGACCAGCACGCCGCGCCGCTGGACCCGAACTTCTTCGGCCTGGGCAAGCTGTTCACCGACGACGACGGCCGCTACCGCTTCGTGACCATCAAGCCGGGCCCGTATCCCTGGGGCAACCACCCCAAGGCCTGGCGGCCGGCGCACATCCACTTCTCGCTGTTCGGCAATGTCTATGCGCAGCGCCTGGTCACGCAGATGTATTTCCCGGGCGATCCGCTGTTCGACTACGACCCCATCTTCCAGGGCGTGCCTGACGCGGCCGCGCGCCAGCGCCTGATCTCCCGGTTCAGCCTCGACGAGACGGTGAGCGACCAGATGCTGGGCTATGTGTTCGACATCGTGCTGCGCGGCCGCGACGCGACGCCGTTCGGCATCTGAAGGAGCAGGCGAGATGAGCAACATCACGACTTCGCAGACCATCGGCCCGTTCCCGCACGAGGCCTGGGCCTGGGGCGTCGAGGCCACCAAAGCCCCTGCGAATGCCGCCCTTGTGATCGAAGGCCGATTGCTCGACGGCAGCGGCGCACCGATCAACGACGGCTGGGTCGAGGCCTGGACGCCTGACGAGGCCGGCGGCGCGATCCCCGGCTTTCGCCGCGTGCCCAGCGCAGAGGACGGCGGCTTCCGCCTCGCGCTGCCGCCGCCGGTGCCCGGCCAGCCGGCCGCCTGGGTCGCGGTGTTTGCGCGCGGGCTGCTGCTTCACCAATTCAGCGCCGTGTTCCTGGAAGACGATGCCGCGCTCGCCGACAGTGCTCTGCTCGCGCAAGTGCCCGCCGAGCGTCGCGCGACCCTGATCGCGAAGAAGCAGGGCGACGGCCGCTACCGCTGGGACATCCGGCTGCAAGGCGCGGCCGATGCGAGCGGCGAGACCGTGTTCTTCGACTTCGCATGACGCCCTGATGAGCCTGCCCGTCTTCGACCGCTTTCTCGCCACGCCCGAGATCGGCGCGGTCTTCTCCGACGCCGCGGTGATGCAGGGCCTGTTCCGCTTCGAGGCCGCGCTGGCGCGCGCCGAAGCGGCCGAGGGCCTGATCCCTGCCGCCGCGGCGAGCTCGATCGCGAGCATGTGCCGCGCCGAGCTCTTTGACCTCGAAGCGATCGCCGCGGCCAGCGGGCGCGCCGGCAGCCTGGCGATCCCGCTGGTCGACGAGCTGCGGCGCACCGTGGGCCTGGTCGATCCCGAGGCGGCGCGCTGGGTGCACTTCGGCAGCACCAGCCAGGACGCGATCGACACCGGCATGGCCCTGGTCACGCGCGATGCGCTCGCGCTTGTCGACCGCACGCTGGGCCGCGTGTGCGACGCGCTGTTCACGCTCGCCGAGGCCCATGCCGACACGCCGGTGCTCGCGCGCACGCTGATGCAGCCGGCGCAGGTCACGAGCTTCGGCCTCAAGTGCGCGAACTGGCTCGCGCCGCTGCTGCGCTCGCGCGCGCGGCTGCGCGAGCAGGGCGCGCGCTCGCTCGCGCTGCAGCTCGGCGGCGCGGTCGGCACGCTGTCGGTGATCGGCGAGCGCGCGCCGCAGGTCGCGCAGCGCATGGCTGCCGAGCTCGGGCTCGCCGCGCCCGATGCGCCATGGCACACGCAGCGCGACGAGTGGGTGCGCCTCGGGCTCGAAGCCGCGGTGCTGACCGGCAGCCTCGGCAAGCTCGCCACCGACCTCGCGCTGATGTCGCAAGGCGAGATCGCCGAGCTGGCCGAGCCCACGGCCGCCGGGCGCGGCGGCTCGACCGCGATGCCGCACAAGCGCAATCCGGTCGCCGCGATGGCCGCGCTCGCGGCCGCGCAGCGCACGCCGCAGCGCGCCGCCGCGCTGCTGGCCGCGATGGCGCAGCAGCATGAGCGCGGCCTGGGCAACTGGCAGGCCGAGCTGGCCGAATGGCCCGGCCTGTGGATCAGCACGCACGGCGCCGCCAGCGCGATGGCCGAGGCGATGCAGGGCCTGCAGGTCGATGCCGCGCGCATGCGCCGCAACATCGGCGTGCTCGAAGGGCCGGTCTATGCCGACGCCGACGCGGTGGCGCAGGCCGCGCGCCAGGCGGCGGCGCAGGCGCGCGCTCGCCTGGCCTCCTTGCGGGCCCTCGCCTTGCCCCCTGTGTGCTGGCCCGAGCCCGACGCAGAATCGACATCATGAGCTACGACCCCTACGACCACGACCTCGAGCGCGGCATGCGCAACCGCCGCGCGATCCTTGGCGACGCCTGGGTCGACAAGTCGGTCGCCAACGCGCACGCCTTCAACGCCGAGTTCCAGAACTTCATCACCCGCTACGCGTGGCACGAGGTCTGGGGCCGCCCCGGGCTCGACGCGAAGACGCGGCGCGTGATCGTGCTGGCCATCACCGCGTCGCTGGCGCGCTGGGAGGAGTTCGAGCTGCATTGCAAGGCGGCGCTCTCGGGCGGCGATCCGGCCACCCGGCTGACGCCGGCCGAGGTCAAGGAAGTGCTGATCCAGATCGCGATCTACGCCGGCGTGCCGGCCGCCAACACCGCGGTCTCGCTGACCAGCAAGATCCTGCGCGAGCTCGGCCACGAGCTGCCGCCGTCGCCGGCCACCGAGGCCTACCACCCGGGCGTCGGGCGCAGCGCGCGCACGGCGGCGGGTGCGGGGGAGCCTGCGATCCACTACACGGTGCGCGAGCCGCGCGATCGCGACACCCCGCGACAGACCGTCGTGCTCAGCCACGCGCTCGGCTGCGACGTGTCGATGTGGGACACGCTGGCCAACACGCTGGCGGCCGAGCACCGCGTGATCTGCTTCGACCACCGCGGCCACGGCCAGTCCGACGCGCCGGGCGGCCCGTACACGATGGCCGGCCTGGCCGAGGACGCCGCGCGCGTGATCGAGGCGGCCGCCGGCGGCTACCCGGTGGTGTGGATCGGCCTGTCGATGGGCGGCATGGTCGGCCAGGAGCTGGCGCTTGCGCGGCCCGAGCTGGTCAAGGCGCTGGTGATCGCCAACTCGACCTCCGGCTACGACGAGCCGGCCCGCGCGATGTGGCAGCAGCGCATCGAGACGATCGAGCAACAGGGGCTCGACGCGATTGCCGACGGCGCGATGCAGCGCTGGTTCGGCGAGACCTTCCGCGCCGCGAACCCGGCGACGGTCGCACGCTGGCGCCGCCGCGTCGTCTCGACCGATCCGCGCGGCTACCTCGGCGCCTGCCACGCGGTGATGAACCTCGCGACCACCGACCGCCTGCCGCGAATCGCGGTGCCCACGCTGGTGATCGCCGGCGAGATCGATCCCGGCACGCCGGTCGCAATGAGCGAGACGATGGTCCAGGCCATTCCGGGCGCGGAGCTGGTGGTGCTGCCGGGCGCCTCGCACCTGTCGGTGTTCGAGGAGCCGCGCGCCTTCGCGCAGGTGGTGCAGCGCTTCATCGACACGTTGTGACGCCGAACCCGATGCCCGCGTGATGCCCGAAGCCTTGTCCGCGTTGATGCCACAGGTGCCGCTCGCCGTGTGGTGGCTGCTCGCGAGCGGGCTGGTCGCCGTCGGCATCGTCGGCACCGTGATGCCCGTGCTGCCCGGCGCGGCGCTGGTGCTGGCCGGCCTGGCGCTCGCAGCATGGATCGACGGCTTCGTGCGCGTGACGCCGATCGCGCTGGCGGTGATCGCCGCGCTCGCGGTGCTGGCCTGGCTGACCGACTACGTGGCCGCGCTGCTCGGCGCCAAGACGGTCGGCGCGAGCCGCTGGGCGCTGGTCGGCGCGGCGCTGGGCACCGTGCTGGGCATCTTTGCCGGCTTCATCGGGCTCTTGTTCCTGCCCTTCGTCGGCGCGGTGCTCGGCGAGCTGTGGGCGCAGCGCGAGCGCAGCGCGGCGGGCGGCGCGAACCAGGCGCTGAAGGTCGGCTTGGGCACCTGGATCGGCCTGCTGATCGGCACCGCGGTCAAGCTCGCGCTCGTGTTCGCGATGGTCGGCGCGTTCGTGCTCGCCTGGCTGATCTAAGCGCAAACGCAAACCGCCAACGCAAACCGCCAACGCCCGCCAGGGTTCCCCAGGTCTTGCGCGGATCCGGCTCCGCCGGTCCGCAGCAAGGGCCCCCTCGGGGGGCAGCGAGCGACAGCGAGCGTGGGGGCCCTATGTATGCGCCCGCACCAGCGCGTTGATCTTTGCCGCCGCCGCCTGCAGCGGCGGCAGGAAGCGCTCGACCATCTGCGCCGGCGGCGTGCGGTGCAGCTGGCCGCTGATGTTGACCGCGGCGACCGTGCGGCCGACGCGGTTGACGATCGGCACCGCGATCGAGATCAGGCCTTCCTCCAGCTCGCCCGCCACCAGCGCGTAGCCCTGCGCGCGCACCTGCTGCAGCTGTGCGTACAGCGCGTCGGCGTCGGTGATCGTCGCGCTGGTGCGGCGATCGAGCGGCATGCGGGCCAGGCGCTGGCGCAGCGCCGGCTCGCCGATGCGGTCGATCTGGTCGGCCAGCAGCACGCGGCCCATCGAGGTGCAGTGGGCCGGCAGCCGGCTGCCGACGCCGAGGTTGATCGACATGATCTGGTGCGCCGGCACGCGCAGCACGTAGACGATGTCGTCGCCGTCGAGCACGGCGGCCGAGCACGACTCCTTGAGCTCCTGCGTGAGCCCCTCCATCACCGGCTGCGCGAGCTGCCACACCGGCTGCGACGAGAGGTAGGCGAAGCCCAGCTCCAGCACCTTGGGCGTCAGGCGGAACAGCCGGCCTTCGCTCTCGACGTAGCCGAGGTGCTGCAGCGTCAGCAGGATGCGCCGCGCGCCGGCGCGCGTGAGGCCGGCGCGGTCGGCCGCTTCGGAGAGCGTCTGCGCCGGCGAGCGCGCGCCGAAGCTGCGCAGCACCGCGAGGCCGCGGGCGAACGACTGCACGTAGCTGTCGCCCGGCGCCGGCGGGCCGGCAGGCTCGGCCGAAGCACTCGGGTTGACAGGGTCAGGCGTGCTGCCTAAGCTGGGCTTGTTCACGATTCGAATGTACGTTCGATTAGTGAACAGTTCAAGTGAGCAGATACCCGAGGTTGCTTGCCCGTTACGGGCCGGCGCGCCTCGAACTCCTTTCCACCATGATCGACAAATTCCGCTCCAGCGTCGCCGAGGCGCTGGCCGATGTGCGCGACGGCGCCACGGTGATGATCGGCGGCTTTGGCACCGCCGGCCAGCCCAACGAACTGATCGACGGCCTGATCGCGCAGGGCGCGAAGGACCTGGTGATCGTCAACAACAACGCCGGCAACGGCGACACCGGCCTGGCCGCGCTGCTGGCCGCCGGGCGGGTGCGCAAAATCATCTGCAGCTTTCCGCGCCAGGCCGACTCGCATCACTTCGACCGGCTGTACCGCGAAGGCAAGCTCGAGCTCGAGCTGGTGCCGCAGGGCAACCTGGCCGAGCGCATCCGCGCCGCCGGCGCCGGCATCGGCGCCTTCTTCACGCCCACCGGCTACGGCACCGAGCTCGCGAAGGGCAAGGAAACGCGCGAGATCGGCGGGCGCCACTACGTGCTCGAGTACCCGATCCACGCCGACGTCGCGCTGATCAAGGCCGAGCGCGGCGACCGCTTCGGCAACCTCGTCTACCGCAAGACCGCCCGCAACTTCGGGCCGATCATGGCCACGGCGGCCAAGCTGACCGTCGCGACGGTGCACGAGGTGGCGGCGCCGGGCGAGATCGACCCGGAGACGGTGGTGACGCCCGGCATCTACGTCCAGCGCATCGTGAAGATCGAACGCACCGCGACGGTCGGTGCCGGTTTCAAGCAGGCGGCGTGACATGAGCAAGAAATGGACGCGTGACCAGATGGCCGCCCGTGTCGCGCGCGACATCGCCGAGGGCATGGTCGTCAACCTCGGCATCGGCCTGCCGACGCTGGTGGCCAACCACCTGCCGAAGGAACGCGAGGTGCTGCTGCACAGCGAGAACGGCGTGCTCGGCATGGGCCCCGCGCCGGCGCCCGGCGAAGAGGACTACGACCTCATCAACGCCGGCAAGCAGCCGGTGACGCTGCGGCCCGGCGGCTCGTTCTTCCACCATGCCGACAGCTTCGCGATGATGCGCGGCGGCCATCTCGACCTGTGCGTGCTCGGCGCGTTCCAGGTTGCCGCCAACGGCGACCTCGCGAACTGGCACACCGGCGCGGCCGATGCCATTCCGGCCGTCGGAGGCGCGATGGACCTCGCCATCGGCGCCAAGGCCACCTGGGTGATGATGGAGCACCTGACCAAGAGCGGCGAGAGCAAGCTGGTCGAGCGCTGCACGTACCCGCTGACCGGCCTGGCCTGCGTGAGCCGCGTGGTCACCGACCTCGCGGTGATCGACCTGACGCGCGACGGCGCGCGGGTGATCGACATCGCCGAGGGCCTGACCTTCGACGACCTGCAGAACGTGACCGCGATTCCCCTAATCAATGCCCTGTGAGTGAGACCGCCATGAGCCAGCACGCCTTCATCGTCGATGCGATCCGCACCCCCTTCGGCCGCTACGGCGGCGCGCTTTCGTCGGTGCGCACCGACGACCTCGGCGCGATCCCGCTCAAGGCGCTGATGGCGCGCCACCCCAACCTCGACTGGGCCGCGGTCACCGACGTGATCTACGGCTGCGCCAACCAGGCCGGCGAGGACAACCGCAACGTTGCGCGCATGGCCTCGCTGCTGGCCGGCCTGCCGATCGAAGTGCCGGGCAGCACGGTCAACCGCTTGTGCGGCTCGGGGCTCGACGCGATCGGCAGCGCGGCGCGCGCGATCAAGGCCGGCGAGGCCGGCCTGATGATCGCCGGCGGCGTCGAGAGCATGAGCCGCGCGCCGTTCGTGATGCCCAAGGCGGAGAGCGCGTTCAGCCGCGCCAACGCCGTCTACGACACCACCATCGGCTGGCGCTTCGTCAACAAGCTGATGAAGGAGCAGTACGGCATCGACTCGATGCCCGAGACGGCCGAGAACGTCGCCAAGGACTTCGGCATCGAGCGCGAGGCGCAGGACCGCATGGCGCTGGCCTCGCAGCTCAAGGCCGTGGCGGCGCAGAAGGCCGGCTTCTTCGACGCCGAGATCGTGCCGGTGACGATCCCGCAGAAGAAGGGCGATGCGATCGTCGTCGCGAAGGACGAGCATCCGCGCGAGACCTCGATGGAGGCGCTGGCCAAGCTCAAGGGTGTCGTCAAGCCCGACGGCTCGGTCACCGCCGGCAACGCCTCGGGCGTCAACGACGGCGCGGCCGCGCTGCTGCTCGCCAGCGAAGCGGCGCTCGCCAAGCACGGCCTCACGCCGCGCGCGCGCGTGGTCGGCATGGCCACGGCAGGGGTCGCGCCGCGCATCATGGGCATCGGTCCGGCACCGGCGACGCAGAAGGTGCTCGAGCTCACCGGCCTGAAGCTCGAGCAGATCGACGTGATCGAGCTCAACGAGGCTTTCGCCGCGCAAGGCCTTGCGGTGCTGCGCCAGCTCGGCTTGAAGGACGACGACGCGCGCGTCAACCCGAACGGCGGCGCGATCGCGCTGGGCCACCCGCTGGGCGCCAGCGGCGCGCGGCTGGCGACCACGGCGATCAACCAGCTGCACCGCAGCGGCGGCCGCTACGCGCTGTGCACGATGTGCATCGGCGTCGGGCAGGGCATCGCGGTGGTGCTCGAGCGGGTCTGACGGCACGCGGCTTCGCGCCGCCATGCCAAGGAAGAAGGGCGGCCGTCGGCCGCCCTTTCTTTCATCGCGCCGCTCAGAAGCGGTGACGGATGTTGACGCCGTAGCTCACGCCGTCGTTGCCGACCGCCGGGCCGATCGCTGCACCCACCGGCTTGAAGCCGGCGAAGTCGATCGCCACGCTGCCGGCGTCGACCTCCTCGGACATCACCGCCGCGGTGATGTCGGTGCGCTTGGACAGCGCGTAGTTGTAGCCCAGCGTGCCGGTCCAGCGCTTGCCGGTGCCGGCGGCCTTGTACTTGGTCTCGCCGTAGGACGCGAGCACGCTGCCATTGAACAGCGGCACCGAGGCGCTGACGGCCCACAGGTCGTCCTTCACGCCGCTGATGTCCTTGTCGTCGATCTGGCCGAGCTGGGCGAAGAACTTTGCGAAGCCGGCGTCGAAGCTCGCGCCGAGCTGCCAGCTGTCCTGCTTCTCGCCGGCGGTATTGCCCTGCTCGACGCGTTGCCAGGCCAGCGTGGCCGCGAACGGGCCGCGGAAGTACAGGCCGTGGATGCCGACGCTCTTGCCGGTGCCGGTGGTGGTGGAGCTGAAGCCCTCGCCGGCGGCGACCATCGCATTGATCGTCAGGCCGCCCAGGCTCGGCGAGACGTAGTTGAGCGAGTTGTTCCAGCCCGAGTCGCCGCGCAGCTGACCGCCCGAGCTGCCGTTGTACCACTGGCGAATCGACGGCGACCAGACGAAGGAATCGCCGAAGGGGTTGAACAGCAGCGTCGAGATGAACATCGGCGGCGTGTTGCGGCCCATGCGCACCGAGCCGAGCTCGTCGCTGGTGAGGCCGACGTAGGCGCTGCGCGCGAAGAAGGTGTCGCCGGTGAAACGGCCCTGCGCGCCGTTGTCGCCGAGGAAGAAGGCCTCGAGCTTGAACTCGGCCGAGACGCCGCCGCCGAGCGCTTCCTTGCCCGCGACGCCCCAGTAGCTGGTCGTCATCGAGCCCGGCTCGACCTTGACGCGCTTGGTCCAGGGCTGGGTGAAGAAGCTGCCGCCCGAGCCGTTCTCGACCGCGTTGCCGTCGAACTCGCCGACGCCGATATCGACCAGGCCGTACAGCTGGACCGAGGACTGGGCCTGCGCGGCGCCGGCCGCAGCGAGCAGCGCGGTGGCGAAAGCGAGCGGACGCAGGAAATGCTTCATCGTGGAGAACTCCGTTGTGGTTGTGCCTGGATGGCGAGGGCTTCGGCGCTCACGCGCAAGCCTCATGCCTTCGCGAAATTGTCCGGTACCGTCCCCGGCCGAGCCTGTCGCGTCGGGAGCGTCTTGTCGTTCGCATGCCACAACGCTGTGGTCGTGCGCCGCGCGTCCAGAATGGCGCCATGGAGCTTTCGATCAACGGCGAGCGCCGCGCGCTGCCCAGCGGCAGCGACGACCCGGCGATGCCGCTGCTGTTCGCGCTGCGCGACGGCCTGGCGCTCACCGGCACCAAGTTCGGCTGCGGTATCGGCCAGTGCGGCGCCTGCACGGTGCACGTCGACGGCCAACCGCAGCGCAGCTGCCTGGTGCCCGTCGGCTCGCTCGCCGGCAAGGCTGTGCGCACGATCGAAGGCTTGGCGGCCGATCGCATCGGCGCCGCGCTGCAGCGCGCGTGGATCGCGCACCAGGTGCCGCAGTGCGGCTACTGCCAAAGCGGCATGCTGATGGCCGCTGCCGGCCTGCTGGCGCGCACGCCCAGGCCGAGCGCGGCCGACATCGACGCCGCGATGACCAACCTGTGCCGCTGCGGCACCTACCCGCGCGTGCGTGCGGCGATCGGCAGCGCCGCGGCCGAGCTGGCGGGCGCGCGCAGGCCATGACGCGCCGGCGCCACTTCCTGCTCGGCGCCGCCGGCGTCGGCGGCGCGCTGGTGGTCGGCTGGGGGCTGTTGCCGCCGCGCGAGCGGCTCGGCCAGCGGCGCCGCCTGCCGGTCGAGCGAGGCGAGGTCGCGCTCAACGGCTGGCTCAAGATCAGCGCCGACGGCCGCGTGCGCCTGGCGATGCCGCGCACCGAGATGGGCCAGGGCGTGCATCACGCGCTCGCGCTGCTGGTGGCCGAGGAGCTCGACGTCGAGCCGGCGCAGATCGACCTCGTCGATGCCGGCCCCGAGTCGATCTACGGCAACCCGACCAGCATCACGACGACGATGCTGGCGCACCCGGGCGAGGCCGCGCTGCGCGAGGCCGGCAGCGTCGAGCGCGTGTCGCTCTGGCTGCTGGCCAAGGCGGGGCGCGAACTCGGCATGTCGATCACCGGCGGCTCGAGCAGCGTCGCCGACGCCTGGGACGTGCTGCCGCTGGTCGCGGCGACGGCCCGCGCGCAGCTGATCGGCGCCGCGTCGCTGGCCTGGAAGCTGCCGGCCGACGAGCTGCGGATCGAACTCGGCGTCGTGCATCACGGTGGCGGCGGGCGCCATGCGCACTTCGGCGAACTGGCCGCCCTGGCAGCCGGCACGCGCCCGGCCACGGTCGCGCGCAAGCCGCGCGAGCAGTGGCGATTGATCGGCAAGGCGGTGCCGCGTCGCGACGTGCCGGCCAAGGTCGACGGCTCGGCGGTGTTCGGCATCGACGTGCGCCCGGACGGCCTGCTCTACGCCGCGGTGTGCCACGCGCCGAGCTTCGGCGGCAGCCTCGGCCGGCTCGACGCCGACGCTCTGCGCGCGCGCCCCGGCGTGCTGCGCGTCGTGCGCCTGCTGCCGCTGGCCGGCGCCGCCCACGGCATCGCGATCGTCGCGCGCAGCAGCTGGCATGCGCTCGAAGCGGCACGCGCGGCCGCGCAGGATCCGCGCCTGGCCGAATGGCGGCCCGCGCCGCGCCCGGAAGCCGACTCGGCGGCCATCCTCGACGATCTGGCCGCGCGCGCCGAACGCGCCGCGCGCGACGGCGACGCGCCAGCCTGGTTCCGCGACGACGGCGACGCGCCAGGCGCGCTCGCGCGGGCGCAGGCGGCGGGCCAGCGCGTTCTCGAGGCGCACTACCGCGCGCCCTACCTCGCGCACGCGCCGCTCGAGCCGATCGGCTGCACCGCGCAGGTCAAGGACGGCCGCGTGACGCTGTGGGTCTCGACCCAGGTGCCGAGCGCCGCGCGCACGATCGCCGCGCGCGTGGCCGGCGTGGGTTCCGACGCGGTCACCGTGCACGTGCCCTACGTCGGCGGCGGCTTCGGGCGCCGGCTCGAGGTCGACATGGTCGGCCAGGCGGTCAGCGTGGCGCTCGAATGCGCCGGCGCGCCGGTGCAACTGATCTGGCCGCGCGACGAGGACCTCGGCCACGATTTCTATCGGCCGGCCGCGGCCGCGACGCTGCGCGCCGCGCTCGACGCCGACGGCCGCCCGCAGGCGATCGCGATCGCGGTGGCCGGCGACGCGATCACGCCGCGCAACGTCGAACGCACGATGCCGCTCCTGGCCGGGCCGATCGACCTGCCCGACAAGACGGCGGTCGAAGGCCTTCATTCGCTGCCCTATGCGGTGCCGAATGTGCGCGTCGCGCATGTCGCCACGCGCAGCGGCGTGCCGATCGGCTACTGGCGCTCGGTCGGCCATTCGCACCATGCCTTCTTCGCCGAGAGCTTTGTCGACGAGCTGGCGCAGGCCGCCGGCCAGGATCCGCTGCGGTTTCGACTCGAGCTGCTGGCCGAGCGGCCGCTCTACGCCGCGGTGCTGCGGCTCGCGGCGCAGAAGGCCGGCTGGCCCGGCTTCGGTGCGGCCGCGGCGCTGCCGGCGGGCCGCGCGCGCGGCGTCGCGCTGCACGAGAGCTACGGCAGCGTCGTCGCGCAGGTGGTCGAAGCCTCGATCGAGTCCGGCGTGCCGCGCGTGCACCGCGTGGTCTGCGCGGCCGACTGCGGCAGCGTGGTCTCGCCCGACGGCGTCGCGCAGCAGCTCGAAGGCGGCATCGTCTGGGCGCTCGGCGCCGCGCTGCGCGGTCGCTGCGACATCGAGGCCGGCCGCGTGCGCCAGCGCGACCTGGCTTCGCTGGGCCTTCTGACGCTGGCCGAGACGCCGCGCATCGAGGTCCACCTCGTGCCCAGCACGCGCGCGCCGGGCGGCGTCGGCGAGATCGCCGTGCCGCCGCTCGCGCCGGCGCTGGCCAACGCGCTCGCGGCGCTGGGGCCGCGGCGGCGAACCCTGCCCTTGATCGGCTGATCAGCCGGCGAACGAAGCCTGCGTGAAGCGCGGTCGCGCGAGGTTGCGCACCGGCTGGCCGGGCTCGTGGACGTCGCCGTGCTTGTCTTCGATGGCGACGCGGTAGCCCTGGGCGCGAAACCAGTCGGCCCAGCGCTCGGCCGACGCGCGGTCCGCGTGCCATGGGCCGCGATCGCCGCTGCCCAGTCGCAAGGGACTGCAGGTGATGAAACAGACGCGCCACATGACTACCGACCCATCGTGGTCGATAGTCTACGTAATCGAATCGGCCGACGAACGTGCAGATCGCACGGACGAGCGGTCCGATGCTGCGCTCAGCTCGATGACAGCGGCGCGGGCGCGCGGCGGTAGCGCGCCGCGGTGGCGTGCAGCTTGCGTGCGTCGAGCGGCTTGGCGAGGAAGTCGTTCATGCCCACCGCGAGCACGCGCTCCTGTTCCTCGACCAGCGCCGCCGCGGTCAGCGCGACGATCGGCAGCTGCTGCGCCGACCAGCGCGTGCGCAGGCGCCTCGTCGCCTCGACGCCGCCGAGCACCGGCATGTGCACGTCCATCAGCACGAGGTCGAAGCCCGGGTGTCCGGCGCTGCTCTCGCGCTCGACCGCCGCCAGCGCCGCTTCGCCGTTGGCCGCCTCGGTGACCACGGCGCCCCAGCGTTCCAGCATTGCCCGGGCGATCAGCAGGTTCACCGCATGGTCCTCCACCACCAGCACGCGCAGCCCGGCCAGCGAGGCCGCATCCTCCGGCAGCCCGACGCCGGCGTCGTCGGCACGCGCTTCGTCGGCCAGCGGCGCCAGCGGCAGCTCGAGCCAGAACGCGCTGCCGCCCGCCGCGGGCTGCTCGTGGCCGACGCTGCCGCCCATCAGCTCGGCCAGCTCGCGGCAGATCGCCAGGCCCAGGCCGGTGCCGCCATGCAGGCGGGTCGCCGAGTCGTCGGCCTGCACGAAAGGCTGGAACAGCCGCGCGCGCGCCGTCTCGGCGACGCCCGGTCCGGTGTCGACCACGGTGAAGCGCACGCGCTCGCCGCTGACCGGCCGCGCCTGCAGCGTCACGCTGCCGGACTCGGTGAACTTGAGCGCGTTGCCGAGGTAGTTCGACAGGATCTGGCGCAGCCGCATGTCGTCGCCGCGCACGCGGCGCGGCAGCCGCTCGTCGAGCTGGGCCGTGAGGGCCAGTCCGCGCTGCTGCGCGACCGGCGCATGCGTCGCGCGCACGCTGTCGAGCAGCGCCGGCAGGTCGAACGCGACCGCGCTGACGGTCAGGCGCCCGGCCTCGATCTTGGAGAGGTCGAGCACGTCGGAAATCACCGCCGACAGGTGCTGGGCGCTGTCGACCAGCTGCAGCAGGTAGGCGTCGCGCACCGCGCTCGCGGTGCCGGGCTGGCGCGCCAGCTGCGCGAGGCCGACCACGCCATTGAGCGGCGTGCGGATCTCGTGGCTCATGTTGGCCAGGAAGGCGCTCTTGGCGCGGTTGGCGGCCTGCGCGTCACCGAGCGCCTGCTCGAGCTGGGCGGCGACGCGGCGGCGCTCGGTCACGTCCTCGACGATCCAGATCGTGCCGCTCGCCGCATCGGCGCGGTCGACCGGCTGCGCCAGCACGCGCGCGACGAAGCGGCTGTCGTCGCGGCGGCGCATCTCGCGCTCGAACTCCACCGTCTCGCCGGCGGCCAGACGCGGCCCGAACTCGGCGCCGATGGCGGCGTAGGCCGCGTCGCCGGGCCACACCGCGAGCCCCGGCTGGCCGACGATCTCGCCGGCGGGCCAGCCGAACATGGCCTCGAAGTGCGGGTTCACGCGCAGGAAGCGCCGCTCGCGCGTGAAGGCGATGCCGACCGAGGCGGCGTCGAGGATGGCGCGCGTCTCGCGGCGCTCGCGCTCCTGATCGGTGAGGTCGCGCGCCATCGTCACCAGGCAGCGCTCGCCCTCGAAGTCGAAGAAGGCGCCCGACAGGCCCAGCAGCAGGATGTGGCCCTGCTTGTGCCGAAAGCGCACCGGCAGGTCGCGCAGTTCGCCGTCGCGCTCGATCGCGCCGAGGATGGCCGCGCGCGTGGCCGCGTCGGCCCAGATGCCGAGTTCGGTCGAGGTGCGCCCGACGGTCTCTTCGCGCGTGCGGCCCGAGATCAGTTCGTAGGCGCGGTTGACCATCAGGTAGCGGCCGGTCGCCACTGCGGTCACCGAGACCGAGTTCGGGCTCGCCTCGAACAGCCGCGACAGCAGTGCCTCCGAGCGCAGCATGCGGCGCTCGCGCTCACGCAGCTCGCCGACGTCGAGGTAGACCGACTCGACGGCCGGGCCGTCGTCGAGCATCACGCGCGAGCCCGTGACGGTGACCCAGCGCAGCGTGCCGTCGGTGCGGCGCACGCGGAACTCGGCCGACGCCAGCTGCTGGTCCGCGGGCAGCGCGTCGATGCGCGCGATGCGCTCGCGGATCTGCAGCAGATCCTCGTCGAGGTAGTGCCGCATCAGGTCGCGGTCGACGGCATCGGCCTGCGACGCGAAGCCGAACAGCCGCACCGCGGCGTCGTTGACCATCACGATGCGCCCGGCGCGGTGGATCACGATGGCCGTCGGCGAGCGCGCGAACAGCCGCTGCCAGCGCTGCTGCTGCTCGCGCGAGGCGGCAAGCTGCCGGCGCAGCAGCGTACCCAGTACTTCGCCGGTGGCGGCGCCGAACAGCGTGATCAGCAGCAGCGCCAGCGTGCGCTGCCAGCTCAGCTCGGCCGAGTAGCCCGGCGGCGATGGCATGACGGCGCCCGGATCCAGCCAGGCCAGCCCAGGCAGCGAAACCAGCGCCAGGCCTGCCAGCGCCCAAGCGTGGCGGCGCTCCAGCAAGGTGCCGGCCACCGCCAGCAGCACGCCGACGCCGGCCAGCACCATCGCATGCACGCCCAGCCGCGTGAAGATCGCCAGCGCCAGCACCGTCAGCTCCAGCCCGGCCAGCGTTGCAAACGCCGCCCAGCCCAGCGCCGCCTCGCCGCGCCGCGCTGCCCATGCGAAAGCCACACCCAGGGCCGCAGCCGCCGCACCGGCGATGCCGCGCTGGCCGAGCGTGAAGTCCGGGTAGTTCAGCGTCAGCACCAGGCCGCCGGCGCCGGCGACCCAGGCCGCCACGCGCAGGAAGGCGCGCGCCGTCGCGACGTCGATGACGTCCGGCGGCGAGAGGAAGCGGATCGGCGGGCCCACGCGGTTCACGGTGACTGCAACAAGCGGCGCACGACCGGCGGGCCGTGGCCCTCCGTTATCGGTGCGCCCGCGCGGCGGTTGAGCCCGCGCTTACCCTGAAGCGTGGTTTCGCGTCAGCGGCGCGCGGCGTTCAGCACGTTGCGCGTCGCCTGCGCCGCGGTGCGGGCCGCTTCGGCCCAGTCGGGGCCCGAGCCGGCGTAGAGCACCGCGCGCGACGAGTTCACGACCACCGGCGCATCGGGCCGCCAGGCCGCGCGCACCGTGGCCTGCGCGTCACCGCCTTGCGCGCCGACGCCGGGCACCAGCAGCGGCAGCGTGGGCGCCAGCTCGCGCACGCGCGCGAGTTCCGCAGGGAAGGTCGCGCCGACCACGAGGCCGAGTTGGCCGTTGCGGTTCCACTCGGTCTGCGCCAGGTGCGCGAGATGCTCGTACAGCCGCGGCTGGCCGGGCACGTCGGCCAGGCGCTGGTTCTGCCAGTCGCTGCCGCCGGGGTTGGAGGTGCGGCACAGCAGGATCGCGCCCTTGCCGGGCCAGCGCAGGTAGGGCTCGATGGAATCGAAGCCCATGAACGGCGACAGCGTCACCGCGTCGGCCTGGTAGCGCTCGAAGGCCTCGCGCGCGTACTGCTCGGCGGTCGCGCCGATATCGCCGCGCTTGGCGTCCAGGATCACCGGCACCTCCGGCGCGACGCGCGCGATGTAGGCCAGGAGGCGCTCGAGCTGGTCCTCGGCGCGGTGCGCGGCGAAATAGGCGATCTGCGGCTTGAACGCGATCACCAGGTCCTTGGTCGCGTCAACGATGCGCGCGCAGAAGTCGTGGATGCGCGAGGCGTCGCCGGTCCAGGGCGAGGGGAACCGGGCCGGGTCCGGGTCGAGGCCGACGCACAGCAGCGAGTCGTGCTTGCGCTCGGCGGCGCGAAGGCGCTCCAGGAAACTCATTGGGCCGCCCCGAGCTTGGAGGCGAGTTCGCTCGCCTTGCCGATGTAGTTGGCCGGCGTCATCGCCAGCAGCCGCTGCTTCTCGGCCTCGGGCAGCTCCAGCGTCTGGATGAAGGCCTGGATCGACTCGCGCGTGATCGCCTTGCCGCGCGTGAGCTCCTTGAGGCGCTCGTAGGGATTGGGCAGGCCGTGGCGGCGCATCACGGTCTGGATCGGCTCGGCCAGCACCTCCCAGGCCGCGTCGAGGTCGGCCGCCAGCGCGGCCTCGTTGATCTCGAGCTTGGCCAGGCCCTTGGCGAGGCTGGACCAGGCCAGCAGCGCGTAGCCGAGCGCGACGCCCATGTTGCGCAGCACGGTGGAGTCGGTGAGGTCGCGCTGCCAGCGGCTGATCGGCAGCTTCTGGCTCAGGTGCGCGAGCAGCGCGTTGGCAAGGCCGAGGTTGCCCTCGGCGTTCTCGAAGTCGATCGGGTTGACCTTGTGCGGCATCGTCGAGCTGCCGATCTCGCCGGCCTTCAGGCGCTGCTTGAAGTAGCCCAGCGAGACATAGCCCCAGACGTCGCGCGCGAAGTCGATCAGGATGGTGTTGCTGCGCGTGACCGCGTCGAACAGCTCGGCCATGTAGTCGTGCGGCTCGATCTGGATCGTGTACGCGTTGAAGCTCAGCCCCAGCTGCTGCTCGACCACGCCGCGCGAGAACGCCTCCCAGTCGATTTCGGGGTAGGCCGCGAGGTGCGCGTTGTAGTTGCCGACCGCGCCGTTCATCTTGCCCAGCAGCTTGACGGCGGCGATGCGTTCGCGCGCGGCCTGCAGGCGCGCGACGACGTTGGCGATCTCCTTGCCCACGGTGGTGGGACTCGCGGTCTGGCCGTGCGTGCGGCTGAGCATCGGCACCGCGGCGAGACTGCGCGCCATGCCGGCGAGCGTGGCGATCACACCGTCGAGCGCGGGCAGCAGCACCGTGTCGCGCGCGGCCTTGAGCATCAGGCCGTGGCTGGTGTTGTTGATGTCCTCGCTGGTGCACGCGAAGTGCACGAACTCGCCGTGCCTGGCGGCCTGCGCGAGCGCGGGTTCGCCCGCCAGGCGCTGCTTGATCCAGTACTCGACCGCCTTGACGTCGTGGTTGGTGGTCTTCTCGATGTCCTTGATCGCCTGCGCGTCGGCTTCGGTGAAGGCGGCGACGATCTCGCGCAGCCGCGCGCGCTCGGGTGCCGGCAGCGCGGCGAACTCGGGCAGGCCGAGGTCGGACAGCGCGATGAACCACTCGATTTCCACCTGCACCCGGCGATGGATCAGGCCGAACTCGGACAGCAGCGGGCGCAGCGCGGCCAGCGTGGCGGCGTAGCGGCCGTCCAGGGGCGACAAGGCGGTGAGGGCGGAGGAAGACATGGAAGCGCAGCAGGAGAAGGGGGAGCCGGCGGCCGACCGGCGCCGGCTCGAGGCAATCCGCGATTGTAGAAAGCCCGCCTTACGGCGGCCGTGACCGGGGCGGCGCGCGCGCGACACCTCCTGCACGCGCAGTTGCGCGCTCGCTTGCGCCCCCGCAGACTGCGGCGCAGGGGCCGGCGGCGCGAAGCGCCGGCCCTTCCCTAGAATGCCCGTCCCAACTCGATTGCCCGCTCCATGAAACTCCTCGGATCCCTCACCAGCCCCTACGTGCGCAAGGTGCGCGTCGTGATGGCCGAGAAGAAGCTGGACTACCGCTTCGAACTCACCGACGTCTGGTCCGACGACTCGGCGATCGCCGACGCCAACCCCTTGTGCAAGGTGCCTTGCCTGGTGATGGAAGGCGGCGAGGCGGTGTTCGACTCGCGCGTGATCGTCGAGTACGTCGACACGCTGTCGCCGGTGGGCAAGCTGATCCCGCAGTCGGGCCGCGAGCGCGTCGAGGTGCGCACCTGGGAGGCGCTGGCCGACGGCCTGCTCGACGCGGCCATCCTCGCGCGGCTCGAGCAGACCTGGCCCGGCCGCGAGGGTGCGCGCAGCCAGGCCTGGACCGACCGCCAGATGGCCAAGGTGCATGGCTCGCTGCGCGCAATGAGCCAGGGCCTGGGCGAGCGGCCGTGGTGCAACGGCAATCACCTGACGCTGGCCGACATCGCGGTCGGCTGCGCGCTGGGCTACCTGGACTTCCGCTTCCCGGCGATCGACTGGCGCGAGAGCTATCCCAACCTCGCCAAGCTGCACGAAAAGCTCGCGCAGCGCCCGAGCTTCATCGACACCGCGCCGCCGGCGGCCTGAGCTGCGGCGGGCGCCGCGTTCAGCCCGCCGCGCGCGGCGCGATCTCCAGCGTGACCGCCCAGCCTTCTTCGCGCGGGCCGCTGGTCAGCAGGGCGCCGATCGCCTGGGCGCGCCGCTCCATGTTGGCCAGGCCGCGGCCGCGCGACATCGTGGCCGGCACGAACAGGGGCAGCACCTCGCCGCGCTCGGTGTCGACGCGGCTTTGCACGCCGTTGTCGACCACGCGCAGCCGCAGTCCGACGCGCCCGCCCTCGCCTTGCAGCGGCTCGAGCTGCAGCCAGACGACGCTGGCTTGCGCATGCTTGATCACGTTGGTGAGCGCCTCGCGCACGATGCGCAGTACCTGCAGCGTGTCGCCGGCCGACAGCGACAGCTCGGTCAGCGCGTCGTCGGGCTGCCAGACCAGTCGCACGCCGGCCGCGCGCAGCGAGGGCTCGACGCGAAAGCGCAGCTCGCCCAGCGCCTCGATCAGCGGCCGGCGGTCGGATTCGAGCGAGTCGAGCGCCAGCCGCAGCTCGACCAGGCAATCGTCCAGCGTGAGCTTGAGTTCGCTGAGCGTTTCGTTGCCGTTGACCGGTGACCCCTGGGCGTCGTCGGCCGCGGCCTCGGCGATCGCGTCCTTGCCGGCATGGTTGCCGTTGCCGCCGTTGCCGCGCGCCTGCTGCGTCAGTGCCAGCGCGGCGACCAGGCGCCCGCCCAGGCCGTCGTGCATCTCGCGCAGGATGCGGTCGCGTTCGGCGCGCGCCGCCTCGTCGCGCTCCTGCAGGCGGCGCCCTTCGAAGGCCGAGTGCAGCTCGCGCTCCTTCTCGGCGACGCGCTCGCGCAGGTCGCGGTTCAACGCGCGCAACGCGAGCGAGCTGCGCGTGAACTCGTCGACCAGCGTCCAGGCCAGCACCGCGAGCAGCACGAGGATGGTGTAGCGGCTCCAGGCCAGTGCGCCGTAGTCGTGCACGACGCGAAACACCCAGAAGTCACGCAGGCCGACCGCCAGGCTGATCGCCGCGGCCACGCACAGCAGCAGCGCGGCCTGCGTGCGCTGGCGCAGCGCCGCGCCGACGAGCGCGACGCCCAGGCCGACCAGCACCGCGAGATTGCCGGCCAGCACGACGGTGCGCAGCGCCGGCAGGTTCCAGCGCCAGCCGACGATGGTGAGCAAGAGCGCGGCCAGCGCCCAGGACGCAAGCGCGCGGCGCGCCAGCGGCGTGTCGCTGCCCACCGTGCTCAGCGCGTACAGCGACATCAGCACCACGAACCAGGCATACGAGGCCTGGAACACGATGGTCATCAGCGGCGCCCAGTCGCCCGGGTCACCGGCCAGGAAGGCCGACACGCGCCAGGCCCACAACAGGCTCGCGGCCCCGAAGCAGGCATAGGCAAAGCGCCGCGCGCGCCATGCCAGCAGCAGCGCGAGCGCGCCCATCACGACCGCCGCCGCGCTCACCGCGAAGGCGCCGTGCACCTGCTCGCGCGCGGTAGCCTGGTACAGCGGCGCCAGGCGCTCCATCGGCCCGACCCACACGGCCGACAGGCCGGCCTCGCGGCGCGGCTCGCCGTGGACCTCGAGGTCGAGCCAGTTGGCGCTGGGCTGCAGCACCGCGCCGGGCAGCGCGATCAGCAGCGGCTCGACCGGCGCCTCCTGCAGCGGGCGGCGCAGCTCGCCGATCGCGGCGATCGGCACGCCGTTGAGCGTGACGCGCAGCACCTGGCCGGCGCGGCGCACGAACAGCGCGGCGGGGCGGCTTTGCAGCGCGTCGTCGGGCAGCACGATGCGGTAGCGCACCGAGCCGTCGCGCGTCGGCGCGCTGCGCTCCCAGGCGTCGGGCAGCGTGACCTCGCGCGCGGCCATGCCCGGCTCGAGCAGCACCGCGCGCGTGATCTGCTGGGCCGAGCCGTCGGGCGCGCCCGAGCAGGCGGCCAGCAGCATCGATGCGGCGAGTGCGCACGCCGCCGCCAGCAGCCGCCGCATCGTCACCGGGCGAGGCTCCTCACGCCCAGCCGGGGCGCGTGGCCGCCTGCGACGCCGCGCGGGCGCGCTGCAGCCACTGCAGCTTGCGATAGACATTGCGCACGTCGGTGGCCACCGCGCCGGGCGTGGTCAGCAGGCGCTCGGCGATCTCCTCGGCGACGTAGCCCTGGGCCACGAGCTTGAGCACCTGCTGCTCGCGCGCGTTGACCGCCAGGCGCGCCGGCGGGTCGAACTCGCCGGGCAGCGTGGGTTCGTCGAACGGCGGCAGCTCGCTCGCGAGCTCGTCGCCGGCATCGCCCAGGCCCTCGTCGCGAAAGCGCTTGAGCAGGTGGCGCGCGATGGTCGGCGAGATCGGCGACTCGCCGCGCGCGGCCTGCTCGACCGCGCGCACCAGTTCCTCGGCAGTGCAGCCCTTGAGGAAGTAGCCGTCGGCGCCGGCTTCGATGGCGCGGATCACGCGCTGCTCGTCGCCGAACACCGAGAACACCAGGATGTGCGGATGCCACACGCCCTCGATCGCCGGCGCGTGGCTCAGCTCGCCGATCAGCTCGGTGCCGTCGCCGTCGGGCAGCCCGAGGTCGGACAGCAGCACGTCGGGCCGGCAGCTGGGCAGTTCCTCGCGCGCCACCGACAGGCGCTGCGCATGGCCGACGCAGCGCAGGCCACTGGCCTGCTCGAGCGCCTCGCGCACGTGCTTGGCGACCAGCGGATCGTCCTCGACCAGGTAGACCGTCAACACCTTCGCACTCCCCCTGCGCTACAGACGGACTGCATTGTGCGACCAGTCTCCATCGGCAAAGAAGGCGAGCAGCTCGTCGGCCGTCAGCTCGGGCAGCTCCTCGGGAATGAAGTGTCCGGCCTCGACCGCGCGGCCGCTCACGGGGCCGTCGGCCGCCGCGCGCCAGTCTTCGAGCGGCGAGAAGTGGCGCGCGACGATGCCGCGCGCGCCCCACAGCACGTGCAGCGGGCAGCGCACGCGCACGCCCGCGGCCCGGCTCTCGCGATCGTGCTCGAGGTCGATCGACGCGGCCGCGCGGTAGTCCTCGCAGGCGCCGTGCACGCCCTCGGGGTTGCCAAAGCCGCGCTCGTAATCGGCCAGCGCGTCGGGCTCGATGAAATCCAAGCCCTTCGAGCCCCAGCCGGACAGCGTCCAGCGCAGGTACCAGCCGGGGTCGGCGCCGATCTGCTTTTCCGGCAGCGGCGCGGGCTGCGTGAGGTAGAACCAGTGGTAGTACGCCTGCGCGAAGGCCATGTCGGTGCGCTCGTACATCGTGAGCGTGGGCACGATGTCGATCACGCACAGCCGCTGCACCGCCTCGGCGTGGTCGAGCGCGAGGCGGTGGGCGACGCGCGCGCCGCGGTCGTGGCCGGCGACGAAGAAGCGCTCGTGGCCCAGCGTGCGCATCAGCGCGCGCATGTCGGCGGCCATCGCGCGCTTGCTGTAGTTGGCGTGGTCCGGCGCGCCGGGCGGCTTGGACGACGCGCCGTAGCCGCGCAGGTCGGGCAGCACGAGCTCGAAGCGATCGGCCAGGCGCTGCGCGACGCGCCGCCACATCGCGTGGGTCTGCGGATAGCCGTGCAGCATCAGCAGCGGCGGGGCGCCGCGCCGCCCGCCGTGGCGCACGAACAGCGAGATGCCGTCGCCGACGTCGATCTCGCGCGCCTCGAAGCCTTCGAATCCCTGCATGGCGACCGCTCCCGTGTCCAGCGTGGCGCATGCTGCCATGTCCCGGCCCGGGCTGCCGTCACGCGAGGATGCGACCATGGCGCGTTTCGCGTCTGCGCTCTTGCATGTCTTCGTCGTCCATCACTTCGCCGCGCGCCCTGTGGACCGTGGCCTGGCCCATGGGGGCCGAACTGCTGCTGGGCATTGCCATCGGCCTGGCCGGTGTGGCGCTCGCCTCGCGCGTCAGCGACGCAGCGGCCGCGGCCTACGGCATCGGCAACACGCTGTTCGCCTGCTTCTTCATCGCCTTTCGCATCGTCGGCGCCGGCGTCAGTGTCGTCATCACCCAGCGCTTGGGCGCCGGCGACGCGGCCGGCGCCGCGCGCGTGGCCCGCGCCGGGCTGGGCGCGAGCGCCTGGCTCGGCGCCGTGGTGGCGACGGGCGTGGTGCTTGCGGCGTCGCCGCTGCTGCGTGCGCTCGGCACGCCAGCCGAGGTGCTGCCGCTGGCCGAGCCTTACCTGCGCCTGCTCGCGCTGGCGCTGGGGCTGGATGCGCTCAACGCGCTGATGGGGGCGGTGCTGCGCGCGCACCTGCATGCGCGCAGCGCGCTGTGGATCGCGCTGGCCACCAACGCGGTGCACCTGCTGGCCTGCCTGCCGCTGATGCGCGGCGACGGCCCGCTGCCCGCGCTCGGCCTGGCCGGCTTCGCGCTCGCGATGATCGCCAGCCGCGTGGTCGCGCTGGTGCTGCACCTGCGCGGTTGGGGCGCGCACCTGCAGCTGCGGCCGCAGGCGGCCGACTGGTGGCGGCTCGAGCACGGCGTGCTGGCGCCGGCGCTGCGCATCGGCGTGCCGGGGGCGGCCGAGGCGATCGCCTACCGCGTTGCCTCCCTCGTGGTCACTGCGGTGGTCGCGCATCTCGGTGCCGGGGCGCTCGCGGCGCATGCCTACGCGCAGCAGCTCGGCGGCTTGCTCATCCTGTCGAGCCTGTCGCTCGGACTCGCCGCGGAAATCCTGGTTGGCCACGACGTCGGCGCAGGGCGGCTGGACGTCGCGCGCCGCCGCGTGCGCCTGTCGATCCGCTGGGGGCTGGTGGTCTCGTGCCTGTCGGCCGTGCTGCTCGCGCTGCTGGGCCCGCTGGCGCTGGGCGGCTTCACACGCGATGCGGCGCTGCTCGAGCTGGCCGCCGCGCTGCTGTGGGTGGGCGTCGCGCTCGAGCCTGGCCGCGCAATGAACCTGGTCTATGTCAACGCACTGCGTGCGACCGGCGACGTGCGTTGGCCGGTCGTGGTGGCGGCGTTGTCGATGACCCTGGTGATGGCCGGCGGCGCATGGCTGCTGGGCCTGCACTTCGGGCTCGGGCTGGTCGGCGTGTGGGTTGCGATGGTGGTCGACGAATGGGTGCGCGGCCTTGCGGTGGCCTGGCGCTGGCATCGCGGGCCCTGGCCTGCCGCGCTGACCGGCGCTGCCCGCGCGCCCGCGTGATGCCGAAGGCGGCCGATATACTCGCCGCCACAGCGCCGATTTGTTCCGGATTGCGGGCGCTCTACAAATGCCGCTAAAGAGGGACGCCCACCCGGTGTCCGCTTTGGCGGCGCCGGGTTTCGTTCTTCTGCAGCACACAGGCGTCCATGTCGGGATCGGTCGGACAGGTCACACCGCAGTCGATGCACTTCGCGAAGCCGCTGCCGCTGCGCAGCGGCGCGAGCCTCGCCGACTACACCCTGGTCTACGAGACCTACGGGCGCCTCAATGCCGACAAAAGCAACGCGGTGCTTGTGTGCCACGCGCTCAACGCGAGCCACCACGTGGCCGGCACGCACGCCGGCATCGAGCGCAGCGAGGGCTGGTGGGACAACCTGGTCGGCCCCGGCAAGCCGCTGGACACCAACCGCTTCTTCGTCATCGGCATCAACAACCCCGGCTCCTGCTTTGGTTCGACCGGGCCGATGCACCCCAACCCCGCGACTGGCCAGCCCTATGGCGCCGACTTCCCGGTGGTGACCGTCGAGGACTGGGTCGACGCGCAGGCGCGCCTGCTCGACGCGATGGGCATCGAGCGGCTCGCTGCGGTGATCGGCGGCAGCCTCGGCGGCATGCAGGCGCTGAGCTGGACCATCCGCCATCCGGCGCGCGTCGCGCATGCGCTGGTGATCGCCTCGGCGCCCAACCTCTCGGCCCAGAACATCGCCTTCAACGAGGTCGCGCGCCGCGCCATCGTCACCGATCCCGACTTCCACGGCGGCCACTTCTACGCCCACGGCACGCTGCCGCGCCGCGGCCTGCGCGTCGCGCGCATGATCGGCCACATCACCTACCTCAGCGACGACGTGATGGAGAGCAAGTTCGGCCGCGAGTTGAAGGCCGACGAGCTCGCCTACACGACGCAGGACATCGAGTTCCAGATCGAGAGCTACCTGCGCTACCAGGGCGACAAGTTCAGCGAGTACTTCGACGCCAACACCTACCTGCTCATCACGCGCGCCTTGGACTACTTCGACCCGGCGCGCGAGCACGGCGGCGACCTCGCCGCGGCCCTGGCGCCGGCGATCGCCAAGTTCCTGGTCGTGAGCTTCACCACCGACTGGCGCTTCTCGCCGCTGCGCTCGCGCGAGATCGTCAAGGCGCTGATCGACAACCGCGCCGAGGTCAGCTACGCCGAGATCGACGCGCCGCACGGCCACGACGCCTTCCTGCTCGACGACCCGCGCTACCACGGCGTGGTGCGGGCGTACTTCGACCGGGTCGCGAAGGGGTGTTTCGAATGACGACCTTGCGAATGAGCCGCTGGCCTAGACCCGTTCGCCCGCCGACGCCGCATCGTCCCCAGCCGCATCGACCCCGGGGATGGGCGAGATGAGCGAGCGACGCGACCTGGAACTCATCGCGAGCCTGGTGCCGCCGCGCTCGCGCGTGCTCGACCTCGGCTGCGGCAACGGCGCGCTGCTCGCGCTGCTGCGCGACGAGCGCGGCTGCTACGGCTACGGCGTCGAGCTCGACGACGCCCACGTGCTCGAGTGCGTGCAGCGCGGCGTCAACGTGCTGCAGCGCAACCTCGAGGAAGGCCTGGCGATCTTCGACGACAACAGCTTCGACGTCGTGCTGCAGCTCGACACGCTCCAGCACATCCGCAACACCGAGCAGATGCTGCGCGAGACGGTGCGCGTGGGCCGCATGGGCATCGTGAGCTTTCCGAACTTCGCGCACTGGCCCAACCGCCTGCGCGTGCTCGGCGGGCGCATGCCGGTGACCAAGGCCTTGCCCTACCAGTGGTACGACACGCCCAACATCCGCGTGGGGACGTTTGCCGACTTCGACGTGCTCGCGCACAAGAACGGCCTGCGCGTGACCGAGGCCTTCGGGCTGGACAACGGGCGCGCGGTGCGGCGCTGGCCGAACCTGCTGGCGCCGACGGCGGTGTTCAAGTTCGAACGGTAGGCCCCCACGCTCACTTCGTTCGCTGCCCCCCGAGGGGGCCCTTGCTGCGGACCGGCGGAGCCGGATCCGCGCAAGCTCTCGGTTGAGATCAGCGCAGGGGCTGCCCCACGGAGGTGAGGAACTTCGGCGCCCGCCGCTGCCTCGTCGCTTGCTCGAAGCCGTGGCCGATGCGCAGCAGCGTCGCCTCGCTCCACGCCTTGCCGACGAAGCTCAGGCCCACCGGCAGCCCGAGCGCCCAGCCGGCGGGCACCGTGAGATGCGGAAAGCCCGCCACTGCGGCCGGCGCAGTGAAGCTGGCGTTGCCGTAGTGGTCGCCGTTGACGGTGTCGGTCAGCCAGGCCAGCCCGCCGGTCGGCGCGACGATCGCGTCGAGCCGGTGCCTGGCGATCACGCGCGCCAGGCTGGCGCGTCCCTCGCGGCGGCAGGTGGCGAGGGCCTTGCGATAGGCCGCGCTGCCCAGGCCACCCTTGGCCTGCGCCTGCTCGAACAGCTCTTGCCCGAAATAGGCCATCTCCTGCGCGGCTTCGCGCCGGTTGAAGGCGATCACCTCGGCCAGCGTCTTGACCGGCGCGCCGCGGCCGAACTCGGCCAGCCAGGCGTTCAGGCCGTGCTTGCATTCGGTGAGCAGCACTTCGAACTCGGCCTCGCCGTAGCGTTCGGCCGACGGCAGCTCGACCGGATCGACGATCACCGCGCCCAGCGCCCTGAGCGTGCCGATCGCTTCCTCGATCACCGGGTCGATGCGGTCGTGGTGCGTGAAGAAGCTGCGCGCGACGCCGATGCGCGCGCCCTTGACGCCGCGTTCGCCCTGCAGCGCGGCGAGGTAGTCGACCGGTGCACGGCCGGCCAGCGGCTTGGTTGCCGCGTCGCGCGGGTCGTGCCCGGCCAGGGCCGCCAGCAGCACGGCGCAGTCGTGCACGCTGCGCACCATCGGCCCGGCGGTATCTTGCGTGTGCGAGATCGGCACGATGCCGTCGCGGCTGACGAGGCCGACCGTGGGCTTGAGCCCGACGAGGTTCTGCACCGACGCCGGCGAGGTGATCGAGCCGTCGGTCTCGGTGCCCACGGTCAGCGTCGCGAGGCTGGCCGCGGCGGCGGTGCCGGAGCCCGAGCTCGAGCCGCTGGGGTTGCGGTCGAGCGCGTAGGCGTGCTTCGTGAAGCCGCCGCGCGCGCTCCAGCCCGAGGTCGAGCGCGACGAGCGGATGTTGGCCCACTCGCTCAGGTTGGTCTTGCCGAGGATCACCGCGCCGGCCGCGCGCAGCCGCGCCACGAGGTGCGCGTCGCGCGGCGCCTTGGCGCCCAGCAGCGCCAGCGAACCGGCGGTGGTGGCCATGCGGTCGGCGGTCGCGATGTTGTCCTTGATCAGCACCGGCACGCCGTGCAACGGCCCGCGCGGGCCCTTGGCGGCGCGCTCCTGGTCGAGCGCACGGGCGATGTCCAGCGCGTCGGGATTGAGCTCGATCACGCTGCGAAGCGCCGGGCCGGCAGCGTCGATTGCCGCGATGCGGTCGAGGTAGGCCTGCGCCAGCGTCACCGCCTTCAGCGAACCGTCGGCCAGGCGCGGCGCGAGTTCGGCAACGCCCAGCTCGGCGAACGAGAAGTCGGGCACCGGCGTCGCGTCGTCGGCGGCGACGGCCGCGCCCGCGGCGGCCAGGGGGATCTGCGAGAGAAAGCGGCGGCGATCCATGGTGGCGTGCGCGAAGCGTCGTGGCGACGCGCGATGCTAGCCGTGCCGCGGCGCCGGTGCCGCCGCCGTGATCAGAGTCTGGCGGTCGTCGTGCCCACGCCGGCGGCGAGCTCGCGAAGGCCGACGAAGAACGCGGTCAGCGCCGCGATCACGGCCAGGCGGTCCTGGAGGTGGATGGCCGCTCGCCCGCCGAAGCCCACCGTCAGCCGTGAGCCGATCGCGCCGGCAACGCGGTTCCACGCCGAGATCGAGCGCTCGTTGTCGCCGCGGATATCGACGCTCAGGTAGGTGTAGTGCGCCGCCAGCGTGTCGCACAGCCACTCGAACACTGCGCGATAGATGCCCTGGCCGCGGAACTGCGGCGAGATGCTCAGCCCGACCGTCGCGGTGTCCTGGCTGCCGGCGCCGCCGGCCTGCGTGTCGGGGCCATAGGTCGCATAGGCCACCAGATGGCTGCGCGTGCTGTCGAAGACGCCGGCGATCATCGCGCCGGGCATGCCGAACTGCCCCTTCACCAGCGTTCGGATCTCCTCGTCCGACGCGACGTTGCCGAAGCCGCGCAGGCGCAGGTCCTCGGGCGGCAGCGTCTTGATGTGGGCGACGATGGCATCGATGTCCTTCGCCGAAAGGGGCTCGACCTTCCAGGCCGGCTGCTGCTGTCGCTCCATGCGAACCTCCGCTCGATTCGCGACCAGCGTAGGGCCGCGGGGCGTGCGAAGCGGCGCAGGCTTGCCGAAGACGTGCCGCCCGATGGCCGAGGCCGGGTCGGTCACTCGGCGCGGTTGCAGCCGGTGAGCCAGGGATCGCGCTCCTCGCCGCCGAACGCCTCGACCAGGAAGTCGGTGAACACGCGCGTGCGCAGCGGCAGGTACTTGCGCGTCGGCATCGCGGCGTGGACGACATAGTGGCCGACGCTCCAGTCGGCGAGCACGCGCTCGAGGCTGCCTTCGCGCAGCGCATCGGCTACCGAGTAGGACAGCGTGCCGGCGATGCCCATGCCGGCGCGCGCCGCGGCCAGCAGCAAGTCGGTGCTGGTCGACGAGATCGCGCTGCGGCGCAGCACGCCGACCACCTGCTGCGCCGCGCCGTCGCGGCCATCGCCGACGCGGCGGAAGGTCCACTCACGCGGCGCGAAGCTCACGTTGGGCACGAGCAGCTGGTGCGCGTCCAGATCGGCGGGCGACTGCGGGCGGCCATGGCGATCCAGGTAGTCCGGTGTCGCGCAGAACACGATCTGCGCGTGCGCGAGCCGCCGCGCGACGAAGTCGCCGTCGATCGGGCGCGGCCCGCTCAACAGCAGCGTCACGTCCGCGTTCTCGTCGGGTGCCTCGAGCATTGCCGCGGCCGTGACCTCGAAGTCGACACCCGGATAACGCTCGCGAAACGCGGGCAGGCGCGGCGCCACCTGATGCACCAGGAACGGCAGCGGCCCGGACACGCGCAAGACGCCGCGCAGCTGGCCGGTGGTCGTCATCGCCTGCGTGTTGGCTTCCTCCAGGTCGGCGAGGATCTGGCGCGCGCGCTCCAGGTACTGCGCGCCGACTGCCGTGAGCGCGAGGCGCCGCGTCGTGCGGTGGATCAGCCGCGTGCCGAGCGCCTGCTCGAGATCGGACACCAGGCGCGTGATCACCGGCGGCGTCAGGTCGAGCGCGCGCGCGGCCTTGGCGAAGCTGCCTTCGTCGATCACCCGCACGAAGGCGGTCATGGCGCGGAACTGATCCATGCGGGGATTCTGCCGATAGGGATCGGCCCGAAGAGAGCGACGGCACCCGGCTGCCTAGACTGCCCGCCCATGGACTCCATCACCACCCCCGACGGTCTGCGCCTGCACGCCTACGACTGGCCCTCGATCGACGGGCCGACGCGCGGCAGCGTCGTGCTCGTGCACGGCCTGGGCGAGCACCTGGGCCGCTACAACCACGTGGCCGCGCGGCTCACTGCGCAGCAGTGGCGCGTCCTCGGCTGCGACCTGCGCGGCCACGGCCGCTCGCAAGGCCCGCGCGGCGACGCGCCGCAGCGCGACACGCTGCTGGCCGACCTGGCGCTGGTGATCGATGCCGCGCGCGCGCTCACGCCGCGCGGGCTGCCGCTGGTCCTGCTGGGCCACAGCCTCGGCGGCCTGATCGCGGCACGCTTCGTCGCCGCGGGGCTGGAGCCGTCGCGGCCCGCCTGGTCGCGCGAGGTCGATGCGCTCGCGCTCTCGTCGCCGGCGCTCGACGCGGGGCTCAAGCCGGCGCAGCGCACGCTGCTCCAGGTCGCGCGGCGCCTGTTCCCGCATCTGGCGGTGGGCAACGGGCTCGACCCGAAGTGGATCTCGCGCGACGCGCGCGTCGTGGCCGCGTACCAAGCCGATCCGCTCGTGCACGACCGCGTCACCGCCACCGTGGCGCGCTTCGCAGCCGAGGCGGGCGCCGAGGCGCAGGTGCTCGCTGCGCGCTGGCGCGTGCCGACGCTGCTGATGTGGGCCGGCGCCGACCGCTGCGTCGCGCCGGCCGGCGCAGCGGCCTTCGCGGCGGCGGCGCCGCGCTCGGTGCTCGAGTCGCTGCCCTGGCCCGGCTTCGCGCACGAGCTCTTCAACGAGCCCGAGCGCGAGCTGGTGCTGGACCGCGTGCTCGACTGGCTGAACGCGCGCTTCGCTTAACGAAGCCGTGCTTCAGCGAGAGGCGGTCGCCGGCGCGCTCGGCACCGACCAGCCGCCGCCCAGTGCGCGGTACACGGCCACCAGCGAGGCCGCATTGCTGGTCTGCGACTGCACCAGCGCGTCGCGCGTCGACAGCGCCTCGCGCTCGGCGTCGAGCACCGCGAGGAAGTCGGTGACGCCGGTCTCGTAGCGCAACCGCGCGAGCCGCGCGGCCTCGTCGGCGCTGTGCGCCGCGTTGGCGAGCCGCTCGCTGCGCTGCGCGTCGCGCGTGAACTGCGTCAGCGCGCCCTCGGTCTCCTCGAGCGCGGTGGCGACGGTCTGCTCGTAGCTCGCCAGGGCCTGTTGCGCACGCGCCTCGCTGGCCGCGATGCGCCCGCGCACGCGACCGAAGTCGATCAGCGTCCAGGTCATGCCGGCGCCGACCGAGTAGATGCGCGACGCGCTCTCGCCCAGGTCGCCGGCGCTGGCGGCCGCCAGGCCCAGCAGGCCGCTGAGCGACAGGCGCGGGAACAGATCCGCCTTGGCAATGCCGATGCTGGCCGTCGCCGCGGCGAGCTGACGCTCGGACGCCACCAGGTCCGGGCGGCGCTGCAGCCAAGCCTCGGGCGTGCCGACCGGCAGCGTCGAGAGGTCGGTGACCGGCAGCGTCGGGATCGGCGCTGGCGCGCCCAGCTGCTCGCGCAGGAAGCGCGGCGACTGCGCGGTCAGCGTCGCAAGGCGGAAGATCGTGCGGTCGATCGCCGCCTGCAGCGCCGGCAGCGCGGCGGCGGTGTTCTCGGTCAACGTGCGAGCGCGCTCGAGGTCGAGCTGCGTCGCGCGGCCGGCGTCGAGCCGCGCCTCGGTGAGCTGCAGCGAACTGCGCTGGTTCTCCAGCGCCGCCTCGGTGACCGTGAAGCGCTGCTGCAGGCCGCGCAGCTCGAGGTAGTTGCGCGCCACCTCGGCGCTCACAGCGGTATGCGCGGCATAGAGCCCGGCCTCGCTGGCGCTCACCTGCGCGGCCGCGGCCTCGGCGCCGCGACGTGCGCGGCCGAAGAGATCGAGCTCCCAGTTCGCGACGAAGCTCGCGTCGTAGGCGCTGCCGGTGCGCTCGCTGCGGCTGAGCGTCGGCGCCTGGTAGCGCGGCGTCACCGAACGTCCGGCGTTGGCCTGCGCGCCGATGCTGGGCAGCCACTCGGCATCGGCCACGCCCTGGTTGGCGCGCGCTTCCTGCAGCCGCGCCTGTGCGATGCGCACGTCGCCGTTGGCGGACAGCGCACGTTCGACCAGCGCATTGAGCGCGGCGTCGTTGAAGCCGCGCCAGAAGCTGGCGATGTCGGCCGACGGGGCGGCGTCGTTGTTGCGCGCGGCACCGACGTTGAGGAAGCTGCCATCCATCGCCGAGGCCGGGCGCTGGTAGTCAGGGCCGACGGCGCAGCCGGCGGCAAACACGGCCGCCGCGAGCGCGGTGGCGCGAAGCATCGCGTTTTGCTTCTCAAACATGGCCGGCTCCCTTCTCGGCGGCGTCATGAGGTGCGTGAGCCAGCGCGCTGGCGCCATGACCGCCATGCGGCCCGGCCACCACGCCCTTGAGGCGCCAGCGCCGCAAGAGCACGTAGAACACCGGCGTCAGGAAGATGCCGAACACGGTCACGCCGATCATGCCGCTGAACACCGCCACGCCCATCGCGCGGCGCATCTCGGCGCCGGCCCCGGTGCCCAGGATCAGCGGCACGACGCCGGCGATGAAGGCGATCGAGGTCATCAGGATCGGGCGCAGCCGCAGGCGGCAGGCGTGGATCACGGCCTTGATGGTGTCCTCGCCCTTTTCCTCGAGCTCCTTGGCGAACTCGACGATCAGGATCGCGTTCTTGCACGCCAGGCCCACCAGCACCACGAAGGCGATCTGCGTGAAGATGTTGAAGTCGCCCGGCTGGCCGAAGAACTTGCTCAACCATACGCCGGTGAGCGCCGACAGGATGCACATCGGCACGATCAGGATGATCGCGATCGGCAGCGTCCAGCTCTCGTACAGCGCGGCCAGCACCAGGAACACCAGCAGCACGCACAGCGGGAAGATGTAGACCATCGTGTTGCCGGCGATCTTTTCCTGGTAGACCAGCTCGGTCCACGAGAAGCCGATGCCGCGCGGCAGCGACTGCTGCAGGATCTTCTCCATCTCCGCCTGCGCCTGGCCCGAGCTGAAGCCGGGCTTGGGCGAGCCGTTGATGTCGGCCGAGTAGAAGCCGTTGTAGCGCGACACCGCCGAGGGCCCGAAGGTCGGCGCGACCTTCATCAGCGCGCCCAGCGGCACCATCTCGCCGCTTTGGCTGCGCACGCGCAGCTTGACGATGTCTTCCGGCTGCGCGCGGAACTGCGCGTCGGCCTGCACGACGACCTGGTAGGTCTTGCCGAAGCGGTTGAAGTCGTTGACGTACAGCGAACCGAGGTAGGTCTGCATCGTCTCGTAGACGTCGCCGAGGTTCACGCCGAGCTGCTTGGCCTTGGTGCGGTCGACGTCCGCGAACAGCTGCGGCACGTTGATCTGGTAGTTGCTGTAGGCCAGGCCGATCGACGAGTTCGGGTTGCCGTAGATCTGGCCCAGTGCGCCCCAGGCGGCGCCGAACAGCGCCTGTTCGCCGAGCGAGTCGCGGTCCTGCAGCTCGAGGCGGAAACCGCCCGCGTTGCCGAGGCCGTCCACGGCCGGCGGCGGCACGACGAACATCTGCGCGTCCTTGATCTGCTGGATCGCGCCGTTCACGCCGCCGAGGATCGCGAACAGGCTCTTGTCGGGCGTGGTGCGCTCTTCGAAATCCTCGAGGCCGAAGAACACGATGCCGGAGTTGGGCTGCGCCGCGAAGCCGTTGATCGACAGGCCCGGGAACGCGACCGAGTCCTTGATGCCCGGGATCTTGAGCGCGATCTCGCTCATCTCGCGGATCACCTTCTCGGTGCGGTCGAGGCTGGCACCGTCGGGCAGCTGCGCGATGCCGATCAGGTACTGCTTGTCGGGGCTGGGCACGAAGCCCGGCGGCACGCGCGTGAACATGAACGCGGTCAGTCCGATCGCGACGGCGTAGATCAGCAGCGCCTTGATCTTGTGGCCGACGATCCACGTGACGCGCCGGCCGTAGGCCTCCGACGAGCGGTGGAAGAACTTGTTGAAGACGCGGAAGAACGGGCCGAACAGGCGGTCCATGCCGCGCGTGAGCCAGTCCTTGGGCTCGTCGTGGCCCTTGAGCAGGATCGCGCTCAAGGCCGGCGACAGCGTCAGCGAGTTGAACGCCGAGATCACCGTCGAGATCGCGATCGTGACCGCGAACTGGCGGTAGAACTGCCCCGACAGGCCGGACACGAAGGCCAGCGGCACGAACACCGCGCACAGCACCAGGCCGATCGCGATGATCGGGCCCGACACTTCCTTCATCGCCTTGACGCTGGCCTCGCGCGGACCCAGGCCCGCCTCGATGTTGCGCTCGACGTTCTCCACGACCACGATCGCGTCGTCGACCACGATGCCGATCGCGAGCACCAGGCCGAACAGCGTCAAGGTGTTGATCGAAAAGCCCAGGGCCAGCAGCACCGCGAAGGTGCCGACGATCGACACCGGCACCGCCAGCAGCGGGATCAGCGAGGCGCGCCAGGTCTGCAGGAACACGATCACCACCAGCACGACCAGCAGCACCGCCTCGATCAGCGTGTGGATCACCTTCTCGATCGAGGTGGCAACGAAGCGCGTCGGGTCGTAGACGATGTCGTAGCTCACGCCGGGCGGGAAGTCGGCCTTCAGGCGCTCCATCGTCTTGCGCACGTCGTTGGACAGCTGCAGCGCGTTGGAGCCCGGCGCCTGGAACACCGCGATCGCGGCGGCTTCCTTGTTGTTGAGCAGGCTGCGCAGCGAGTACGAGTTGCTCGACAGCTCGACGCGGCCCACGTCCTTGATCTTCACCAGCGAGCCGTCGCGCGTGTCGGCGCGCACGATGATCTCGGCGAACTCCTCCGGCGTGGTCAGCCGCCCCTGGGTGTTGATCGAGAGCTGGAAATCGAGCCCGCGCGGCGCCGGCGGCGCACCGACCACGCCGGCGGCGACCTGGGCGTTCTGCTCGCGGATCGCGTTGGTGACGTCGCTGGCGGTGAGGCCGCGCGCGGTGAGCTTGTCCGGGTCGAGCCAGACGCGCATCGCGTAGTCGCCCGAGCCGAAGGTCTGCACCGAGCCCATGCCGGGAATGCGCAGCAGTTCGTCACGCACGTTGAGCGTGGCGTAGTTGCGCAGGTACAGCGCGTCGTAGCGATCGTCCGGCGAGACCATGTGCACCACCATGGTCAGGTTCGGCGAGCTCTTCTCGGTGGTCACGCCGATCTGCCGCACGATCTCCGGCAGGCGCGGCAGCGCGCGGTTCACGCGGTTTTGCACCGCGGTCTCCGCGACCTCGGGGTTGGTGCCGATCTTGAACGTGACGGTCAGTGTCATCGAGCCGTCGGACGTGGCCTGCGAGGACATGTAGAGCATGTTCTCGACACCGTTGACCTGTTCCTCGAGCGGCGTGGAGACGGCCTCGGCGATCACGCGCGGGTTGGCGCCGGGAAACTGCGCGCGCACGACGATCTGCGGCGGCGCGACCTCGGGGTACTCGGAGATCGGCAGCCGGAAGATCGCGATCAGGCCGACCAGGAAGATGATGATCGACAGCACGCCTGCGAAGCGCGGTCGATCGATGAAGAAGCGTGAGATGTCCATCGCGTGGTCTCCCGGGCGGTCAGGACTTGTCGGCGGCCGGCGCCTGCTGCGCGGCCGGCGCGTTGGGCGCCTTGGGCACCGGCATGCCGTGCTCGTCGAGCGCCAGCTTCTCCGGCGCGACCGGCATGCCCGGGCGGGCGCGCTGCAGGCCGTCGACGATCACCAGCTCGCCCGGCTTCAGGCCGCTTTCGATCACGCGCATGCCGTCGTAGAGCGGGCCCGGCCGCACCTCGCGGTAGCCGGCCACGTTCTTGTCGTCGACGACGAGCACGAACTTCTTGCTCTGGTCGGTGCCCAGCGCGCGGTCGGGCGTCATCACCACCGTGCGCTCGGTCGCGCCGGCCAGCTGCACGCGCGCGAACAGGCCCGGCGTGAACTCGCTCTTGGCGTTGTCGAACACCGCGCGCAGGCGGATCGCGCCGGTCTGCGGGTTCAGGCGGTTGTCGATGAAGTCGATCTTGCCGACGTGCGGGAAGCCCTGCTCGTTGGCCAAGCCCATCTTGACCTGCAGCTGGTCGGCCGTGGCCTTGCGCAGGCGCAGGAAGGTCTGCTCGCTGGCGTCGAAGTAGGCGTAGACCTTGGCCTGCGCGACCAGGGTGGTCAGCACGGTCTTGTCGTCGACCAGATTGCCGGTCGTGATGTTGGCGCGCGAGATGCGCCCGGCGATCGGCGCGCGCACGGCGGTGTACTCGAGGTTCAGGCGTGCCACCCGAAGCGCCGCCTCGGCGGCCTTGATGTTGGCGTCGGAGGTGCGTGCGCCCGAGGTCAGCTGGTCGAACTCCTGGCGCGACACGGCCTTGGACTCGAGCAGCTTTTGCGCGCGCGCGAGTTCGGCGCGGGCCAGTTCCGACTGCGACTGCGCCGACGCGAGCTGTGCCTCGGCCCGCGCGACCTCGGCCTGGTAGGGCCGCGGGTCGATCGTGAACAGCATGTCGCCGGCGCGCACCAGCGCGCCTTCGCGGAAGTGCACCTTGTCGATCGTGCCGCCGATGCGCGGACGCACGTCGACGCTTTCCACCGCCTCGAGCCGGCCGGTGAACTCCTCCATGTCGCGCACCGGGCGCTGCACCGCGGCGGCGACGCCGACTGGCGCGGCCTGCGGGGCGCCGTGCGACTGGCCCTCGGCCGGTCCGCCGCAACCGGCGAGGGCCCATGCCACGACGGCAACGGGCAACAGCGAGAACGAATGACGTGTGGTCATGGCCATGACTCGAATCCTTTTGGGAAAGAGGCGGAAGCGGGAGCGGTGCCACGGTTCCCCCGCGAGGCACCAAAAGCACGACGATCGACGCGCGGTCGACCAGACCAGTGCTAGGGTTTTTACGATTCTTACTGACCGGAAGGTCAGGCTGCAAATCCTTGTGCGCCGTGAGCCCACTTGGCAGCAACACGGCAGGAGCCTGCCGGCAGCGCAGCGGCGACGCCTAAACTTTCGGCTTCACCTCTGCCCACGCGAGCCGGCCATGAACGCTCCCGACCGCCATCTTCCTCTCGACGCGACCGCCTTGCAGGGCCTGGTCGACCAGGCCTGGGACACGCGCATCGTGCCGCGGCTGACCGACTACATCGCCATTCCGGCCAAGAGCCCCATGTTCGACCGCGACTGGGCAGCGCACGGCTACATCGACCAGGTGGTGCGCGATGCCGCGGCCTGGGCCGAGTCGCGCAAGCTCGCCGGCCTGAAGCTCGAGGTCGTGCGGCTGGCCGAGGCCGACGGCACGCCGCGCACGCCGGTGATCTTCTTCGAGCTGCCGGCCACGCGCGCCGGCGGCAATGCGGCCGATGCGCCGACCGTGCTGCTCTATGGCCACCTCGACAAGCAGCCCGAGTTCAACGGCTGGCGCGCCGACCTCGGGCCCTGGACGCCCAAGCTCGACGGCGACAAGCTCTACGGCCGGGGCGGTGCCGACGACGGCTATGCGCTCTACGCGGCGATCTCCGCGCTGGAAGCGATCGACGCGCAAGGCGCGGAGCGCCCACGCTGCGTCGGCCTGATCGAGACCTGCGAGGAGTCGGGCTCGGGCGACCTGCCGGCCTACATCGATGCGCTGAAGTCGCGCCTGGGCGAAGTGGCCCTGGTGGTCTGCCTCGACTCCGGCGCCGGCAACTACGACCAGCTCTGGCTCACCACCAGCCTGCGCGGCAACGTCACCGGCACGCTCAAGGTCGAGGTCCTGACCGAGGGCATCCACTCCGGCGATGCCAGCGGCCTCGTGCCTTCGAGCCTGCGCATCCTGCGCCAGCTGCTCGACCGCATCGAGGATTCCGCCTCCGGCCGCCTGCTGCCGGCGAGCCTGCATTGCGAGATTCCCACCGAGCGCGTCGAGCAGGCGCGCACGACCGCGCAGATCCTCGGCGACGAGGTCTGGAAGCGCATGCCCTGGGCCTGCGGCGCCGACGGGGGCTTCACGTTGCCGACCACGACCGACCCGACCGAGGCACTGCTCAACCGCACCTGGCGCCCGACGCTGTCGATCACCGGCGCCGAAGGACTGCCGCCGATCGCCAATGCCGGCAACGTGCTGCGGCCCTACACCGCATTCAAGCTCAGCCTGCGCACGCCGCCGCTGGTCGACGGCCACCTTGCCGCCGTCGAGCTCAAGCGCATCCTCGAGGACAACGCGCCGTACAACGCGCGCGTCACCTTCGAGCCCGACGGCCGCATGGACCACTGGGGCGCGACCGGCTGGAACGCGCCCTCGCTCGAGCCCTGGCTGCAGCAGGCCCTGGATGCCGCCTCGCGCGCCCACTACGGCGCGCCCTGCGGCCTGATCGGCCAGGGCGGCACGATCCCGCTGATGAACCTGCTGCAAAAGGGCTTCCCGAAGGCGCAGATGATGGTCTGCGGCGTGCTGGGCCCGAAGAGCAATGCGCACGGGCCGAACGAGTTCCTGCACGTGCCGTATGCGAAACGCTTGACGGCTGCGGTGGCGCAGGTGATCGCCGCCGTGCCCGCAGGCTGAAAGGAGCTCCCTCTCCGTCGGGAGGGGGAGTCATTCAGTCCGTCGCTCCTCGGCTGAGCCAGCGCCGAACGATCGCGGCCGACACCGGCCCGGCGATCTCGCGCAGGAAGCGCGGGAAGTCGACATGGGCGCGCTCGTCGGCGCGGTCGGAGATGGAGCGCAGCACCGCGAACGGCACGTCGCAGTCGTGGCAGACCTGCGCCAGCGCCGCGCCCTCCATCTCCACGGCCATTGCGTCGGGCAGTTCGCGGCGCAGTGCCTCGCCCTCGGGCGCGGTGGCGACGAAGCGGTCGCCGCTGATCACCAGGCCCTCGTGCACGCGCGGCTCGACGATGCCCATCGCCGCGTACGGCTCGGCCAGCGCGAAGCGCTCGATCTCCAGCACCTCGCGCGCCGCGGCGAGCAGCGCGTCGGACAGCGGCGCGTCGGTCGGGAAGCGCGAGCGGCCGTACAGCGGCACCTCGTGGCGCGGGAAGATCGGCGAGGCGTCGAGGTCGTGCTGCAACAGTTCGCGCGCGACCACCACGTCGCCGATGCGCGCGGCCGGGTGCAGGCCGCCGGCCACGCCGGTGAAGACGATGCGATCGGCGCCGAAGCGCTCGACCAGCAGCGCCGCGGTCGTTGCGCAGGCCACCTTGCCGACGCGCGCGAGCACCAGCACGACCGCGTGGCCGTCCAGGCGGCCGGTGTGGAACTCGCGCCCGGCATGGTGGTGCGTGGCGCGCTCCTGCAGCGGCGCGAGCAGGGCCTCGAGCTCTTCGGCCATTGCGGCCATCAGGGCGAGCGTCATGTCGGGCGCGGGTCGAGTGGGGAAAGGCCGCATGCTGCCACGGCCGCGCCGTGCGCGACAGCCGCCGCGGCTTCGAGCATCATCGGCGCATGCGACCTACGATGCCTGCGCTCCTTTTCGCGCTGCTGGCGTCGGCCTTGCTGGCCGGCTGCAGCAAGCTGACCGTGGAAAACGTCGACCGGCTCAAGACCGGCATGCCCTACGAGGAGGTGGTCGGCATCATCGGCAAGCCGGCCTCCTGCGACGAGGCCCTGGGACTGCGCAACTGCACCTGGGGCGACGAGGAGCGTTCGCTCAACGCGACCTTCGCGGCCGGCAAGCTGGTCGTCGTGACCGGCTCGCGCAACCTGCGCTGAGTCAGGCCGCGGCCGGCAGCGTGCGGCGCAGCTGGCGTGCGGCCTCGTCGCCCTGAAGCTCCTGCACCTGGGCGACGAAGCGCGTCGCCAGCTCGCGCAGCGCCTGCGTGTCGGGGCAGCGCTCGACGTCCAGGATGACCTTGTAGCCCTTGATCAGCCCGAGCTGCTCGCGGGCCTGGCCGGTCAGCCACTTGTAGAGATCCTCGTGCGACAGCGGTGCCAGCGCCTGTTCCAGCGGCAAGCCGGGCTCGCGCCTGGTCGCCGCCTGCGGCGCCGGCACGACGGCCGACAGCAGCCCCTCGCTCACCAGGTACTGCAGGTCGGCCTGCTCCACGCCGTTGATCAGGCCGAGCCACTCGCCGCCGGTGCGCGTGGCGTCGATCATCAGCAGCAGGTTGCGCGCGCCGCGCGTGAGCGGCCGGGACTTGGACTTGATCTCTTCCTGGCCCGCCGAGGTCTTGACGAATCGCTGGTCCATCATGGCTTTACTGCGCGAGCCCGGCTCAGGATTTCGCGCGCAGCTCGCGGCGCAGGATCTTGCCGACCGGCGTCTTGGGCAGCTCGGTGCGGAACTCGATCACCTTGGGCCGCTTGTAGCCGGTGAGGTTGGTCTCGCAGTAGCTGCGCACGTCGTCCTCGGTCACGGCGCCGTCCTTCTTGACCAGCACCAGCTTGACCGCCTCGCCGGACCTCTCGTCCGGCACGCCGACCGCCGCGCACTCGAGGATGCCGGGCATCTGCGAGACCACGTCCTCGACCTCGTTCGGATAGACGTTGAAGCCCGAGACCAGGATCATGTCCTTCTTGCGGTCGACGATCTTGAAGAAGCCGCGCTCGTCGACGATGCCGATGTCGCCGGTGCGGAAGAAGCCGTCCGAGGTCATCACCTTGGCGGTCTCGTCGGGGCGCTGCCAGTAGCCGGCCATCACCTGCGGGCCGCGGATCGCGATCTCGCCCGGCGTGCCGACCGACACCTCGTTGCCTTCGTCGTCGAGCAGCTTGAACTCGGTCGACGGGATCGGCACGCCGATCGTGCCGGTGTAGGCGGTGCTGTCGACCGGGTTGCACGAGGCCGACGGCGAGGTCTCCGACAGGCCGTAGCCCTCGCAGATCGGGCAGCCGGTCTTCTCGAGCCACAGCTTGGCGGTGCCCGCGGTCACGGCCATGCCGCCGCCCACGCTCAGCTTCAGGCTCGACCAGTCGACGGTGTTGAAGTCGGGGTGGTTGGCCAGCGCGTTGAACAGCGTGTTGACCGCCGGGAAGCTGTGGAAGCGGCGCTTCGAGAGCTCCTTGAGCACGGCGGGGATGTCGCGCGGATTCGGGATCAGCACGTTGGCGCCGCCGGTGCGCAGCGACAGCATCATGTTCACCGTGAACGCGAAGATGTGATACAGGGGCAGCGCGCAGATCGTCGTGGGCTGCTCGCCGGCCGGGATCTTGTTCAGCGCCGGGCCGTTCCAGGCTTCCGACTGCAGCACGTTGGCGATGATGTTGCGGTGCTTCAGCACCGCGCCCTTGCTGACGCCGGTGGTGCCGCCGGTGTACTGCAGAACGGCGATGTCGTCGCGCGAGATCGAAGGCGCCTTGAAGGCGAAGCGCGCGCCTTGCGCCAGCGCGTCGTTGAAGCGCACCGCGCCCGGCAGGCTGTAGGCCGGCACCATCTTCTTGACGTTGCGCACCACGTAGTTGACCAGCGCGCCCTTGAGCATGCCGAGCTGGTCGCCCATCGCGGCGAGCACGATGTGCTTGGTCGGCACCACGTCGATGCAGGCCTGCAAGGTCGCCGCGAAGTTCTCGATGATGACGATGGCCTTGGCACCCGAGTCCTTGAGCTGATGCTCGAGCTCGCGCGGCGTGTAGAGCGGGTTGACGTTGACCAGCGTCATGCCCGCGCGCAGGATGCCCGCGACCGCGATCGGGTACTGGAACACGTTGGGCATCATCACCGCGACGCGATCGCCCTTGGCCAGCCCCAGCGACTGAAGGTAGCCCGCGAAGGCGCGCGAGGCGTCGTCGACCTGGCCGAACGTCATGGCCTTGCCCATGAAGTAGTAGGCCGGACGCTCGCGGTACTTCTTGAAGCTCTCGTCGAGCAGCTGCACCAGCGAGCCGTATTGGTCCGGGTCGATGGTGGGCGGCACGCCGGCCGGGTAATGCTTGAGCCAGGGGGCGTTCATGGTTGTGATGTCCGTCGATTCAAATCGGCGCGGATTCTTACCCGCGACTGACGCCGGGGCATCGGGGCTTTCGATAGCGTTTTATCGAGGGGCGGCCCCAGAAACGAAGAAGGCCGGACGAGCCGGCCTTCCTTCACGCCAAGGGCGGTGCGAATTCCCTACTCGACCGCCTTGACCATGTCCTCGACCACCTTCTTCGCGTCGCCGAAGACCATCATGGTCTTGTCCATGTAGAAGAGTTCGTTGTCCAGGCCCGCGTAGCCGGCGGCCATCGAGCGCTTGTTGACGATGATGGTCTTGGCCTTGTAGGCCTCGAGGATCGGCATGCCGTAGATCGGCGTGCCCTTTTGCAGCGCGGCCGGGTTCACCACGTCGTTGGCGCCGAGGATGATCGCCACGTCGGCCTGGCCGAACTCGCCGTTGATGTCTTCCATCTCGAACACCTGGTCGTAGGGCACCTCGGCCTCGGCCAGCAGCACGTTCATGTGGCCCGGCATGCGCCCGGCCACCGGATGGATCGCGTACTTCACGTTCACGCCCTTGTGCGTGAGCTTCTCGGCCAGCTCGTTGACCGCGTGCTGCGCGCGCGCCACTGCCAGGCCGTAGCCCGGCACGATGATCACGGTCTCGGCGTTGCCGAGGATGTAGGCCGCGTCGTCCGCGCTGCCGCTCTTGACGCTGCGCTGCTGCTGGGCCGCGCCGCCGGCCGCCGCGGTCTCGCCGCCGAAGCCGCCGAGGATCACGTTGAAGAACGAACGGTTCATCGCCTTGCACATGATGTAGCTCAGGATCGCGCCCGAGCTGCCCACCAATGATCCGGCAATGATCAGCATGCTGTTGTTGAGCGAGAAGCCGATGCCCGCGGCCGCCCAGCCCGAATAGCTGTTGAGCATCGACACCACCACCGGCATGTCGGCGCCGCCGATCGGGATGATGATCAGCACGCCCAGCACGAAGGCCAGCGCCAGCATCGTGAAGAAGGCGACCCATTGCTCGGTCATCATGAAGACGAGTCCGAGGCCGATGGTCGCCAGGCCCAGCACCAGGTTGAGCATGTGCTGGCCGCTGAACTGCACCGGCGCGCCCTGGAACAGGCGGAACTTGTACTTGCCGCTGAGCTTGCCGAAGGCGATCACCGAGCCGCTGAAGGTGATCGCGCCGATGGCGGCGCCGAGGAAGAGCTCGAGCCGGTTGCCGTGCGGGATCGGCGCGCCGTGCGCCACGATGCCGAAAGCCCAGGGCTCGGCCACCGCGGCGATCGCGATGAACACCGCCGCCAGGCCGATCATGCTGTGCATGAAGGCCACCAGCTCGGGCATCTTGGTCATCTCGACGCGCTTGGCCATGATGGCGCCGAGCGTGCCGCCGGCCAGCAGGCCGACGAAGACCCACACCATGCCCGTGGCGCTCGGCTGGCCGAGCTGGCCCGCGGTCTTGACGATCAAGGCCGCCGTGGTCAGCACGGCGATCGCCATGCCGACCATGCCGAACAGGTTGCCGCGGATCGAGGTGGTGGGGTGGCTCAGGCCCTTGAGTGCCTGGATGAAGCAGACGCTCGCCACGAGGTAGAGCAGGACGACAAGGTTCATGCTCATGCCTTGCCCCCTTCGATCTGCGCAGGCTTCTTCTCTTTCTTCTTGAACATCTCCAGCATCCGGCGCGTGACCAGGAAGCCGCCGAAGACGTTGACCGCGGCCAGCGCCACGGCCAGCACGCCCATGGTCTTGCCCAGCGTGGTCTCGGTGAGCGCCGCGGCGAGCATGGCGCCGACGATCACGATCGCCGAGATCGCGTTGGTGACCGCCATCAGCGGCGTGTGCAGCGCGGGCGTGACGGTCCACACCACGTGGTAGCCCACGTAGATGGCCAGCACGAAGATGATCAGGTTGATCAGGGTTGGGGAAACGATGTCCATTCGGTCCTCCTCGCGGCTCGGTCAGAACTTGCGGATCGAGTCGATGCGGTTGCCCTCGCCGAGCAGCACGACCTTGGGCTTGTGGTTCGGCACGTCGGCCTCGTCGACCGGGCCGTAGGTGCAGATGATCAGCAGGTCGCCGACGTGGGCCTTGCGTGCGGCCGCGCCGTTGAGCGAGATCACGCCCGAGCCCGGAGGCGCCGGAATGATGTAGGTCGAGAAGCGCTCGCCGTTGTTGACGTTGTAGAGCTCGATCTTCTCGAACTCGCGCATGTCGGCGGCTTCGAGCAGTGCGGCGTCGATGCCGCACGAACCCTCGTAGTGCAGGTCGGCCTCGGTGACGGTGGCGCGATGAAGCTTCGCGCGCAGCATGATGCGGGTCATCGCCGGCCCCTCAGGTGCGAAGGAGTTGCCCGTCGCGGCACATCAGGCAGGCCTTGACGATGTCGTCCTCGAGGTCGATCTTCAGCGCGGTGGCGTCCTTCTCGAGCACGAGCTTGAGGAAGTCGAGCACGTTGCGCGCGTAGAGCGCGGAAGCGTCCGCCGCCACCAGCGCCGGCAGGTTGGTTTCGCCGACGATGGTGACGCCGTGCTTGACGACGGTCTTGCCGGCTTCGGTGAGCGGGCAGTTGCCGCCCTGCGGCGCGGCCATGTCGACGATCACCGAGCCCGGCTTCATGGCCTTGACCATTTCCTCGGTCACCAGCACCGGCGCGGGCCGCCCCGGGATCAGCGCGGTCGTGATCACGATGTCGGCCTGCGCGACGCGCTTGGCCACTTCGACCTTCTGGCGCTCGAGCCAGCTCGGTGGCATCGGGCGCGCATAACCGCCCACGCCTTCGGCCGCTTCCTTTTCCTCGGCGGTCTCGTAGGGCACGTCGATGAACTTGGCGCCCAGCGACTCGACCTGCTCCTTCACCGACGGGCGCACGTCCGAGGCCTCGATCACCGCGCCCAGGCGCTTGGCTGTCGCGATGGCCTGCAGGCCGGCGACGCCCACGCCCAGGATCACGACGCGCGCGGCCTTCACGGTGCCGGCGGCCGTCATCAGCATCGGGAAGATGCGCTGGTACTTGTCGGCCGCCATCATCACGGCCTTGTAGCCGGCCAGGTTGGCCTGGCTGGACAGCACGTCCATGCTCTGCGCGCGCGTCGTGCGCGGCGCCGCTTCGAGCGCGAAGGCGGTCAGCCCCGCGTCGGCGAGGCGCTGCAGGCCGTCGCGGTCGAAGGGGTTGAGCATGCCGACGAGGGCGGCGCCGGGCTTCATCTGCGCACGCTCGGCATCGCTGGGCGAGCGCACCTTGAGCACCAGGGCCGCGCCCAGGGCGCCGGCGGCATCGGTGATCTCGCAGCCGACGGCCTGGTAGGCGGCGTCGGTCACTGCGGCCGCGACACCTGCACCGGACTGCACGCGCACCGCGTGGCCCTGTGCAATGAATTTCTTGGCCGTCTCCGGGGTCACGGCGACCCGGGTTTCGCCGGCGGACGACTCCGCAGGCACGCCGATCAGCATGGTTGCTCCTCCGACAACGTTGATCAAACAACGATCACACAACGTGGGCGTGGCCGACGGCGCATCGAACAGGTCCCCGATGCTCCGACTGCCACCGGGGCTTATGGCCACCCGAACGACGGGCGCGAGCTTACCTTACGGAAACTGACACGCGTGTCGCGTCGATACCATCTCGTGCCATGTCATCCCTGCTGAACGACCGCTGGCGCCCGAGCGTCACCGTCGCCGGCGTCGCCGAGCGCGACGGCCGCTTCCTGCTGGTCGAGGAACTCACCAGCGAGGGCCTACGCCTGAACAACCCGGCCGGACACCTGGAGCCGGGCGAGTCGCTGATCGACGCGGTGTGCCGCGAGATGCTCGAGGAAACCGCCTGCCGCTTCACGCCGACGGCGCTGCTGGGCGTGTACCTCTCGCGCTTCCATCGTGCGGCGACCGGCGAGGACGTGACCTATCTGCGCTTCGCGTTTGCCGGTGACGTGAGCGAGCCCGAGCCCGGTCGTGCGCTCGACGAGGGCATCGTGCGCGCGCTGTGGCTCGCGCCGGACGAGATCCGCACGCACGCCACGCCGCACCGCAGCCCGCTGCTGTGGCGCTGCATCGAGGATCACCTGGCCGGGCGGCGCTTTCCGATCGATCTCGTGTGGGCCGACCCGAGCCTGCTCGAGCCCATCGTCCTGCGACCCGACCGCTGAAGCCTTGCACACCGCGGGCTCATCGCGCCAAAAATAAAATCGCCGGATGAGCAGCAAGCAGCGCATCGTGGTGGGCCTGTCCGGCGGAGTCGACTCCGCGGTCACCGCGTACCTGCTCAAGCAGCAGGGCCACGAGGTCGTCGGCATCTTCATGAAGAACTGGGAAGACGACGACGATGACGAGTACTGCTCGTCGCGCCAGGACTTCCTCGACGCCGCCTCGGTGGCCGACGTGCTGGGCATCGAGATCGAGCACGTCAACTTCGCCGCCGAGTACAAGGACCGCGTGTTCGCGGAGTTCCTGCGCGAGTATCAGGCCGGCCGCACGCCCAACCCCGACGTGCTGTGCAATGCCGAGATCAAGTTCAAGGCCTTCCTCGACCACGCGATGCGCCTGGGCGCCGAGAAGATCGCGACCGGCCACTACGCGCGGGTTCGATTCAACGAGGCCACGCAGCGCCACGAGCTGCTCAAGGGCCTGGACCCCGCCAAGGACCAGAGCTACTTCCTGCACCGCCTGAGCCAGGCGCAGCTTGCGAAGACGCTGTTCCCGGTCGGCGAGCTGCGCAAGACCGAGGTGCGGCGCATCGCCGACGAGATCGGCCTGCCCAACGCGAAGAAGAAGGATTCGACCGGCATCTGCTTCATCGGCGAGCGGCCGTTTCGCGAGTTCCTCAACCGCTACCTGGCCAACCAGCCCGGCGTGATCGAGGACGAGCGCGGCCGGCGCATCGGCGAGCACGTCGGGCTGTCGTTCTACACGCTGGGCCAGCGCCAGGGCCTGGGCATCGGTGGCCTGAAGGAGCGCCATCTGAAGCGCGGTGCGAACGGCGTCGCGCGCGGCGGCGGCGACCACGCACCGTGGTTCGTCGCGCGCAAGGACCTCGAGCGCAACGTGCTGGTGGCCGTGCAGGGCCACGACCATCCACTGCTGCTGTCGCATGCGCTGCATGCCGACGACGCGAGCTGGGTCGCGGGCGAGGCGCCGGGGGCGGCGCGCATCGCCGCGAAGACGCGCTATCGCCAGGCCGACAGTGCCTGCGAGCTGGCGCCTGGCGCCAACGGAGTGTTCTCGCTGCGCTTCGACGAGCCGCAGTGGGCGGTGACGCCGGGGCAGTCGGCCGTGCTGTACGACGGCGAGGTGTGCCTGGGCGGCGGGGTGATCGCGTCTGCCGCGGCCTAGGAGTCTGCCGCGCGGACTCCCAGGGCTCAGCGAGCCGTGCCCAGATCCATCGTCCAGTAGATGCCGTACTGGCTGCTCGCGTTGCGCGCGCAGCCCAGGCCGATGTCCTGGAACGCCGGGCTCATGATGTTGGCGCAGTGGCCGTCGCTGGCCATCCAGCCGTCGATCACGGCGGCGAGCGTGCCCTGGCCTGCGGCGATGTTCTCGCCGACCGTGTTCCAGTTGTAGCCGGCGGCGGTGATGCGCTGCGAGAAGCTGCGGCCGTCCTGGCTGTCGTGCGAGAAGTAGTTCTTGTCGGCCATGTCCTTCGAGTGCAGGTAGGCCGCGCTGGCGAGCGCGTCGCTCCAGCGCAGCGCGCCGGTCGCCGCGAAGTTGCCGCGCGTGCCGCACGAGGCGCCGGCTGCGCGCCGCTCGTTGACCAGGCGCAGTGCCTCGGCCTGGAAGTTCGCGGTGCCGCAGCCGATGTCGGTGCCGGCCGGCACGCCGCCGCCCGGCGCCTCGTCGTCGCCGCCGTTGTCATCGCCTCCGCCGCCGCAGGCGGACAGCGCGACCAGCAGGCCGAGCAGGGCAAGGCGGCGAGGCAAGGGATGAACGCTCATGGCGGCAAGCGACGAGGCAAGCTCGTGAGGCAACGGACGTGCCCGATCCTGCACGCACAGCGGCGGCGCAGGGCTCACAAAGTGCAACCGCGCGGCCTCGCAGGCGTGTCGCCGCCGCCGCAACGCGGGGGCTCCGCGGCATCGCACGCTCGTCCACAATCCGGCGCCATTGCCACTCCACGCCGCACGCCGCCATGAGCGACGCCACTGGAACCACCGCCCCGTCGGCTGCCTCGGCCGCACCGGCGGCGAAGAGCAGCCGGCTTTCGCAGCTGAAGATCGACCGCGGCGCGCCCGGCGTTGGCAAGGCGCGCAAGCGCCGCCGCTGGGGCTGGCGCATCGCGATCGCGGTGGCCGTGCTCGCGGCCGTGGGCGTGGCGCTCAAGCCGCGCGCGCCCGAAGTGCAGTCCACCGGCGTGCTGCAAAGCACCCCGTCGCGCCAGTACGTGCAGCTCACCGCATCGGGCTACGTGGTCGCGCAGCGCCGTGCCGCGGTGGCCTCTAAGGCCACCGGCCGCCTGCTCGAGCTCAACGTGCGCGAGGGCTCGGTGGTCAAGAAGGGCGCGCTGATTGCGCGGCTCGACGCCGCCGACGTGCAGGCGCAGATCGACGCGGCGCGCGCCGGCGTCCGCCAGGCCGAGGCGCAGGTGCGGCAGGCGCAGGCCGAAGCGGCCAACGCCGAGGTCGAGCTCAAGCGCAACCAGCAGCTGGTCGCGCAGGGCTTCCTGTCGCCGGCCGCACTGGACACCAGTTCGACGCGCGCGGCCAGCGCCCGCGCCGCGGTGGCGTCGGCGCAGGCCACGGTGGGCCAGCTGCAATCGCAGCTCAGGCTGCAACAGGTCAACCGCGACTTCACCGAGATCCGCGCGCCGTTCGACGGCGTCGTGCTGGTCAAGAACGCCAACGTCGGCGACATCATCACGCCGTTCTCCAGCGCGGCCGGCTCGCTCGGTTCGGTGGTCACGATGGCCGACATGAGCACGCTCGAAGTGGAGGCCGACGTCTCCGAGAGCAACCTCGCGAAGGCGCGCATCGGCCAGCCGGTGGAGATCTCGCTCGACGCGCTGCCGGACATGCGTTTCATCGGCAAGGTCGCGACCATCGTGCCGACCGTCGACCGCGCCAAGGCCACCGTGATGACCAAGATCCAGTTCGACCGCCTCGATGCGCGCATCCTGCCGGACATGAGCGCCAAGGTCGCGTTCCTGTCGCAGCCGGTCGGCGAGGCCGACCTGAAGAGCGTGCTCGCGGTCGCGCCGGCGGCGGTGGTCGAGCGCGACGGCGCGAAAGTGGTGTTTCGCATCGGCAAGCCGGCCAAGGAGGGCGCGGCACCGACGGTGCAGGCGGTGACCGTGAGCACCGGCCGCACGCTGGGCGACGCGATCGAGCTCGCGCAGGCCGGTGACCTCAAGAGCGGCGACAAGCTGGTGCTCAACCCGCCCGACAAGCTCAAGGACGGCGACGCGGTGCGCGTGGCGGCGGGGGCGAAGTGAACGACGAGGTGCTGATCCGCATCCGCGGACTCGACAAGTCCTACCGACGCGGCGACCAGACCATTCCCGTGCTGCAGGGGCTGGACCTCGATGTTCAGTCGGGCGAGTTCATCGCGCTGATGGGCCCGAGCGGCTCGGGCAAGAGCACGCTGCTCAACCTCATCGCCGGCATCGACAAGCCCACGCAGGGCACGATCGAGATTGCCGGCGTCGACATCGCGCAGCTGTCGGAAGGCGAGCTGGCCGACTGGCGTGCCGCCAACATCGGCTTCATTTTTCAGTTCTACAACCTGATGCCGGTGTTGAGTGCGCTGGAGAACGTCGAGCTGCCGTTGCTGCTGGCGGGGCTGTCGGCAAGCCAGCGCCGCGCCCAGGCCGCGGCGGTGCTCGACATGGTGGGCATGAGCGACCGGCTCGACCACTACCCGAACGAGCTCTCGGGCGGCCAGCAGCAGCGCGTCGCGATTGCCCGCGCGCTGGTCACCGACCCGACGCTGATCGTCGCCGACGAACCGACCGGCGACCTCGACCGCGCGACCGGCGAGGAGGTGCTCGCGCTGATGGATGCGCTGCATCGCGAGCTGGGCAAGACCATCGTGATGGTCACGCACGACCCGAAGGCGGCGGCGCGGGCGCAGCGCCTGGTGCATCTGGAGAAGGGGGTGCTGGTGGATGATCCTTCTTTGGAAGGTGGGCGTTGATGGGGGTCGCGAAGTTGGATCTTCGCGAGGGGCTTGTGGTGCCGCCCTGCGGGCGGCTGCGCGCCTGCGGCGCTGGCGCCGGGATTTCGCCCCGGCATCGAGCCTCGCAGAGACAGCACGCGCCCCGCAGGGCGACATCTCCACCCCATCGCTTGAGTTGAGGAACACAAACCATGTTCACCCTCAAGCTCCTGCTGAAGAACGCCTTCCGCCACAAACTCCGCACCCTGCTCACCCTCGTGGGCCTGATCGTCGCGATCTGCGCCTTCGGCCTGCTGCGCACCATCGTCGACGCCTGGTACGCCGGCGTCGAGGCCAGCTCCTCCACGCGCCTGATCACCCGCAACGCGATCTCGCTGACCTTTCCGCTGCCGCTGAACTACGCCGAGCGCATCCGCGGCGTCGAAGGCGTTTCGGGTGTGTCGTGGGCCAACTGGTTTGGCGGCATCTACCAGACCGAGCGCAATTTCTTTCCGCAGTTCGCGATCGACCCGAACACCTACCTCGACCTCTATCCGGAATACAGGATGAGCGAGGCCGAGCGCGCGGCCTTCGTGCGCGACCGGCAAGGCGCGGTGGTCGGCCGCAAGATCGCCGACAAGTTCGGCTGGAAGCTCGGCGACACGATCCCGCTGCGCGGCACGATCTACCCGGGCACCTGGAACTTCACACTGCGCGGCATCTACGACGGCGCCGATGCCACCGTCGACGAGACGCAGATGTTCTTCCACTGGAAGCTGATCAACGAGCGCATGCGCCAGCAGCGCGCGGGCAGCGGCAGCCGCAGCATCGACTTCGTCGGCGTCTACGTGATCGGCATTCGCGACCCTGACGCGGCCGCGGCCATCTCGCGCCAGGTCGACGAGATCTTCGCCAACTCGCTGGCCGAGACGCTGACCGAAACCGAGAAGGCCTTCCAGCTCGGCTTCGTCGCGATGAGCGAGGCCATCCTCGTGGGCATCGAGGCGGTGAGCTTCATCGTCGTGCTGATCATCCTCGCGGTGATGGCCAACACGATGAGCATGACGGCGCGCGAGCGCCTGGCCGAGTACGCGACGCTCAAGGCGCTGGGCTTTCCGCCCGGCTTCGTGGTGAAGCTGCTGTTCGGCGAGAGCCTCCTGATCGCGGCGATCGGCGGCGTGCTGGGCGTGCTCGTGTCGTTCCCGCTGGCCGCGGCGTTTCGCGGCGCGGTCGGCACGCTGTTTCCGGTGTTCCAGATCTCGGAGCTGACGCTTGTGCTGCAGCTCGCCGCGGCGCTGGTTGTCGGTCTGATCGCGGCCGCGTGGCCGGCGTGGAAGATGAGCCGCATCGACATCGTTGCGGGCCTGAGGCACGTCGCATGAAGGCGGTGCCGATCAGCTACATCGCGCGCAACCTCTGGATGCGGCGCGTGACGACGCTGCTGACCGCCGGTGGCATGGCGCTCGTGGTCTACGTGTTCGCCACGGTGCTGATGATGAGCGAGGGCATCCGCGCGACGCTGGTCGCGACCGGCCAGCCCGACAACGTGATCGTGCTGCGCAAGGGCGCCGGCGCCGAGATCAACTCCGGCATCTCGCGGCTGCAGGCGGCCATCATCGAAAGCCAGGACGGCATCGCGACCGACGCGCAAGGCCGCGCGCTGGTGACCAAGGAGCCGGTCGTGCTCAACAACCTGCCCAAGCGCAACAGCGGCAAGCCGGCCAACGTGACGGTGCGCGGCACGACGCCGCAGGGGCTGGAGCTGCGCCCGCAGGTGCGCATCGTCGAAGGGCGCATGTTTCGCCCCGGCACCAGCGAGATCGTCACCGGCCGCGCGGTCGCGAGCGGCTTTCGCAACGCGGGCCTGGGCGAGACGCTGCGCTTTGCCGGTCGCGAGTGGGTGGTGGTCGGTGTGTTCGACGCCGGGCGCACCGGCTTCGACTCCGAGATCTGGGGCGACGCCGAGCAGATGATGCAGGCGTTTCGGCGCAACGCGTTCTCGAGCGTGGTGTTCCGCCTGAGCGATCTGCAGCGCTTCGATGCGCTCAAGAAGTTGCTCGAGGAGGAGCCGCGGCTGCAGGTGGAAATGAAGCGCGAGGACGCGTTCTACGCCGAGCAGAGCCAGGCGCTCGCGACCTTCATCAGCATCCTCGGGTTGACGCTGTCGATCATCTTCTCGATCGGTGCGGTGGTCGGCGCAATGATCACGATGTTCGCGTCGGTGGCGTCGCGCGTGGGCGAGATCGGCACCTTGCGCGCTTTGGGCTTCCGGCGCGGCGCGGTGCTGGCGGCCTTTCTCGGCGAGGCGCTGCTGCTCGCGCTGGTCGGCGGCGTGGTGGGGCTCGCGGGCGCGTCACTGATGCAGGCGGTGAGCCTGTCGACCACCAACTTCCAGACCTTCAGCGAGATCGCTTTCCAGTTCAAGCTCACGCCGGCGATCGTTGTGCAGACCTTGCTGTTCTCGCTGGCGATGGGCTTCGTCGGCGGCTTCGTGCCGGCGTGGCGGGCGGCGAGGATGAAGATCGTCGATTGCCTGCGAGCCGCGTAGCGCTCAGTGCGCGTCGCTGGATTCCAGCGTCGCCAGCGCCGCGGCCGCGAGGATCAGCGCCCCACCCAGCAGCACGCCCGCCGACAGCGCCTGATCGCCGAGCAGCACCGCCGATCCCGCCGCGAACACGACTTCGCTGAGCATCACGACGGCCGTCGCGCTCGCGCGCAGGCGCGCGGCGCCGTACTGCAGCGAGAGGTTGGCGGCGAGGAAGGCGCCGGCCAGCAGCAAGGCCGGCAGCGTCCACGACCAGGCCGGTGCGGGCGGTAGCGGCACGTTGCCGAGCGCGCCGAGCGCCGCGGCGATGGCGCCGGCCACGACCACGCCACCAGCGAACATCGCCAGCGCGCGCGCCTCCGGCGGGCGGTGCGCTTCGCGCCGCAGCATCACGTTGTTGAGCGCGAAGCAAAAGCCCCCGGCGATGCCGAGCCAGTCCGACAGGCTCGAGGGCACGGGCCAGCCGGCACCCTCGGGCTTGAGCACGATCGCGGCGCCCGCGAGCGCCAGCACGACGCGCGCGAGCGCCAGCCGTGTCAGGCGCTCGTGCAGCAGCACGCGCGCGAGCAGCACCGCCCACAGCGGCATCAGATAAAACAGCAGCACCACGCGAACGACGTCGCCGATGCTGACCGCCCAGTTGAACGTGGCGTTGGTGCTGCCCGAGGCGAACACCAGGATCCACAGCACCGGCGTGCGCAGCAGCTGGCCGACCGATTGCGGCCAGCGGACGACGATCACCGCCGCCGCGATCACGTAGATCAGCGCGGTGGCCCACAGCGGGTGCAGGCCCAGGCCCTGCAGATGGCGAAACGGCCACCACGAGACGCCCCACACGAAGGCGTTGACGAGCAGGGCCGCGACGGGGAGCAGGGCCGACGGCGCGCGCGGCGCGGCGATCGAGGTGGTGGCGGACATGGGGCCGGGATTGTCCGCGACCGGCGCGGGTCTACAGGCTCAATGGGGATCGCGCCGCGCGATCTCCAGCAGGTGATCGACCTCTTCCTTGTGCTCGATCGTGTTGCGCTTGTGCCAGCGCCCGATCCACCACATCACGCTGGCGACCACCACGCCGAAGATCGTGATCGCGCCGAAGGCCGAGAGGCCGAAGCGCGTCATGCCGGTGTAGAACGCGCCCAGGCCGAGGATGCAGGCCTGCTCGTTGAAGTTCTGCACGGCGATCGAGCGGCCGGCGCCCATCAGGTTGTGGCCGCGGTGCTGCAAGAGCGCGTTCATCGGCACGACCATGAAGCCGCCGATCACGCCGAGCGCCACCAGGAAGGGCGCGGCGACCCAGACATTGCTGATCACGTTCATCACGATCACCAGCAGGCCCATCGCGACGCCCAGCGGGATCACGCGCGTGGCGTGCTCCAGGCGCATCCACACCGAGGCGACGACCGCGCCGACCGCGGTGCCGATCGCGACCACGCCGACCAGGGTCGACGACTGTGTCGTCGAGTAGCCCAGCGCCGCCGCGGCCCAGGCGAGCACGATGTAGCGCAGGTTTCCGCTCACGCCCCAGAACAGCGTCGTCGTTGCCAGCGAGATCTGGCCGAGCTTGTCGGCCCACAGGCGCGCGTTGCACTGGGAGAAGTCGCGCACCAGGCCGACCACGCCGTGCGCGAAAGGCTGCAGCGGTGCGTCCGTGCGCGGGATGTAGAGGTTGAAGATCGCCGCGATGACATACAGCACGACGATGGTGGCGATCGCCGCCTCCGGAGCGCTGTCGATGCCGGTGTTGATCATCGGCAGGTCGATCGACAGCAGCATCGGCGCGATCTGGCGGCCCATCAGCTGACCGCCGAGCACGACGCCGAGGATGATGGAGGCAATCGTCAGGCCTTCGATCCAGCCGTTCGCCTTGACCAGCTGCGAGGGCGGCAAGAGCTCGGTGAGGATGCCGTACTTGGCCGGCGAATAGGCCGCCGCACCGAGGCCGACGATCGCGTAGGCCATCAAGGGGTGCAGCGAGAACAGCATCAGCAGGCAGCCGACCACCTTGATGGTGTTCGACGCGAACATGACCTTGCCCTTGGGCACCGCGTCGGCGAAGGCGCCGACGAAGGGCGCCAGCACCACGTAGAACAGCGCGAACATCGGCACCAGCGCGGCGCGCTGCCACTCGGCCTGACCCGAGGTCCGAAGCAACTCCACCGCCGCGACGAAGAGCGCGTTGTCGGCCAGCGAGCTGAAGAACTGCGCCGACATGATGGTGTAGAAGCCTCGTTTCATGCGCCTTTCTTCGTCGCGAGCCGGGTTCGAGTTGCAGCGGTCGTGGTTCGTTCCGCTGTCGAGAAAGAGGCCGTCTACCGCGGCGCGGTTTATAGCATGCGGGTCTTGACGGCTTTTCGAGCGAAAGCCCGCATGCCGCCTCATCAGCGGGCCTGATCGGCGATGAAAATCACTGGCCGCAGCGGCGCCGGGCGCTTGGCCGCGAGCACACTAGCGGCCGACCGCGCCAACCGTTCGAACCCGACATGCCCCGCCCGATCCAGGCCCTGATCCATCCTGATGCACTGAAGCACAACCTCGAGCGCGCGCGCGCGTCGGCGATCGACGCGCGCGTGTTCGCGGTCGTCAAGGCCAATGCCTACGGCCACGGCATCGAGCGCGTCTACGAGGCGCTGCGCGGCGCCGACGGCTTTGCGCTGCTCGACCTCGCCGAAGCCGAGCGTGTGCGCGCTTTAGGCTGGCGCGGCCCGATCCTGCTGCTCGAAGGCGTGTTCGAGCCGCGCGACCTCGAGCTGTGCTCGCGCCTGAACCTGTGGCATGCGGTGCACTGCGAGCAGCAGATCGACTGGCTGGCGATGCACAAGACCCACCAGACACACCGCGTCTTCCTCAAGCTCAACAGCGGCATGAACCGTCTGGGCTTCACGCCGCAGGCCTTTCGCGCCGCATGGGCGCGGCTCGACGCGCTGCCGCAGGTCGACGAGATCTCGCTGATGACGCACTTCTCCGATGCCGACGGCTCGCGCGGCATCGCGCATGCGGTCGAGACCTTCGAGTCCGCCGCGCGCGATCTGCCCGGCGAGCGCAGCGTGGCCAACAGCGCCGCGACGCTGCGCCACGCCCAGGCGGCGGGCGTGCGCGCCGACTGGGTGCGCGCCGGCATCCTGCTCTACGGCTCGGCGCCCGATTTCCCCGAGCACGACATCGCGCACTGGGGCCTGGCGCCGACGATGACGCTGCGCTCGAAGTTGATTGGCCTGCAGCAGCTGCGCGGCGGCGACACGGTCGGCTACGGCAGCAGCTTCACCGCCGAGCGCGAGATGGCGATCGGCATCGTCGCTTGCGGCTACGCCGACGGCTACCCGCGCCACTGCGCGACCGGCACGCCGGTGCTGGTCGATGGCGTGCGCACGCGCACGGTGGGGCGCGTATCGATGGACATGATCGCGGTCGATCTCGAGCCGGTGCGCGCGGCCGGGCGCGACACCGGCATCGGGGCCGAGGTCACGCTGTGGGGCGAGGGGCCGCACGGCACGCGCCTGCCGATCGACGAGGTCGCGCGCGCGGCCGGCACCATCGGCTACGAGCTGATGTGCGCGCTGGCGCCGCGCGTGCCGGTGGCGATCGCCTGAGCCGCGCGGCGGGCCTTTTCGACGGCGCTACAGTGCGCCGATGGGCATCGCCGCCGTCTTCCCCCGCCGGCCGCAGGGCGCCTCGCCCGCGACGGGAACGCGCGCCCAGCTGTGCCGCCGCTTCGTGCGCCGCCAGGCACTCAAGGCCGCCGGCGTCTCCGCGCTGCCGGTGGCCGGCGTCGACCTGTTCGTCAACGGCAAGCTGCTCGCCAGCACGCTGGAGAGCATCAACCTCGCCTACGGGCTCAGCGCCGAGCAGGTCGCCAGATTGCCGGCGCCGCAGCGCAGCCAGGTCGAGGCGCTGGCGCGCGAGATCGGCAGCTACCTCGTCGGCCGCGCGCTCACGCAGACGCTGATGATCGGCGCGATGCGCGCGATCGGCGTGCGCCTGGGCGCGCAGCAGGCCGCCAAGCTCGTGCCGGTGGCCGGGCAGATCGCCTCCGGCGCGATCTCAGGCTGGCTGTTCAAGCGGCTGTGCGAGCGCCACATCGCGCATTGCGAGTCGATTGCGCAGGCGCTGCCGCAGCTGCCTGCGCCGGCCGATACGTGGCAGGTGCTGGACGCCTGAGCGTGCACTGGGCCCTCGCCCCGCTTGCGGGGAGAGGGGGCTGAAGTCAGGCTTGCAAGGCGTGCTCGGCCTGTCGCTGCCGCGACGGCGCCTCGGCCAGCTTCGCGACGATCTGCCCGAGCTTGCGCATCGACTCCTCCATGCGCGCCGACCACGGGTCGCCGTACTGCAGCCGGATGAAATGGTCGAAGCGGCGCGAGATGCTGAACGCCGCACCCGGCGCGACGCCGATGTGCGCCAGCCGCGCCAGCGCGAACACCTCGCGCGAGTCCACGTGCCGCGGCAGCTCGATCCACAGCATGAAACCGCCTTGCGGGATGCTGAGCCGGCAGCCCATCGGGAAGTGGCGCGCCACCGCGTCGGCCATCTGGTGCGCCTGCAGCTTGAGCGCGGCGCGCAGGCGGCGCAGGTGGTGGTCGTAGCCGCCGTCGCGCATGAACTGCGCCAGCACCTCCTGCTGCAGCATCGGGCTCGCGCACGAGGTGCGCATCTTCAGCGCCTGCGTCTTCATGAAGTGGCGGCCCGGCGCGATCCAGCCGATGCGGTAACCGGGCGCGACGGTCTTGGTGAACGAGGAGCACAGGATCACGTCGTTGTGCTCGTCGAAGCTCTTGAGCACCGGCGGGCGCTGGTCGCCGAAGTAGAGCTCGCCGTAGATGTCGCTCTCGATCACCGCGATGCCACGCTCGGCGCACAGCTGCACCAGCTGGCGCTTGTGCTCCACCGGCATGAGGCTTCCGCCCGGGTTCGGGAAGTGCGGCAGCAAGACGCAGGCGCGCACCGCGCCAGGAGTCTGCGTCGCGAAGTCCAGCGCCTCGAGCGAAATGCCGGCGCGCGGGTGGCTCGGGATCTCGAGCGCGCGCATGCCCAGGCTTTCGATCGTCTGCAGCAGGCTGAAGTAGGTCGGCGACTCGACCAGGATGGTCTCGCCCGGCGCGGCCACGGACTTGAGCGCCAGGTACAGCGCCTCCATGCCGCCGTTGGTGATGACGATCTCCTCCGGGCGCAGCTGTACCCCAGAACTCACCGCGCGGCGCGCGATCTGCTGGCGCAGCGCGGCGCTGCCGGCGATCGAGAACGTGGTGCCGTATTCGGGGTGGCGACGGTTGACGCTGGCCAGGATGGCCTGCAGCTTGGCCTCGGGCAGGAGGCTGCGCGCCGGCAGCGCCTGGAAGGCCGGCACGGCCTGCGGGTCCTCCATCGTCAGCAGGAACTCGTGCAGCACCTGGTCCATGCTGACGAAGCTGGCCGCGTCGACGCGCAGGTCCATCTGCGGCTCGGGCAGCGCCGGCAGGCGCGGGCAGACGAAGTAGCCGGACTTCGGGCGCGCCTGCACCAGGCCGCGGTTCTCGAGGTGGCGCAGGGCCTGCAGCGCGGTCGTGACGCTCACGCCGTGCTGCTGGCTGAGCTGGCGCACCGAGGGCAGCCGGTCGCCCGCGCGCAAGGCGCCGCCGGCCATCGCCTGCTCGACCTGGTTGGCGATCCGCTCGTACAGCGGCGCGTCGGCGTTGCTGTCATCCACGCCCCGATTGTGATCATCGGCGCGGCGCTTGTACCGGCACAGATGTGCCGATCAGTGGGTGGTACAGGCGGGGTCGCTGCGCATCTGTGCGGCTGCAGTTCAATTGGCGCTGGATCTGTTGCGACGATGGGCATCCCGGAACACTGGCAACCCAACTTCCGGGAGACTGCGATGCTCGAATTCCAACGTCCCGTCGTGCTGCAACTGGCCGCTGGCGAACTGCTGCAATGGCGCGAGCGCCGGCCGGTCTGGTTGAGCGTGGTGCAGGGCCGCGTCTGGGTGACGCGCGCCGGCGACCTCGACGACCACTTCCTCGACGCCGGCCAGACGATCCACCTGGCGCCCGGCGCGCGGGCGATCGTCGAGGCAGAGGGCCGCGCCCAGGTGAGCCTGGTGGAGCGGCCGTCGCTGCTGGCGCGTCTCGTCGGGCGCGCCGCGCTGCGCGTGCGCCCAGGCCCCACAATGCCGGCATGGACCTCCCTGCCCACCAGCTGACGATGACGGTGCTGATGACCCCGGACATGGCCAACTTCAGCGGCAATGTCCACGGCGGCACCATCTTGAAGATGCTCGACCAGGTGGCCTATGCCTGCGCCAGCCGTTACGCGGGGCGCTACGTGGTCACGCTGTCGGTCGACCAGGTGATGTTCCGCCAGCCGATCCACGTCGGCGAGCTGGTCACCTTTCTCGCCTGCGTCAACCACACCGGCACCTCGTCGATGGAAGTCGGCATCAAGGTGGTGACCGAGAACATCCGCACCCAGGTCGTGCGCCACGCCAACAGCTGCTTCTTCACGATGGTGGCGGTCGACGACGAGGGCAAGCCGACCCCGGTGCCGCCGCTGTCGCCGGCCCCCGGCGACGAGCAGCGGCGCTGGGAGGCGGCCTGCCAGCGCAAGGCGCTGCGCCGCGAACTCGACGAGCGCCAGCGCGGCATCCGGGCGCAAACGAGCGCGTGCTGAAGAGCCAGGCCGAGCGATTGCGCGCGCTCGTCGAGCGCGAGGCCGAGTTCAACGCGGTGCGCGCGCAAGGCGCGGGCGGTCAGAACGTCAACAAGGTGTCGAGCGCGGTGCACCTGCGCTTCGACATCGCGCGTTCGTCGCTGCCCGAGGCGCACAAGTCGCGCGTGCTGGCCTTGAAGGACCAGCGCATCGGCGACGACGGCGTGCTCGTGGTCAAGGCGCAGGAACACCGCAGCCAGGCGCGCAACCGCGAGGCGGCGCTCGAGCGCGTGGTCGAACTGCTGATGAGCGTGGCGCAACCGCCGCGCAAGCGGGTCGCGACGAAACCCACCTACGGCTCGCAACAGCGGCGGCTCGAGGGCAAGAGCCAGCGCGCGCAGGTCAAGGCCGGGCGGTCCAAGCGCTTCGACTGAGCGGCCACAATCCCCGCATGGCCAAGGACAAGACGATCTACACCTGCAGCGAGTGCGGCGGCACCAGCCTCAAGTGGCTGGGCAAATGCCCGCACTGCAACGCCTGGAACACGCTGGAGGAAACGGTCGCCGAGAGCGCGTCCGCCTCGAAGCACCGTTTCCAGTCGCTGGCGAAGAGCCAGCCGGTCGCGACGCTGGCCGAGATCGACGCGGCCGAGGTCGCTCGCACGCCGACCGGCATCGAAGAGCTCGACCGCGTGCTGGGTGGCGGCATCGTCGCCGGCGGCGTGGTGCTGATCGGCGGCGACCCGGGCATCGGCAAGAGCACGCTGCTGCTGCAGGCGGTGGACGCGCTCTCGCAGCAGATGCCGGTGCTCTACGTCACCGGCGAGGAAAGCGGCGCGCAGGTTGCGCTGCGCGCGCGAAGGCTCGGCCTCGAAGGGCAGCGCGTGCGCGTGCTGGCCGAGATCAACCTCGAGAAGATCCAGGCCACCATCGAGGCCGAACAGCCGGCCTTCTGCGTGATCGACTCGATCCAGACGCTGTACTCCGAACAGCTGACCTCTGCGCCGGGCTCGGTGGCGCAGGTGCGCGAATGCGCCGCGCAACTCACGCGCACCGCCAAGGCGGGCGGCTGCACGATGGTGCTGGTGGGCCACGTCACGAAGGAGGGCGCGATCGCCGGCCCGCGCGTGCTGGAACACATCGTCGACACGGTGCTGTACTTCGAGGGTGACACGCATTCGAGCTTTAGGCTCGTGCGCGCGATCAAGAACCGCTTCGGCGCGGTCAACGAGATCGGCGTGTTCGCGATGACCGAGCGCGGCCTGAAGGGCGTCACGAATCCGAGCGCGATCTTTCTCTCCACCCATGCCGAGCCGGTGCCGGGCTCCTGCGTGATGGTCACGCTCGAAGGCACGCGGCCGATGCTGGTCGAGCTGCAGGCGCTGGTCGACTCCGGCGGGCCGAGCCCGCGCAGGCTCAGCGTCGGCCTTGAGCGCGACCGCCTCGCGATGCTGCTGGCGGTACTGCACCGCCATGCCGGCATTGCCTGCATGGACCAGGACGTGTTCGTCAACGCGGTCGGCGGCGTGCGCATCAGCGAGCCGGCGGCCGACCTGGCGGTGATGCTGGCGATCCAGGGTTCGTTGCGCGGACGGGCATTGCCGCGCGGCTTCATCGCCTTCGGCGAGGTCGGCCTGGCCGGCGAGGTGCGTCCGGCGCCGCGCGGCCAGGAGCGGCTGAAAGAAGCCGCCAAGCTGGGCTTCTCGGTGGCCGTCGTGCCCAAGGCCAATGCGCCGAAGAAGCCGATCGAGGGCTTGACGATCCATGCCGTCGAGCGTGTCGAACAGGCGGTGGAGTTGAGCCGGGAGCTGGCATGACAACGAATCCTTTCGCACCGCGGCCCGAGCCGCCGTACTACGCGGTGATCTTCGCGAGCCAGCGCACGCCGGCCGAAGCCGGCTACGGCGAGACCGCCGATCGCATGGTCGAACTGGCCGCGCAGCAGCAGGGCTTCCTCGGCGTCGAGAGCACGCGCGGTGCCGACGGTTTCGGCATCACGGTGTCGTACTGGGCTTCGCTGGAAGCGATCGCCGCGTGGCGCGCGCATGCCGAGCACGTCATCGCCCGCGAGACCGGCCGCAAGCAGTGGTACACCGGCTACGAGCTTCGCATTGCCAAGGTCGAGCGGGCCTACGGCTGGCGCGCGCAGGAGCCGTGATGCGCATCGCGGTCGTATCCGACATTCACGGCAACTTGCCGGCGCTCGAGGCCGTGCATGCGGCGATCGAGGCGGCGGGCGTGGACCTGATCGTCAACCTCGGCGACATCGCCAGCGGGCCGCTGTGGCCCGCCGAGACGATCGACTGGCTGATGGCGCGCGACTGGCCCACGATCGCCGGCAACCACGAGCGCCAGGTGCTCGCGCCGGACCGCTCGCTCATGAGCGCAAGCGACGCCTACGCCGCCGCGCGGCTGAACGAAACCCACCGCGCCTGGCTCGCCTCGCTGCCGCCGACGTGCCGGCTGGACGTGGAGGTGTGGTGCTGCCACGGCACGCCGAAGAGCGATTTGCACTACCTGATGGAAACCGTGACCCCCAACCACCGGCGCAGCGTCGACTCCGGCCTGCGCGCCGCGAGCGCCGCCGAACTGTCCGAGCGCCTGGGCGACTGGCAGCGCGGCCCGGCGCTCGTGCTGTGCGGGCATACGCATGTGGCGCACGTCGCCCAGGTGCCGGGCGGGCCACTGGTCGTCAATCCGGGCAGCGTCGGCCTGCAGGCCTACGACGACATCCACCCCATGCCGCATGTCGTGCAAGCCGGCAGCCCGCACGCGCGCTGGGCGCTGCTCGAGCGATCGGCCGCCGGCTGGCAGGCGGCGCTGCAAGCCACGACCTACGACTGGCACGCCGCGGCCGACCAGGCCGAGCGTAACGGCCGCGGCGACTGGGCCGACGCACTGCGCAGCGGCTGGATGGGCCGCTACGAGTCCGACTTGCCGCGCGGCGCATCGGGCGCAGGAGCGCCAGCATGAACCACCGCCTCGGTTGGCTGCTGGCCGTGGTCGCGCTGGCCTTCGGTGCCTGGCGCTTCGGCTGGCAAGGCGCACTGCTGGCGGTGACGGTGGTCGTCTTCTGGCTGCTGCTCGACTTCTCGCGCTCGATGCGCGTGCTGCGCGCAGCGATGCAGCGGCCGGTGGGCCAGGTGCCGCACGCGCGCCAGTTCCAGCAGTCCCTGCGCAGGGGACTGACGACGGTGCAGCTGACCAAGCTGGCCGGCACGATCGGCGAGGTGGTCGACGACGGGGTGCCGGTGCTGCGCTGGCGCGACGCTTATGGCTACGCGCTCGACGTGCGCTGCCCGGGCGGGCGGGCCGAGAGCTGGACACTGCAAGTGCCCGCCAATGAACAAGGGGCCTGACGGCCCCTTGTGTTGGAGATCGATGCGAGCGCTCGCTGGCGTCGATAAGGTCTCGATCACGACTGCTGCTGGCGACGGCGGGCGATGAAGCCCAGCACGCCGAGGCCGGCCATCATCAGCGCATAGGTCTCGGGTTCCGGCACCGGGTTGGCCCAGACCGAGACGTGCGACAGGCCACCGACGGTCGGCGGCGCGAACGGGAACGAGTAGTTCAGCGAGGTGATGCCGGCGCCGGCATCGACCAGGTACAGCGCGTAGTAGCCGCCACCTTGGCCGCCGGTCTTCAGGCCGACGACGAGATCGCCGGCGACCGCCTGGTTGAAGGTGATCGTGCCGGTGCCGCCCGAGCCGGAGTAGCTGCCGAACGCGCTGGTGCCGCCTTCGATCTTGCCCAGGTACTCGGAGCTGTCGATGCCCCAGCTGGTCAAGGTGCCGGCGATCTCGCTTTCGAAGGTGGGCTGGTTGGTCCAGTCGTTGTAGCCGAAGCAGGCGGTGGCGCCGGCGACGTCGCTGAGCGCGCAGTCGATGGCATGGGCGGGGGCACTGAACAACGCGCCGACGCACGCGGCGGCCCCGAGGATCTTGTTGAAGCTACGCACGGTTCTCTCCTGTTATTGCGCTTGGGTATCGCGTCGACACCCGACGCGTTGGGTGGCGTGACATTACTCACGGTTACCAGGGCCAGCAATCCCGCGGCGGCGGTCCTCCCCGCCGATGCGGGGGCTGGGTTCAGACGGGCGGCCGGCAATCCCGGACGAGCGGCGTCCGGGCGTGGTGAACCCGACTCGACGTGCACCCGCACGCTTTGGTAGGGCTGCCGCAAGCGCTCCAGCGGACCCCTCGCACGAGGGCCCTCGTAGAATGCCGGGCTCCACGCCCGACGAAGGAACTCACATGTCGATGCACGACCGCGACGGCAAGATCTGGATGGATGGCCAGCTCGTCGACTGGCGCGACGCCAAGATCCACGTGCTCAGCCACACGCTGCACTACGGCTGCGGCGCCTTCGAGGGGGTGCGGGCCTACAACACGGCCAAGGGCACGGCGATCTTTAGGCTGCGCGAGCACACCGAGCGCCTGTTCAACAGCGCCAAGATCCTGCGCATGAAGATCCCCTTCACGCTCGAGCAGGTCGAGGAGGCACAGCGCCAGGTCGTGCGCGAGAACCAGCTCGAGAGCTGCTACCTGCGCCCGCTCACCTGGATCGGCTCCGAAAAGCTGGGCGTGAGCCCCAAGGGCAACACCGTGCACCTGATGGTCGCGGCCTGGGCATGGGGCGCCTACCTCGGCGAAGAAGGGCTCAAGCGCGGCATCCGGGTCAAGACCTCGAGCTACACGCGCCACCACGTCAACATCACGATGACGCAGGCCAAGGCGGTGAGCAACTACACGAACTCGATCCTCGCCAACATGGAAGCCACCGACGAGGGCTACGACGAGGCGCTGCTGCTGGACGCCTCGGGCTTCGTCAGCGAGGGCGCTGGCGAGAACCTGTTCATCATCAAGAACGGCGTGGTCTACACGCCCGACCTCTCGGCCGGCGCGCTCAACGGCATCACGCGCAACACCATCTTCCACATCTGCAACGACCTCGGCATCAAGCTGGTGGAAAAGCGCATCACGCGCGACGAGGTCTACATCGCCGACGAGGCCTTCTTCACCGGCACGGCGGCCGAGGTCACGCCGATCCGCGAACTCGACCGCATCGAGATCGGCCGCGGCTCGCGCGGGCCGGTGACCGAGAAGATCCAAAGCGCGTTCTTCGACATCGTCAACGGCCGCAACCCCAAGTACGCCGAGTGGCTGAGCCCGGTCTGAACCGCCGCATTCGAGAACAAGACACCATGAGCGCCCAACCCAACACCGAGCCCAAGTCGGTCGTCGAGGTCACGGCCGCGGACCTGCAAGGCCCCGGCGTCGTGTTCTGCCCGAACCCGAAGATGCCGTTGTGGAGCAACCATCCGCGCGTGTTCATCGACGTCGCGACGACCGGCGAAGGGCGCTGCCCCTATTGCGGCACGAGCTATCGCCTGAAGGCCGGCGAGCGCGTGCACCACGGCCACTGAGCGCGCAGCACCGGGCATCATGCAAGGCGCTGCGCGCGAGTTCGTCCTGACGCTGTCCTGCCGCGACGCCAAGGGCATCGTCTATGCGGTCTCGGGCCTGCTCTACCAGGCCGGCTGCAACATCCTCGACTCCCAGCAGTTCGGCGACGTGCAAAGCGACGACGGCACCGGGCTGTTCTTCATGCGCGTGCACTTCGAGGCGCCCGAGCAGCTGGCCGACTGCGCCTCGCTCGACAAGCTGTTCACGCATGTGCGCCAGCAGTTCGGCATGAGCGCGCGCTTTCATTCGCTGGCACGCAAGCCGCGGCTATTGGTGCTGGTCAGCAGGCACGGCCATTGCCTGAACGACCTGTTGTTTCGCTGCCAGAGCGGCACGCTGCCGGTGGAGATCGCCGGCGTGGTCTCCAACCATCCGGACTTCGAGGCCCTGGTGCGCAGCTACGGCCTGCCGTTCCATCACTTCCCGCTGGCCGCAGGCGCTTCGGCCGAGCACAAGCGCGAGCAGGAGCGCCGCATCGAGGCCCTGATCGACAGCGAGCGCGTCGACCTGGTCGTGCTCGCGCGGTACATGCAGATCCTCTCCGAGCCGTTCTGCGAGTTCCTGGCCGGGCGTGCGATCAACATCCATCACAGCTTCCTGCCCAGCTTCAAGGGCGCACGTCCGTATGCGCAGGCGCATGCGCGCGGCGTCAAGTTGATCGGCGCGACGGCGCACTACGTGACGCCCGAGCTCGATGAGGGCCCGATCATCGAGCAGGACGTCGAGCGCGTGGACCACACGCTCTCGCCCGAGGATTTCACCGCGATCGGGCGCGACGTCGAGAGCGTCGTGCTCGCGCGCGCGGTGAAGTGGCATGTCGAGCACCGCGTGCTGCTCAACGGGCACCGCACCGTCGTCTTCCGTTGAAGCCGCCATGCCGACCCGCCCCAAGGCTCCGCCCTCGAACCCCGACGACGTCGAGGCCACGTTCTACGAGGCGATGCAGCAAGGCGACATCGAGCTGCTGATGTCGGTGTGGTCGGACGACGAGGAGATCGCCTGCGTGCATCCGGGCGGGCCGCGCATGATCGGCGCCGCGGCGATCCGCGCGGCCTTCGAGGCGGTGTTCTCCAACGGCCCGGTCGACGTGCATCCCGACAAGGTCCGCCGCCTGCACACCCATGCCGGCGCGGTGCATCACGTGGTCGAGCGCGTGCGCATCCTCAGCGACCAGGGCCCGCAGTCGGCCTGGGCCATCGTCACCAACGTCTACGTCAAGACGCCGCAAGGCTGGCGCATGGTGCTGCACCATGCGAGCCCGGGCATGACGCGCGAGGTGCAGGAGATCAGCGAGGCGCCGTCCACGCTGCACTGATGATGTCGCCCACGGCCGACGTTGCGCGGCTGCGCACCAAACTTGCTTGAGGCAAGCCATGTCGGCCGTCATCGAAACCCCGTTGTCTCCTGCCGCCTGGGACACCGCCGGTGCCCCGCGCTGGCTGCGCGGCGGCAATGCGCAGACGATCTGGCCGGCGTTGTTTTCCAGGCGCTTCGAGGGTCCGCCGCCGGCCTTGCGGCGCGAGCGCTGGAACACGCCGGACGGCGACTTTGTCGATGTCGACTTCGGCGTCGACTGGGAGCACCTCGAGGGCGCGCCGATGCTGGTGCTGTTCCACGGCCTCGAGGGCTCGTCGTCCAGCCATTACGCGCAGGCCTTCGCCGACTGGGCGCGCCAGCACCGCTGGCGCTTCGCGGTGCCGCATTTCCGCGGCTGCTCGGGGGAGATCAACCTCGCGCCGCGCGCATACCACTCGGGCGACTTCGAGGAGGTCGGCTGGTTCCTCGCGCGATTGCGCCAGCGCGCCGGCGCGCCCGTGATCGCGGTCGGCGTCTCACTGGGCGGCAACGCGCTGTTGCGCTGGGCCGAGGAATCCGGCGACAGCGCCTCGGGCACCGCGCGCGCGGTGGCCGCGATCAGCTCCCCCATCGACCTCGCCGCCGGCGGCCACGCGATCTCGCGCGGCTTCAACCGCCACGTCTACACGCGCATGTTCCTGCGCACGATGAAGCCCAAGGCGCTGGCCAAGCTGGCGCAGCATCCCGGCCTATTCGACCGCGAGCGCCTGCTCGCCGCGCGCGACCTTTACGAGTTCGACGACATCTTTACAGCACCGGTGCACGGCTTTCGCGGCACCGACGACTACTGGGCGCGCGCCTCGGCCAAGCCGCACCTGAACGCGATCCGCATTCCGGCGTTGGTGCTCAATGCGCGCAACGACCCCTTCGTGCCGGCGGCCAGCCTGCCGCGAGCGTCCGAGGTCGGTCGCTTCGTCACGCTGTGGCAACCGGAGCATGGCGGCCACGTGGGCTTTGCCAGCGGCGCCTTTCCCGGCCACGTGATGGGCCTGCCGCAGGCGGTGATGGGCTGGATGCGAAACCTCGGCTGAGGTTCAGGGCGCCGGGGCGCACAATTTGGCCATGGACGAGATCGTCAAGGCGGCGCTGAAGAAGTGGCCCAACGTGCCGGCCTGCCGGGGCTGGCTCGGCCTCGACGCGCGCGGCGACTGGTACATGCGCGACGACCGCGTCCAGGCCGCCGGCCCCTTCCCGCAGGTCAAGGGCAGCCGGTTGCTGCACGACAAGCTGCGCGAGTTCATCGGCCGCAACTACGAGGCCGACGAATCGGGCTGCTGGTTCTTCCAGAACGGGCCGCAGCGCGTCTACGTCGAGCTCGAGGCGGCGCCCTGGGTGCTCGGCGTGCAGCGCAGCGGCGCCGCGTTTGCGCTCAGCAGCCACACCGGCCGCGATGCCACAGCGGTGGAAGCCGCCTGGCTCGACGAGCACGGCCGGCTGTTCCTCGCCACCACACTCGGCCTGGGTCTGGTCCGCTCGCTCGACATGGACGCCGCGGCCGACGCGATCCAGGCCGGCCTGTGGTCGCCGCAGGCCATCCGCTTCGCCGAGCTGACTTCACGCTACGGCGTGGTGCTCAGTCCGCAACAGCAAGAGGCTTCGGGCAAAGAAAAAGCCGGTCAGTGACCGGCTTAGCGGAGCAAAAAGCCGGTCAGTGACCGGCTTGTCTCGGCAGCAGGCGTCGGCTTACTTCGACGCCGCCGAGGCCGCGGCGGCGGGCGCCTTGGGCTCTTCGAACTTGGCGCCGCCGGCGTTGGCCATGTAGACCACCGCGCGGCCGATCTCCAGGTCGCTGAAGTCGCCGCCGCCTTGCGGGCCCATCGCGCCCTTGCCCTTGAGCGCCGAGGTCAGCAGCGCCTCGTAGCCGGTCTTGACGCGCGCGCCCCACGCTGCGGCGTCGCCGAACTTCGGCGCACCGGCCACGCCGGCCGCATGGCAGGCCGAGCACTGGGCCTTGAAGACCTCTTCGCCGCTCTTGAGCGCGGCCGTGTCCGACGCATCCTTGACGACGACCTTGCCGACCGGCTGGATGCGCGCGGCCACCGCTTCGGCGCCGAGGCCTTCGCTGCCGGCGCTCGGCTTGTTGCCCGCGTCGACGAAGTTCACCAGCAGGATGATCGCGATGATCGGCACCAGGAACGCGGCCAGCACCGCCACGGCGAGCTGCTTGGGCGTGCGGATCGGGCCTTCGTGATGGTCGGTGTGCTGGGGCGTTGCGTCGCTCATGGACTTCCTCTTGGGGCTCGCGCTTTGCGCGCGGGCGGATTCGGCAATGCGGGCTATGCGGGGTGGGGCGTGCGCGGCAGCAGGCTGCGCCGCGCAAAACCCGCAGATTATAGGGACGTGGGGCGCCGGACTGACTTGCGCGGCGGCCCGCGCAGGGGCCCTCGGCTACACTTGCGCTCTTCGCGCCCGTAGCTCAATGGATAGAGTACTGCCCTCCGAAGGCAGGGGTTGCTGGTTCGATCCCAGCCGGGCGCGCCACGCGGGAGCGTGGGCAGCGCCACCATCGCCGATGGCACCCAGTGCGGCCGAAGCCTCGCCGATCGGGTTTGGTATCGTCGGCGCCCCTCATACCCCGGGCCGCCCACGCGAGCGGCCGGCGTCCGCTCCTTCGCCATGCTGCCTCCCCTGTCCGTCCTGCCGCAGTACCTGCTCCCGAAACAGTGGCTCACCGTGCTCGCCGGTCGCGCCGCGGGTGCGCAGCTCGGCGGCGTGACGACGTCGGCGATCAGGCGCTTCATCGCGCGCTACGGCGTCGACATGAGCGAGGCGGAGCTGTCGGACCCGAGCGCCTTCGCCAGCTTCAACGAGTTCTTCACGCGCGCGCTCAAGCCCGGCGTGCGGCCGATCGCGCCTGCGCCCTTCATCTGCCCGGTCGACGGCGCGATCAGCCAGTTCGGCGCCATCGACCAGCACCGCATCCTGCAGGCCAAGGGCCATCACTACACGACGACCACGCTGCTGGGCGGCGATGCGGCGACGGCCGCGCCGTTCGAGCACGGCAGCTTCGCGACGCTGTACCTCAGTCCGCGCGACTACCACCGCATCCACATGCCCTGCGACGGCCGGCTGCGACGCATGATCCACGTGCCGGGCGACCTGTTCTCGGTCAACCCGGTCACCGCCGCCGGCGTGCCGGGGCTGTTCGCGCGCAACGAGCGGGTCGTGTGCCTGTTCGAGGGCGAGCATGGGCCCTTCGCCTTGGTGCTGGTGGGCGCGACCATCGTCGGCAGCATGGCCACCGTGTGGCACGGCGTCGTCAACCCGCCTCGGCCGGGACGCATACGCGAATGGCGCTACGACGAGGCGCCGGTCGTCTTGCAGCAAGGCGATGAGATGGGCCGCTTCCTGCTCGGCTCGACCGTCGTGCTGCTGTTCCCGGACATCGGCCTGCGCTTCAACCCGGCCTGGCAGCCGGGCGGCGCGATCCGCTTCGGCGAGGCGATGGCGCAGCTGCCCGCCGGCGATTGAGGCGCCTCACCGCCCCCTGAACTGATCCTGCAACGGCCGCGCGACCGGCAAGCGCTCGGCACGCTCGCGCAGCGTCAGCGTCATCTGTCCGTCGTCGGTGCGCAGTGCCCCGGTGATCCAGCGCTCGTTGACGATCGCGAAGCGGTTCACCTGCAAGAAACGCTGCGGATCCAGCCGCGGCAGCAGCTCTTTCAGCGGCACGCGGACCAGCGTCTCGCCGCCGCGATGCACGACGCGCGTGTAGCGCGCATCGGCCTCGAAGAAGATCACCTCGGCGACCGGGATGGCCTCGGTCTCGCGGCCCACGCCGGCTTGCAGCACCTCGAGCGGCGCCGGCGCGCGCTGGCGCGCGACGAGCCGCGCCAGCAGCGCCTGAAGATCCGGCGGCGGCTCGTGCAGGCGTGGCTGCTGCAGGCGCTCGACGATGGCGCGCAGCGGCTGCTCGTCGACCGGCTTGAGCAGCACGTCGACGGCGGCGGAAGCAAAGGCGTCGAGCGCGTGGTCGCCCGGCGCGGCGACGAAGACGATGTGAGCGCGCGCGCCGATGCGCTGCGCGACGTCCAAGCCCGTCAGGATGGGCATGCGTACGTCGAGAAAGACGAGCCGCGGCTCGTGCACCAGCCAGGCGTCCCAGGCTTCGGCGCCGTCGGCGGTCTCGGCCACGATGCGCAGGTCGGGCCAGCAGCGCGCCAGCGCGTGGCGCAACTGCTCGCGAGGCGCTTCCTCGTCGTCGGCGATCAGCGCGGTGGCGGCGGGCGGGGGCAGGTTCATCGGGCGACGACGGCGGCGGGCTCGGCGCGCAGTGTCGCAGGACGCCGAAGGCGCCGGCCCCCGCGCTTCGGTGATCGAGCGGCACGCGCCGGCCGGCCGGAAGCGGCAACGCCGGCACGGCGCCGAGGGCGGCCGTGCCGGCGTCGGGTGACGCGGCGCTTCAGAACGAGAAGTTGATCCCCGTCGCGTCGGCGCTGCTGATGTCGGCAGGCTTGCTCTGCAGCGGCAGACCGCTGACGCCGGCTTCGATCGTGTACTTGCCGACCACGGCGCTCGCGCTGTCGGCGGTGAAGGTGTAGCTGGTCGTCCCGGCCGCCCAGGTGGCCTTGCCCGGCGCGCTGGCCGGCAGCGAGAAGGTGTAGGCGACGGTGGGCGCCGTGTCGTCGAACACCTGCTGCGCCGCGACCTCGACGGTCGGGCCGCCGGTCAGCGTCTGCAGCGCGCGCAGGGTGGCCTCGATGCTGGTGGCCGGCGCTGCGAGCGTGGCGCTGCCGGCGACGCTGCGGTAGGTGGCGCCCGTCGCGGGCACCAGCGGCGTGGCGCTGGTGCTGACGATCGTGCGGCCGCTGCCCACCGTCACGCCGGCGAGCACCGCGGTCGAACGCGTCGGCGCCGTGATCACGACGTCGTAGGTGCCCGGCTCGATCGGCCACAGCATGAAGCTGCCGTCGTCCGCCGCGACGGTCGACTTCACGACCACGCCGTCTTGCTGCGCGGTGACGACCGCGCCGTCGGCGGCCGGATCGACCACGCCCTCGATGTCGCTCACCGGGTTGAGCGATGCGGTGATCACCGGCTTGAGCAGGTACTTGCCCGAGTTGCCGGCCTTGACGATGGACTTGCAGGCGTCGAAGTCGAACACGACGTCGGCCAGGCCATTGGCCTCGACGGTGGCGTGGATGTTGAGCTTGACGCCGCTTTGCTGGCCGCTGGGCGTCGTGAGCGCAATCTCGTCGGTGTCGCCGGTGAGCACCAGCGCGTTCTCGATCGGCGCGGCGTTGTCGTTTGCCGCAAGCACCAGGCGCACTTGGCTGTAGGTGCCCGCCGGCAGCGGCAAGGTGCCGAGGTTCTCGGCCACGCCGTTTTGCAGCGTCAGCAAGTCGACGCGGCGCGCGGGGCTGAGCACCAGCTCGGACCAGCCGCTGTCGCCGTCCTCGGCATTTGCATCGCGGTGCACGCGGATGCGGTCGATCGTGACGTAGACGTGGTCGGCACCGCAGCTCGGCGCATCGGTCAGCGCGAAGCGCATCGAGCCGGTGCCGCCGTTGCCGTCGCTGCCGCCGCCGCAGGCAGCGAGCACGACGGCAAGGCCGCCGCCGACGAGGAGCGACGCGACGCGGCGTCGGGTGAGGGCGTACAGGTTCTTCATGGCTGTCTCGATGGTGCGGGTCTGGACCGACCCAGACCCGGCACGTTGTCACGCACGCTGCCCATGGGCAACGCTCGTGCCGGTGTCGATTGCAACCAGGGGCTACGCGTGCCGCGCGAACGGTCGCTTGGGGGTGACGAGCGGCGCCCCGTCAGCGAAGGTCAGCAACTGTCCCGCCTCGAAAGCGACCCAGGGCTCGTCGGCCGTCAGTGGCTCGGTGACCACGATCGCGACGCGGTCACGCGGCGTCGTGTGCTCGGCGAAGTCGACCGTGACGTCGGCGTCCTGCAGCCGCGCGGCGCGAAACGGGTGTTCGCGCACCAGGTAGTGCAGCTTGGTCGAGCCGTGCGCCCACAGTGCCTGGCCGTTGCTGAGCACGAAATTGAACGCGCCGTGCCGCGCGACCGGGGCGACCAGCTCGCGCAGCGTGTCGGACAGGTCGGTGACGCTGGGCACCGAGGCGTGGTTCTTGGCCAGCTCCTGCAGCAGCCAGCAGAACGCGCGCTCGCTGTCCGTGTCGCCGACCGGGCGGAACGCCGCGTGCAGCTTGGGCCGGAAATCCTTCAGGTCGCCGTTGTGCGCGAACACCCAGTAGCGGCCCCACAGCTCGCGCACGAAGGGGTGGGTGTTCTCCAGCGCAACGCGGCCCTGCGTGGCCTTGCGGATGTGGGCGACGATGTTGTCGCTCTTGATCGGGTAGCGCCGCACCATCTCGGCGATCGGCGAGCTGTTCGCGCTTTGGTGGTCGACGAAGCAGCGCACGCCGGGGCCTTCGAAGAAGGCGATGCCGAAGCCGTCCTTGTGCTCCTCGGCGCGGGTCGAGAAGCCGGTGAAGCTGAACACGATGTCGGTCGGCGTGTTCGCGTTCATGCCGAGCAGCTGGCACATGGGAGCAATGCGTTTCAGGGATCTTGCACGCCAGTATCGCGCCGGCGCGAGCCCTCCCATAGTGTTAACAGGCCCTAGACGGGGAGGAACAACCGCAGGATGCCGCGCGCGCTGACCAGGTTGCCCGGATTGCCGGTTTCCTCGAGCACGCCGGCCATGCGCCGCAGCACCCTCGCGCTGCGGCCGGCGCGCCAGATCAGCAGGTCGGCCAGCCACGGGTGGTGGTTGACGCGGTTGGCGCGCTCGTAGAGATCGAAGCGCGGCTTGAGCCGGCCGATCGCGGCCTCGTAGCGCGCGCGCAGCGCGCCGTCGTCGAGCCTTTCGTCGCGCGCGGCGAGCAGCGCTTCGGCCGCGAGCAGGCCGGTTTCCATTGCCTTGCCGATGCCTTCGCCGGTGAATGAGTAGGTGCTGCCCACCGCCTCGCCGGTGACCAGCAGGCCCGGGCGGCTCAGGCGCGCGCCTTCGAGCGAGCAGCGCAGCGGCGCGCCCTTGAGCTCGCCTTGCAGCGTGCCGCCTTGCATCAGCTCGCGCGCCGGCGCGTAGACCTCGCAGAAGGTGGCGAACAGCTCGCGCAGGTTGAGGTCTTCCATCGCCAGGCGCCCGCCGTCGCCGGCGCGCTCGTGGCTGTGCGTGAGGCCGACGCCGATGTTGAACAGGCCGCCGGACGCGGGAAAGATCCAGCCGTAGCCGCCGCGCAGGCGGCGGTGCCAGACGACGTCGAGCGCGCGCAGCCGCTCGGCCATCGCGTCGTTGCGCACGTAGCCGCGCAGCGCGACGCCGCTGGGCGTGCGCCGTTCGCACATGCCGGCGGCGATCAGCGCGTGCGGCACCGCGCCGGTGGCCAGCACCACGTGCGGCGCGCGCAGCTCGCGCGACTCGCCGGCCAGCTTGAGCCGCGCGCCGACCACGCTGCCGGCGTCCTCGATCGGCCCCTCGAAGCGCGCCGGTGCCGCCAGCCGCGCACCTGCCGCGACCGCGGCGCGGCACAGGATGTCGTCGAGCTGCCGGCGCGGCAGCACCGCCAGGCGCCCCGGCACCTCGACGCGCCCGCCCCGCGGGCCCACGCAGCCGACGTGGCTGGCGCGCTGCGCGACGGCCATCACCTCGTCGAGCACGCCCAGGCGCGCGAGCGCGCGGTGCGCGTCGGGGATCAGCGCGTCGCCACACACCTTGTCGCGCGGGAAGGCGTGCTGGTCCGCCAGCACCACCTCCACGCCATGGCGCGCGAGCCACAGCGCGCAGGCGCTGCCGGCCGGTCCTGCGCCGACCACGAGGACCTCGGTGTGATTCGGAAGGCTGCGGTCATCGAACACGTGTGTCTCCCATGCGCCAGGCGGCGATCGCGGCCAGGCCGCACACCGCCGCGATCATCCAGAAGGTCTGCGCGAACGCCACGTGCGACGAATCCGCCGCGTGCGCGCGCAGCCGCCATTCGAGCACGATGCCGACCGCACTCACGCCGACCGCGCCGCCGAGCTGGCGCAGGAAGTTGATCGCGCTGGCCGCCTGCGGCAGCAAGGCGGGCTCGGTGCGGCGCACCGCGGCCAGGTTGAGCGATGGCAGGATCAGCCCCAGGCCGATGCGCCCGACGATCGCGATCGTCACCAGCGCCCACAGTGCCGTGTCCGGCGCGACGCCGGCCATCAGCGCGAACGACGCGGCCGGCAGCAGCCCGGCCGGCAGCAGCGCCGCACCGGCTTCGGTGGGCCGGAAGTGCAGCGCGTTCTGCATGAACACCGGCACCAGATAGGTCGAGCCGAACAGGCCCATGCCGTAGATGAAAGCTACGATCGCGCCCATCGCGAAGCCGCGTTCGCGAAACAGCGCCGGCGCGAGCAGCGGGTGCGCCGCTCGCCGCTGTCGCAGGACAAAGGCCACCAGCGCCACCAGCGCGACGCCCAGCAGCGCCAGGCCTTGCACCGGCGCCTGGCCATGCAGATGAACCAGCCCGTTGAGCAGTGCGAGGATCAGCACCGCCAGCATCGCGAGTCCCGGCAGGTCGAGCGCGACATCGCTGCCGCCCGGCGTGCCGCCGCCGGGCCGCGCATGCGGCAGGTAGCGGCGCGCCAGCAGCGCCGCGAGCGCGCAAAACGGCAGCACGAAGAAGAAGATCGAGCGCCAGCCGAAGTGTTCGACCAGCACGCCGCCGACGCTCGGGCCCAGCGCCGGCACCGCGACGTTGACGATGGTCGACGCGAGGATCGACGCGACGGTGCCGATCATCACCGTCAGCACCACCAGCCAGCGAAAGCGCGCGCCGTGGCGCGCCTTGAGCGCCTCGAGCGAGTCGGGCGCGTGGACTTCGGGGGCGGGCGTGGCGCTCATCGCGGGCGGCTGGGGCCGCGCGATTTTGCGCGAGCCGCCTGCGCCGCGCGCGTCACCAGATCTTCACGCGCTCCTCGGGCGCGAGGTAGAGCCGGTCGCCCGGCTTGACGCCGAAGGTGTCGTAGAAGCCCTGCTCGTTGCGCACCGCGCCGTTGGCGCGGTACTCGTCGGGCGAGTGCGGGTTGGACTTCAGCAGCTCGATCAGCGCCTGCTCGCGGCGCTTGCCGCGCCAGATCTGCGCATAGCCGTAGAAGAAGCGCTCGGCGCCGGAGAGACCGCCGATCTTCTTTGCCGGCCGGCCGTTCAGCGAGAGCTGCCAGGCCTGGTAGGCGATCGCCAGGCCAGAGACGTCGGCGATGTTCTCGCCGAGCGTGAGCCGGCCGTTGACGCGGTAGCCGGGCACCGGCTCGAAGGCGTCGTACTGCTTGACCAGCTTGTCGGCCTTGGCCTCGAAGCGCGCGCGGTCCTCGGCCGTCCACCAGTTGCGCAGGTGGCCCTGGCCATCGTACTGGCTGCCCTCGTCGTCGAAGCCGTGGCTGATCTCGTGCCCGATCACCGAGCCGATGCCGCCGTAGTTCGCGGCGTCGTCGGCCTTGGGGTCGAAGAAGGGCGGCTGCAGGATCGCGGCCGGGAACACGATCTCGTTGAGCTCGGGGTTGTAGTAGGCGTTGACGGTCTGCGGCGTCATCAGCCACTCGTCGCGGTCGACCGGCTTGCCCAGCTTGGCGATCTGGCGCGCATGGTCGAACAGGCTGGCGCGCATGACATTGCCCGCCAGGTCGTCGCGGCGGATCTCCAGCGACGAGTAGTCGATCCAGCGCTTGGGGTAGCCGATCTTGGGCGTGAAGGTGGCCAGCTTGGCCTGCGCTTCCTTCTTGGTCTCCGGGCTCATCCAGTCGAGCCGGGCGATGCCCTGGCGGTAGGCCTCGAGCAGGTTGGCCACCAGCTTTTCCATGCGGACCTTCGAGGCCGGCGGGAAGTACTTCGCCACGTAGAGCCGGCCCAGCGCCTCGCCCATCGACAGCTCGACTTGCTGCACACCGCGCTTCCAGCGCGGCGGCAGCTCCGGCGTGCCGCGCAGCACCGGGCCGACGAAGGCAAAGCGTGCGTCGACGAAGTCGCGGCTGAGGTAGGGCGCATAGGTGAACAGCAGCCGGCCGCGCGCGTAGGCGCGCCAGGTCTCGACAGGCGTGGTCTCGAAGAGCTTGCCGATGCCGGTGACGAACTCCGGCTGGCTCACGATCAGCGAGTCGATCTTGCCGGCCAGGCCGCCGGCCTCGAGCCAGAGTTGCCATCCGATCTGCGGCGCAAGCGCATGCAGCGCGCCGAGCTCGTAGGGGTTGTAGAGCTTGACCGGATCGCGGTTGTCGACGCGCGAGCGCGAGACGCGCGCGATCTCGGTCTCCAGCGCCAGCACAGCCTTGGCGTCGCTGCGCGCCTGGGTCTCGCCGATGCCCGCGAGACCGTACAGCCGCGCGAGCATCACGACGTATTGCTCGCGCACCGTGGCCAGGCGGGCGTCGTCGGTGTTGAGGTAGTAGTCGCGGTCGGGCAGGCCGAGGCCGCCTTGCGCGAGGTCGGCAACGATGCGCGACGAATCCTTGGCGTCCTGGTGGATCCAGAAGCCCAGCGGCGAGGGCACGCCGAGCGCGGTGTGGCGTGCGAACAGCGCCGACAGCTCGCCGGCGGTCTTGACCGCATCGATCGCGGCGAGCTCGGCGGCCAGCGGCTTTGCGCCCAGCGCCTCGAGCCGGGCCTCGTCCATGAAGCTGGCGTAGAGGTCGCCGATCTTGCGCGCGTGCGCATCGGCCGGGCGGCGCATTGCTGCCTCGATCAGGCCGCGCAGCTGCGGCTGCGTGTTCTCGTGGATCTGCTCGAAGGCACCGATGCTCGCGCGATGCTCCGGGATCGGCGTCTTGTCGACCCAGCCGCCGTTGACGTGACGGTAGAAGTCGTCCTGGATGCGCACCGACCGGTCGTTGAGCGAGCGGTCGATGCCCGAGGTCTGGGCCAGGCCCACGGTGCAGGCCAGACCGAGCAGGGCAGCAACGACGAGGCGGTTCGGCGAGAGGGCGCGAGGGGTGTTCACGTGGGCGGCTCCATCGACGCGCCGGTAGGCGCGCGCCGCAATGTAGCGAAACGGGCTCGCCTGTCATCCCCTCGCGCGATGAAGCGCGGAAATCGGGTCGCGAGGCGCCCTGGCTCCGTGTTTGCGCGGCCGGGGCCAGCACCCCCGAGGGAGCGAGCCAGCTGCCCGCGAGGGGTCCGAGGTCTTGCGCGGATCCGGCTTCGCCGGTCCGCAGCAAGGGCCCCCTCGGGGGGGGCGGCGAACGCAGTGAGCGTGGGGGCTCGCCTACACCTCTTCGTAGAGCGGCAGCGTCAGGAACTCGGCAAACGCGTCTTGCGTGCTCATCTGCTCGAAGATCTGCGCCGCGCGGTCGAACTTGCCCTCGAAGCCGCCGGCCTTGATCTTGGCCAGCTCCTCGGGGATCAGGCCGCGCACCATCTCGGCCGTGACCTTGCGGCCGTCCTCGAGCACGCCCTTGGGGCTGCGGATCCACTGCCAGACCTGCGAGCGGCTGATCTCGGCGGTGGCGGCGTCTTCCATCAGGTTGTGGATCGGCACGCAGCCGTTGCCGGCCAGCCAGGCGCCCAGGTAGTGGATGCCGACGTTGATGTTCATGCGCAGGCCGGCCTCGGTGATCGGCGCCTCGGGCTGGAAGTTCAGCAGGTCGGCGGCGCTCACGCTGACCTCGGGCTTTTGCTTCTCGAACTGGTTGGGCCTGTCGCCCAGCACCGCGACGAACTCCTTCATCGCCGGCTCGACCAGGCCCGGGTGCGCGACCCAGCCGCCGTCGTAGCCGTCGGTCGCGTCGCGCTTCTTGTCGTTGATGATGCCGGCCATCGCGACGGCGTTCTTTTCCGGATCGTTCTTGATCGGGATCAGCGCGCTCATGCCGCCGATCGCGGGCGCGCCGCGCTTGTGGCAGGTCTTGAGCAGCAGCAGCGCGTAGGCGCGCATGAACGGCGCCGTCATCGTGACCTTGGCGCGGTCGGCCAGGCAGAAGTTCTTGTCGACCTTGAACTTCTTGATGCACGAGAAGATGTAGTCCCAGCGTCCGGCGTTGAGACCGGCGCTGTGCTCGCGCAGTTCATAGAGGATCTCGTCCATCTCGAACGCGGCGAGGATGGTCTCGATCAGCACCGTCGCCTTGATTGTGCCCTGCGGCAGGCCGAGCTCGTTTTGCGCCATCACGAAGACGTCGTTCCACAGGCGCGCCTCGAGATGGCTTTCCATCTTGGGCAGGTAGAAGAACGGCCCGGCGCCGCGCGCGATCTGCTCGCGCGCGTTGTGGAACAGGAAGAGGGCGAAGTCGAAGATGCCGCCCGAGACGCGTGCACCGTCGACCAGCACGTTCTTCTCGGAGAGGTGCCAGCCGCGCGGGCGCACCTGCAGCGTCGCGATCTTGTCGTTGAGCTTGTAGGTCTTGCCGTTCTGTTCGAGCGTCAGCGAGCGGCGGATCGCCTGGTAGAGGTTGATCTGCCCGCGGATCTGGTTCGACCACGAGGGCGTGTTGCTGTCCTCGAAGTCGGTCATGTAGCTGTCGGCGCCGGAGTTGAAGGCGTTGATCACCATCTTGGCGTCGACCGGACCGGTGATCTCGACGCGGCGGCACTGCAGCGCCTTGGGGATCGGCGCGACCTTCCAGTCGCCGTCGCGGATCGCCTTGGTTTCGGGCAGGAAGTCGGGGCGCTCACCCGCGTCCAGGCGCTTGGCGCGCTCGACGCGCGCGGCCAGCAGCGCCTGCCGGCGCGGCTCGAAGGCGCGGTGCAGCTTGGCGACGAGTTCGAGCGCGTCCTTGCTCAGGATGGCTTCGAAGCCGGGTTCGATCGTGCCGGTGATCTGCATGCCCTGCGGCAGGTTGAGGCTCGCGGTTTGCATGGTTGTGTGCTCCTGGTTTTCGAAGTTGAGCGTGTGGCGCGTCAGGCCGCGCCGTAGACCTTGAAGAAATAGTGCAGCGTCAGCAGCAAGGCCACCACGATCACGACGCGGCGCAGCCAAACGGCCGGCAGCCTGCGCGCCATCGTCGCGCCCCACCAGCCGCCGACGGTGGCGGTCGCGAGCATGGTCGCAGTGTGCGGCCAGCTCACCGCGCCGGCGACGACGAAGGTGATCACGGTCACGGTGTAGATCAGCGCCGACAGCAAGTTCTTGATCGCGTTGACTTCCTGCACGTCGTCGTGGCCGGCGATCGACAGGCTGGCCATCATCAGGATGCCCATGCCGGCGCCGAAGAAGCCGCCGTAGACGGAGACCAGTGCCTGCGCCAGCCAGCCGCCGCGCCCACCTGCGCCGCGGCGGTGGCCGCGCCAGCGCGCGAGCGCGGCCGACAGTTGCGGGCTGAACGCGAACAGCGCGGTCGCGAAGGCCAGCAGCCACGGGATCATCTGCGCGAACGCGCCGTCGCTGGTGCGCAGCAGCAGCCAGCCGCCGAGGGCGCCGCCGGCCAGCGAGACCAGCGCCATCGGCAGCAGGTAGCGCGCGAGTGTCCGCAGCTCGCGCTGGTAGGCCCAGGCGCCCGACAGGCTTCCCGGCCACAGCGAGACCGAATTGCTCGCGTTCGCCACCACCGGCGGCACCCCGACCGCCAGCAGCGCCGGGAAGGAAAAGAAGCTGCCGCCGCCCGCGACCGAGTTCACCGCGCCGGCGGCAAAGGCGCCGGCGCCGATCAAGGCGGCGTCGAAGAGCGAGAGCATGGATCGCACTCTATTAGCAACACTGTTGATGATTAACCAGCGCCAAAGCGCTTGATCTTTTACTTTGACAAGCCTAATCTGCCCGCCGGACGCCCACCCATGGACCGGCTCAAGCAGATCGAATCCTTCGTCGCCGTCGCGACCAAGGGTAGCCTCACCGCCGCCGCCAACGCCGAGGGCGTGGCGCCGGCGGTGATCGGCCGGCGCATCGACGGGCTCGAGGCGCGCCTGGGCGTGAAGCTGCTCGTGCGCACGACGCGGCGCATCACGCTGACCCACGAGGGCAGCGCCTACCTCGAGGATTGTCAGCGCTTGCTGTCCGATCTGGCCAATGCCGAAGCGGCCGTCAGTGCTGGCGGCGTCAAGGCCAGTGGCCATTTGCGCGTCACCGCGCCGGCCGGTTTCGGGCGCCGCCACGTCGCGCCGCTGGTGCCGGTGTTCGCGCAGGCGCACCCCGAGGTTTCGGTGTCGCTGAACCTGAGTGACCGCGTGGTCGACATCGTCAACGAGGGCTACGACTGCGCAGTGCGGGTCGGCAACCTGCCGGATTCGAGCCTGGTCAGCATCCGCCTCGCCGACAACCGCCGGCTGTGCGTCGCGACGCCGGCCTACCTCAAGCGGCATGGCACGCCGGCCCATCCGGGCGATCTGGCGCGCCACCAGTGCCTGTCGCTGAGTTCGGATGCCAGCCAGACGCGCGGCTGGGCCTTCACGGTCGAGGGCGAGGTCATTCATCTGAAACCACCCGGTCGGCTCGACTGCTCCGACGGCCAGGTGCTGCACGACTGGTGCCTGGCGGGCCACGGCATCGCCTGGCGCAGCACCTGGGAGGTCGAGCACGAGGTCGCCAGCGGCGCGCTGGTCAGCGTGCTCGACGACTTCGCAGCGCCGCCGAACGGCATCTACGCGGTGTTCGCGCAGCGCCGCCACCTGCCGCTGCGGGTGCGGCTGTGGATCGACCTGCTCAAGCAGACCTACGGCGAGGCAACGTACTGGAGCGGTGGCGCGGCGCGCCCGGCGCCGCCGGTGCGCGCTGCCGCCTGAGCCCTAACGGCCACGCTCCATGACGCTCGAAGCCCTGCTCGCCTACGCCCACATCGTCGCGATCCTGTCGCTCGTCACGTTCCTTGCCAGCGAGGCGGCGCTGTGCCGGCCCGAGTGGCTCAACACGGACGCGGTGCGGCGGCTGTCGCGGCTGGACCTTTACTACCTGCTCGCCGCGATGGCGGTGCTGCTGACCGGCGTCGCGCGCGCGGTCTGGGGCATGAAGGGCCTGGCCTGGTACGGCAGCCAGCCGCTGCTGTGGGGCAAGGTCGTGCTCTACGCGACGATCGGGCTGTGCTCGCTGCCGCCCACGCGCGCGTTCCGGCGCTGGCAGCGCCTGGTCGACACGGCGGGCGCGCTGCCCCCGGCCGACGAGGTGCGCGCAGCGCGCCGCTGGGTGATGCTGCAGGCGCATCTGGTGATCGGTCCGCCGTTGCTGGCGGTGATGCTCGCGCGCGGCCTGCTCACGCGATGAGGCGCCGCCAGGCGCCCCAGGCCGTCACGCCTTCTTCTTCAGGCACTCCGACATGAAGGCCTTGCGCTCGTCGCCCTTCTTGTCGCCGGCTTCGGCATTGCAGGTCTTCATCTTCTCCTGCTGGGTCGGCGCCTTGGCCGAGAGGCATTGCTTCATGAAGGCCTTGCGCTCGTCGCCCTTCTTGTCGCCGGCCTCGGCGTTGCAGGACTTCATCTTTTCCTGCTGGGCGGTGGGGGCCTTGGCCGGCGCGGAAGCGGGGGCGGCGGTCTGGGCCTGGGCGGCACACAGTGCGGTGCCGAGGAGCAAGGCGGTGAACAGCGACTTCATCGTTCGGTCTCCGGTAAGGCGTTGGAGCGATTGACGGCGCGATTCAAGCATGGCCCTTCGGCGGGCCACAAGTGCGGCGAGTCCCTGTCAACGGTTCGTCAAACCGTCACAGGATGCGGCGCGGGTGCGCGAGGGCCTCGTGCGCGACGTGCAGGCGGCGCACCAGCACGCGGATGAAGGCTTCGTCGAACAGGTGGCGGCAGCTCGGGCTCAGGCGCGCCATCGCCTCGGGCGTGAAGGCGATCGTCGCGGCCGGCTCGGTCACGACGACGTCGGCGCTGTGGCGGCGCAGCTCGGGGTTGGGCGCGAGGTAGGCCATCTCGCCGACCGAGGTGCCGGCGCCCAGATGGGCCACGCGCTGGCCTTCGCGGTACACCTCGACCGAGCCCTGCGCAATGATGTGGAAGGTGTTGCCTTCCTCGCCGCGCTTGTAGATGCGGTGCGCGAGCGGATAGCGCAGCCACTTCGCCCGATGCACCACCTCCCACAGTTCGACATCGCCGAACTGGTTGAAGAACTCGAGGCTGCGCAGCAGGTTGAAGCGCTCTGAGTCGAGCACGGCCTGCAGGTTGCCGCGTGGCACGTGCTGGTTGGCCACCAGCGACGAGAGCGCCTGCGCGAAGCTGTGCCAGTCCTGGTAGCGGTCGGCCGGCGACTTGGCGAGCGCGCGCTGCACGACCTCGTCGACCGCGGGCTCCACGCCGGCGCGCAGGCCAGGCAGCGGTGCCGGCTGCGCGGTGCAGATGAGGCTCATCAGCGCCGGCTGCGTCGGCGCCTCGAACGGCGGGCGCCCGGCGATCAGGTGATAGAGCACCGCGCCGAGGGCGTAGATGTCGGCGCGCGTGTCGAGTGCATCGCCGTCGAGCTGCTCGGGCGGCATGTAGGCCAGCGAGCCGACGCGAAACACCTGCGTGGTGTCGGCCGACAGGTTCAGCACGCTGCCGAAGTCGCTGATCTTGACGTCGGTGATCTGCTGGGCGGGCGACAGCGTGGCCAGGATGTTGGCCGGCTTGACGTCCCGGTGGATCAGGCCCTGGCGCCAGACGTAGTCCAGCGCCATCGCGCACTTGAAGCCGATTTCGACCACCTGCTCCAGCGGCAGCAGCGCATCCTGGCGGCAGAACTCGCGCAGCGTCGTGCCCGGCACGTACTCCATCACCACGTAGGGCCCGGCCGGGTCGGGCACCGCGTCGTAGATCTGCACGACGTTGGGATGGTGGAGCTGACCGACCAGCGCCGCTTCGGCGGCGAAGAAGTGCGCCTGCTGCGTGCCGCCGTGGCGGTCGGTCAGCGCGCTCGGTCGCACGCGCTTGATCGCGACCGGCCGGTCATTGAACTCGTCGTGGCCGAGGAAGACCTCGCTGGTCGCGCCTTCGCCGAGCACGCGCAGCACGCGGTACTTGCCGATGCGGTCGATGGACGTGACGGGGGAGGTCATCAAAGGGCGAGCGCCGACGGGCGCGGTGTCGAACGATTGTCCACGCGGCGCATGACGCGACAAGCGCCGTCGCGCAGCGCCTGCCGATTGCTTCACGCGAGCGTGGCCCGGGCGCCTCGCGCGAACCCGACCCGTAGAATCGCCCGATGATCCGAGTGAAACAGGCGCTTCTGGGCGCTTTGGGCGAAGCGCTGAACGAGCTGGCGCCCGGCGAAGCCCCGGCCGCAGCGTTCGAGAACCCCAAGCAGGCCGCGCACGGCGACCTGGCCATCACCGCGGCGATGCAGCTCGCGCGTCCGCTCAAGAAGAACCCGCGCGAGGTCGCGCAGACGCTGGTCGCGGCGCTGTCGGCCAAGCCGGTCGTCGCGCAATGGGTCGAGGCGCTCGAAATCGCCGGCCCCGGCTTCATCAACCTGCGCCTCAAGCCTGCCGCCAAGCAGGCCGTGGTGGCCGACGTGCTGGCCGAGGGCGAGGCCTTTGGCCGTGCGCCGGCGCGCGAGGAGAAGGTCATGGTCGAGTTCGTCTCGGCCAACCCGACCGGGCCGCTGCACGTCGGCCACGGTCGCCAGGGCGCGCTGGGCGACGCGATCTGCAACCTGCTCGAGACCCAGGGCTGGCAGGTCACGCGCGAGTTCTACTACAACGATGCCGGCGTGCAGATCGGCAACCTCGCGCTGTCGGTCAAGGCGCGTGTCGACGGCCTCAAGCCCGGCGACGCGGCCTGGCCCGAGGCCGCCTACAACGGCGAGTACATCGCCGACATCGCGAACGACTTCCTCGCGAAGAAGACGGTGCGTGCCGACGACCGCGAGTTCACCGCCTCGGGCGACCCGCAAGACCTCGACGGCATGCGCCAGTTCGCGGTGGCCTACCTGCGCCACGAGCAGGACCTGGACCTGCAGGCCTTCGGCGTTCGCTTCGACAACTACTACCTCGAGTCCAGCCTCTACACCAGCGGGCGCGTGACCGACACGGTCGAGCGCCTGATCGAGGCCGGCAAGACCTACGAGGAAGGCGGCGCGCTGTGGCTGCGCACCACCGAGTACGGCGACGACAAGGACCGCGTGATGCGCAAGTCCGACGGCAGCTACACCTACTTCGTGCCGGACGTGGCCTATCACATCGCCAAGTGGGAGCGCGGCTTCGTCAAGGTCGTCAACATCCAGGGCACCGACCACCACGGCACGATCGCGCGCGTGCGCGCCGGCCTGCAGGCCGCCAAGGCCGGCATCCCGCCCGGCTACCCCGACTACGTGCTCAACACGATGGTGCGCGTGATGAAGGGCGGCGAGGAGGTCAAGATCTCCAAGCGCGCCGGCGGCTACGTGACGCTGCGCGACCTGATCGACTGGACCAGCCGCGACGCGGTGCGCTTCTTCCTGATCAGCCGCAAGGCCGACACCGAGTTCACCTTCGACGTCGACCTCGCGCTGAAGAAGAACGACGAGAACCCGGTTTTCTATGTGCAATATGCGCATGCGCGCATCTGCTCGGTGATCGCGCAGTGGACCGCCGAGCACGGCGGCGACGCGGCCACGCTGCCCGGCGCCGACCTGTCGCGCCTCGCCGCGCCCGCCGAGGCCGCGCTGCTGCTCAAGCTCGCGGCGTTCCCCGAGATGCTGGCCGCGGCCGCGCGCGACCTCGCGCCGCACGACGTGGCCTTCTACCTGCGCGACGTCGCGAGCGCCTTCCACAGCTACTACGCCGCCGAGCGCTTCCTGACCGATGACGCAGCGCTCACGCGCGCGCGCGTTGCGCTGCTGGCCGCCACCGCCCAGGTGCTGCGCAACGGCCTGGCCGTGCTGGGCGTGAGCGCGCCCGAGAAGATGTGAATCCCTTCGGAGACCGCATGACTGCTTTCCCGGCCCGCCAGCGTGGCGGCTTCCTGATCGGCCTTGTCGTTGGCCTGCTCGTCGGCCTCGGACTTGCGCTGGGTGTTGCGCTCTACGTGAGCAAGGTGCCGATCCCGTTCATCAACAAGGTGCCGCAGCGCACGGCCGAACAGGACGCCGCCGAGGCCGAGCGCAACAAGAACTGGGACCCCAACGCGCCGCTCAACGGCAAGGCCGGCGCGCGTCCGGCCGCGCCGGCGGCAACGCCCGGCCCGGCGGTGCCGCCGCCCGGCATCGCGCCCGCGCCGGCGGCTGCGACCGCCAAGCCTGGCGCGGCCTCGGCGCCTGCTACCGCCACGGCGGCGGCCGCGAAGCCCGGCGCCGCGTCATCCCCGGCAGCGCCTGAAGCGTTCGTCTATTTCGTGCAGGCCGGCGCCTATGGGCGCACCGAAGACGCGGAGCAACAGCGCGCCAAGCTGGCGATGCTGGGCTTCGAGTCGCGCATCACCGAGCGCGAGCAGGGCGGGCGCACCGTGTACCGCGTGCGCGTCGGTCCGTTCGACAAGCGCGGCGATGCCGAGGCGACCCAGGACAAGCTGGCCGGCAACGCAGTCGAGGCGGCGCTCGTTCGCGTGCAGAAGTAGGGCAAGGCCAGTGAACCAAACGCCGCGCGGCGGACTCCTCCCCGCACGGCCACCGAGATCCGGTGCCGAACAACGCAGAAAGGATTGGTCTTCATGCTGAACCGTCGTGAGTTCACGACCTCGCTGGCGCTGGGTGGCGCGGCGGCGGCGCTGCTGCCCGTCGCGGCGCAGGCGCAAGGCGGCCCGGTCGAGGGCACCCACTACGTCAAGCTCGCGACTCGCCAGCCGACGCTCGATCCGGCCAAGATCGAGGTCGTCGAGTTCTTCTGGTACGGCTGCCCGCACTGCTTCCAGTTCGAGCCCGCGCTCGACGCGTGGGCCAAGCGCCAGCCCGCCGATGTGCTGTTTCGCCGCATGCCGGTGGCCTTTCGCGAGGTGCCGTTCGGTATCCACCAGCGCCTTTACTTCGCGATCGAGGCGCTGGGTCTGGTCGACACGCTGCACCGCAAGGTCTTCAGCGCGATCCACCTCGAGCGCAACATGCTCGACACGCAGGACAAGATCCTCGACTTCGCGGCCAAGAACGGCGTTGAGCGCGCCAAGTTCGCCGAGGTGCTGAACTCGTTCTCGGTGCAGACCAAGTCCAAGCAGGCGGCCGCGCTGTCGGCCGGCTACAAGATCGACGGCACGCCGGCGATGGGCATCAACGGCCAGTTCTATACCTCGGGCACGCTGGCCGGCGGCAACGATCGCGCGCTGGCGGTGACGGACTTCCTGGTCGCGCAGATCCGCAAGAAGTAGGCGCGGCGCTGCACGTGCCGATCTCGACGGCCGCCCGCGGGCGGCCGTTGCCCTTTCTGCAGCCGCGCGCCGGCGCTCGTCAAGCGACGATGGAGCGTCGTCTTGGCGGCGCCACGGCGCAAACGATGGCGGGCCCCTGAACTAGAATGATCCGCAAGATTCGTGCCGTCGAAATGCCGCTCTCGCTCTCTCTTCGCAGACTGTCCACCGCCGTGCTGGCCCTTGCGGCCTTGTCGGCCGCGCCTGGCCTGCGGGCCGAGAAGGCCGACCGCAACCGGCCGCTGGAATTCGCAGCCGATTCGGCCAAGGTCGACGACCTTCGGCAGGTCAACATCCTGAGCGGCAACGTCGAGATCACCAAGGGCACGATCGTCATCCGCGCTGATCGCGTCGAGGTGCGCCAGACGCCCGAGGGCTACCAGTTCGCCATCGCGACCGGCAACAGCAGCCGCCGCGCCTACTTCCGCCAGAAGCGCGAGGGCATCGACGAAATCGTCGAGGGCGAGGCCGAGCGCCTGGAGTACGACGGGCGGGCCGACACCGTGCGACTGGTCAATCAGGCGGTGCTCAAGCGCTTTCGCGGCACGACGCTGGCCGACGAGGTGGCCGGCAACACGATCTCCTACGACAACACGACCGAGGTCTTCCAGGTCGTCGGCGGGCCCTCGTCGGCGGCGCCGTCGGGGCGCGTGCGCGGCGTGCTGACGCCGCGCGAGACGGCGGCGTCGGAGGCGGGGGCGAAGTGAGCATGTCGCCGAGCCGCCTCAAGACATGCTCGGCCCCCGCGGGGGACAGCGCCGCGACGCAGCCGCAAGCGTGGGGGCAGCCATGAGCGCGCTGCCTGCCGCCGCGGCCCTGCCGGCCACGAGCCGCCTCGAGGCCAACGGCCTGCAGAAGACCTACGGCGCGCGCAAGGTCGTCAAGGAAGTGCACCTGGCGGTCGACGCCGGCGAGGTGGTCGGCCTGCTGGGCCCCAACGGCGCCGGCAAGACGACCAGTTTTTACATGATCGTCGGCCTGGTGCGTGCCGATGCAGGTGAGATCCGCATCGATGGCCGGCCGGTCGAGCGGCTGCCGATCCACGAGCGCTCGCGCCTGGGGCTGTCGTACCTGCCGCAGGAAGCCTCGATCTTCCGCAAGCTCAACGTCGAGGAGAACATCCGCGCTGTGCTCGAGCTGCAGCAAGACGAGTCCGGCAAGCCGTATGCGCCGGCGCGCATCGAGCAGCTGCTCGACGGCCTGCTGCACGACCTGTCGATCGAGAAGCTGCGCGACAGCCCGGCGCTGGCGTTGTCGGGCGGCGAGCGCAGGCGCGTCGAGATCGCGCGTGCGCTGGCGACGCAGCCGCGCTTCATCCTGCTCGACGAGCCTTTTGCCGGCGTCGATCCGATCGCGGTGATCGAGATCCAGCGCATCATCGGATTCCTCAAGGCGCGCGGCATCGGCGTGCTGATCACCGATCACAACGTGCGCGAGACGCTGGGCATCTGCGACCGCGCCTACATCATCAGCGAGGGACGCGTGCTCGCCGAGGGGCGGCCCGAACAGATCGTCGAGAACCCGGACGTACGAAAGGTTTATCTCGGCGAGCACTTCCGCATGTAACGCAAGCGGCCGAGAGAGCAGTCCATGAAGCCGTCCTTGCAGGTTCGCCTTTCGCAGCATCTGGCGCTCACGCCACAGCTGCAGCAGTCGATCCGGCTGCTGCAGCTGTCGACGCTGGAGCTGCACCAGGAAGTCGAGCAGATGCTCGAGGCGAATCCCTTCCTCGAGCTGGACGAAGAGGCGCCCAACCCCTTCGAGGCTTCGGCCTCGACGCTGACGACTGAGCGCATCACGGCCACCGAGCGCAGCGCCGACGACGAGCCCTGGGAGGCCGGCGGCGACGCCGACGCGCCGGCCAGCGTGGACAGCGTCGACTCGCTGGAGTTCGGCGCCACCGCGCGCGACGACTGGGAGAACGGCACCGAGCGCGACGACTTCGACGGCATCCGCGAGACGCCCAGCCTGGCCGGCCCCGGCGCGGCCACCGACGGCGACGAGCTCGACCCGATGGAGCGCAACGCGCCTTCGCAAAGCCTCGAGGACCACCTGCGCGAGCAGCTGCGCGGCATGCGACTGTCCGACCTCGACCGCGCGGCGGTGCTGGTGCTGATCGACTCGCTCGACGAAGACGGCTACCTGGCCGATGCGATCGAAGACATCGCCGCGCGCCTGGTCGACGATCCGCAGGATGCCGAGCAACTCGAGGAGCTGACCGGCCGCCTGCAGTGCGCGCTCAAATGGCTGCAAAGCCTGGAGCCGACCGGCGTGGGCGCGCGCGACCTGGCCGAGTGCCTGGTGCTGCAGCTGCGCCAGCTGGAGCGCTGCGAGGCGCAGGCCGTCGCGATCCTGATCTGCAAGCATCACCTCGAGCTGCTCGCGCGGCGCGACATGCGCAAGCTCGGCCAGGCCACCGGCGCCGACGAGGAGCTGCTCAAGCAGGCGCAGACGCTGATCCGCCGCTGCGAACCCAAGCCCGGGCGTCCATTCACGCGCGCCGAAGCCAACGTGGTCGTGCCCGACGTGATCGTGCAGAAGTCGGGCCGGGGCTGGAAGGTCGTGCTCAACCCCGACGTGATGCCCAAGCTGCGCATCAACGACCTCTACGCCCAGGCGCTCAAGGCGCACCGCGGCGGCGCGCGCAACGGCGGCGGCGAAGGCTCGCAGGCGCTCGGCGCGCGGCTGCAGGAGGCGCGCTGGTTCATGAAGAACATCCTGCAGCGCTTCGACACCATCCAGCGCGTCAGCCAGGCCATCCTCGAGCGCCAGAAGGCCTTCTTCAGCCACGGCGCGATCGCGATGAAGCCGCTGGTGCTGCGCGAGATCGCCGACGAGCTGGGCCTGCACGAGTCCACCATCTCGCGCGTGACCACGGCCAAATACATGGCCACGCCGTTCGGCACCTTCGAGCTGAAGTACTTCTTCGGCTCCTCGCTGAACACCGACGCCGGCGGCAACGCCTCGAGCACCGCCGTGCGCGCGCTGATCAAGCAACTGGTCGCCGCCGAAGACGCGCGCAAGCCGCTGTCGGACAGCCAGCTCAGCCAGATGCTGGAGGAGCAGGGCATCCAGGTCGCGCGCCGCACCGTGGCCAAGTACCGCGAGGCGCTGAAGATCGCGCCGGCCAATCTGCGGCGGGCCCTGTGAACGACTGGCTCTTCCTGCCTTGCGCCGCCGGCGTCGAAGCCTGGCTTGCCGATGAAGCCGCGCGGCTGCTGCCGCAAGCGCGCATCGAGCCGCAGCGCGGCGGCGTCGCCGTGCAAGGCGGCGCGCGCGAGGCGATGGCGCTCAACCTCGGCAGCCGCATCGCGCAGCGCGTGCTGTGGCGCGTTGCGTACGGCCCGTATCGCAACGAGGACGACCTCTATGCGCTCGCGCGCGGCGTAGCCTGGGAGCAGTGGCTCGGCCCGCGCGAAACCTTGCGCGTCGACACCACCGCGCAGCGTTCGCCGCTGCGCAGCCTCAACTTCGCCGCGCTTCGCGTGAAGGACGCCGTGTGCGACCAGCTGCGCGAGCGCGAGGGCGCACGCCCTAGCGTCGACACGCAACGCCCCGACCTGCCGCTGGTGCTGCATCTCGGCGAGCATGACGCGTCGCTATACGTCGATACCTCCGGCGAGGCGCTGTTCAAGCGCGGCTGGCGCGAGGACAAGGGCGAGGCGCCGCTGAAGGAGACGCTGGCCGCGGCGATGCTCGCGGCGGCCGGCTGGCAGGGCCGCGAGGAAGACGGGCCGCTGCTCGATCCGGTGTGCGGCTCGGGCACGATTGCCGTCGAGGCGGCCCAGCTCGCCTGCGGTATCGCGCCCGGGCTGCACCGCCGCTTCGCGTTCGAGCGCCAGCGGCCGTTTCGCGATGCTGCCTCGCAGTCGGCCTGGCGCGAGCTGCGCGAGGCCGCGCGCGCAGCGCAGCATGCGCCGCGCGTGCCGATCTTCGCCGGCGACGTGTCGTTTCGCATGACCGACTTCGCCGCGCGCAATGCCGAGCGCGCTGGCGTGCGCGCGGCAATCGAGTTCAAAACCGCCGATGCCCTGCAGCGCCCGGCGCCGGCCGAGCGCGGCACGCTGATGCTCAATCCGCCCTACGGCGAGCGCATCGCGCCCAAGGGCACGCGCGGCGAGCGCGTCGCGCGGGAGGGGTTCGTGAGCGGCGGCGAATCCGGCGCGCCGGCCGACGACTTCTTCGCGCGCCTGGCGGCGCATTGGAAGCGCCACTACGCCGGCTGGACCGCGTGGGTGCTGAGCCCCGACGCCAAGCTGCCCCAGGCGATGCGCCTGAAGGAAAGCCGGCGCGTGCCGATGTGGAACGGCCCGATCGAATGCCGGCTGTTCCGCTTCGACATGGTGGCCGGGTCGGCGCGCGCGCCGAAGGACGCCGCGCCCTCCGACGCTGGCTGATCACCGGCGCTAGCTGATCACCGGAGCGTCTGGCAGTTCGTTCGGATTCACCTCGCCCGGCGCGAGCGGGAAGTGCTCGACCAGCAGCGCGTCGATCGTATCGATCGCCGCGGCCAGCCCCGCCTCGAACTGCCCGGCGCGAAAGGCCTCGCGCATCTGCGCGACGACCTGCGCCCAGCGCTCGGCGCCGGCGCGGCGGTGGATGCCGCGGTCGGCCAGCACCTCGATGCGGTGCTCGGCCAGCAGCAGGTAGATCAGCACGCCGTTGTTGTGCTCGGTGTCCCAGACGCGCAGCTTGCCGAACATCGTGACCGCGCGTTCGTGCGCGCCGAGGTTGCGCCACAGGTAGCCCAGCGGCAGGCCGGCCTCGACGCACACGCGGATCTCGCCGCTGTGGCGGCGCTCGCTGGCGCGCACCTTCGCTTCGATGCGCTCGAGCGCGCCGCGGCCGAGCAGGCGATGCACGTCCGACTCGTCGAGCCAGCGGTGGCGCAGGATGCGGGCGATCTTGTTCATCGTGTGCAGGTCACCAGTCGCCGGAGGCGCCGCCGCCGCCGAAGTCCCCGCCGCCGCCCGACGAGAAGCCACCGCCGCCGCCACCACCGCCCCATCCGCCACCGCCGCCACCAAAGATGATCGGCGGCACGTCGAAACCGCCGCGGTGCGAGCGCACGCCGCGGCGCGCCGCGCCGATGCCCAGCACGCCGACCAGCAGCAAGGCCAGCGCGCCGGCCGCGCCGGCGATCAGCAGGCTCGTGGTCGCGAACCATGCCAGCGTGCCGGCGCCGCCGGCGGTGACGATCGAGCCGAGCTTGCGACCGAGCACGCCGGTCAGGATCGCGCCGGCGATCGGCACCGCGATGAAGAAGAACACCGCGAGATCCTGCCAGTCGGCGCCCTGCGGGGAGCGCGCGGGGCGCTCGCCCGGCAAGGGCAGCGCCTCGCCGCGGATGCGCGCGACGAGCTGGTCGATCGCGGCGTTGAGCCCGCCGGCATAGTCGTCGGCGCGAAACGCCGGCACGATGACGCGGTCGATGATCTGCCTCGCGGCGAGGTCGGGGATCGCGCCTTCGAGCGTCTTGGCCGGCGCGATGCGCACGCGCCGGTCGTTCTTGGCGACGACGATCAAGAGCCCGTCGCCGACATCCTTGCGGCCGATCTTCCAGGCGTCGCCGACGCGCTGCGTGAAGTCGGCGATGTCTTCCGGCTGCGTGGTCGGCACCATCAGCACGACGATCTGCGTGCCCAGCGTGCGCTCGTAGCCGGCCAGCTTGGCCTCGAGTGCGCTGACCTGGGCCGGCGACAGCGCGCCGGTCTGGTCGATCACGCTGGCGGTCAGCACCGGCACCGGACGCAGGTCCTGCGCCCAGGCGCCAAGCGCAAGGCAGCAGGCCGCGAACGCGGCCAGCCAGCGGGCGATGCGCAGGCTCAGGTCGGCCTCACTTCGATGCCGGCTTCTCGAAGCTCACCGCTGGCGGCGCCGAGATCTGCGCCTCGTTGGCGACGCTGAAGTTGGGCTTGGCCTGGTAGCCGAACACCATCGCGGTCAGGTTGCTCGGGAAACTGCGCGCCAGCACGTTGTACTGCTGCACTGCCTGGATGTAGCGGTTGCGCGCAACGGTGATGCGGTTCTCGGTGCCTTCGAGCTGCACGCGCAGGTCCTGGAAGCCCTGGTTGGCCTTGAGGTTCGGGTAGTTCTCGCTCACCACCAGGAGGCGCGACAGCGCGCTCGAGAGCTCGCCCTGCGCGGCCTGGAACTTCTGGAACGCCTCGGGGTTGTTGAGCGTCTCGGGCGTGACCTGGATCGAGGTCGCCTTGGCGCGCGCCTCGACCACCTTGGTCAGGGTCTCCTGCTCGAAGTTGGCCTCGCCCTTGACGGTGGCGACGATGTTGGGGATCAGGTCGGCGCGGCGCTGGTATTGGTTGAGCACCTCCGACCACGCGCTCTTGGTCTGTTCGTCCAGGCGCTGGAAGTCGTTGTAGCCGCAGCCGGCGAGCACGGCGGCCAGCGCGAGCGCGGCGGCCAGTCGGGCCGTGCGCGAGAAGCTCGTGAGGCGAGAGGTCAGCATGGCGCTCCTTCCAAGCAGGCGGTAGGGGTCGAGTAAGGCTCGAATGCGGGCGCGAAGGGCCCACGAGGTGCGCAGCATAAATGGGGGCGGGCGCCGCGGTTCAAGCCGACAGGGTACGGCTGCGACAATCGCCGCACGATGTCGACCTCTTCCCACTCGCTGCCGCCGCTGGCCAACGACCGATTCCTGCGCGCCTGCCTGCGTCTGCCAACCGATTGCACGCCCGTGTGGCTGATGCGCCAGGCCGGTCGCTACCTGCCCGAGTACAACGCCACGCGCGCCAAGGCCGGCAGCTTCATGGGCCTGGCCACCAACCCCGACTACGCGACCGAGGTCACGCTGCAGCCGCTGGAGCGCTACGCGCTCGACGCGGCGATCCTGTTCTCCGACATCCTCACCGTGCCCGACGCGATGGGCCTGGGCCTGTCGTTCGCGCCCGGCGAGGGCCCGCGCTTCGCGCATCCGCTGCGCGACGAGGCCGACGTCGCCCGGCTCGCCGCGCCCGACCTCGACAAACTGCGCTACGTCTTCGACGCGGTCGCCAGCATCCGCCGCGCGCTGGCCGGCGCCGACGGGCGCGGGCGCGTGCCGCTGATCGGCTTTTCCGGCAGCCCCTGGACGCTGGCCTGCTACATGGTCGAGGGCGGCGGCTCGGACGACTACCGCCTCGTCAAGTCGATGCTCTACCGCCGGCCGGACCTGATGCACCGCATCCTCGAGGTCAATGCCGACGCGGTCGCCGCCTACCTCAACGCGCAGATCGATGCCGGCGCGCAGGCCGTGATGGTGTTCGACAGCTGGGGCGGCGTGCTGGCCGACGGCGCATTCCAGCGCTTCAGCCTCGCCTACACCGAACGCGTGCTGGCCCAGGTCAAGCGCGAGCATGGCGGTCACCGCATTCCGCAGATCGTCTTCACCAAGGGCGGCGGCCTGTGGCTCGAGCAGATTGCGGACATCGGCTGCGACGTGGTCGGGCTCGACTGGACGGTCAACCTCGGTGCGGCGCGCGCACGTGTGGGCCACCGCGTCGCGCTGCAGGGCAATCTGGACCCGGCCGTGCTGTTCGCCGAGCCGCAGCAGATCCGCGAAGCGGCGGCCGGCGTGCTCGACAGCTTCGGCGCGCCGCTGAACGCCGACGGCAGCGCCGCGGGGCACGTCTTCAACCTTGGGCATGGCATCAGCCAGTTCACGCCGCCCGAGGCGGTTGCGGTGCTGGTCGACGCGGTGCATGAGCACTCCCGGCGCATGCGCGCGTGAGCGTTTTGTGCATTGCGCGAGCAAGCCGGGTTTACCCTGGATCGACCACCGGCAGTCCCGACTTATCCCCAAAAGTCAAGGGCGAGATGCACCGCGGCGGGGCTTTTGCAATGCAGCAGCCCGATCCCAGGGCATTGCGCTAAGTGCTTGATTCCAAAGGCTTCGTCGGGCTGCCTGCAAATGTGCCATTCCAGGCCTGAACCTTTTCCGTCAAGCACTTAGCACGCGTGCACGCAGGTTCCCCACAAAGTTTTCCACAGGTTCCGTGGATACCTGGAAAAGGCCTTGTCAATCAATGACTTGCCCGTTTCTTCTCACCTTTGTTCGAACTTACGGCCGCCGAAAGCATGCCCTCGACGCCCGCTGATGCCTTGCCGCTTGCGCCCCTTGCCGGGGCCGAAGGCGGCGACGCGCCGCGGCGCGTGGCGGTCGCGGTGGACGCGCCGCAGCACAGCGGCATCGACGGGCCGCTGGACTATCTCAGCGAGCACCCGCTCACGCCTGGAAGCCTGGTGCGTGTGCCGTTCGGCCGGCGCGAGGTGCTCGGCATCGTCTGGGATGGCCAGGCGCCGCAGCCCCTGGCCAGCGAGCGGCTGCGCGACGTCGCGGCGCTGCACGAGGCCTTGCCCCCATTGCCGCGCGGCTGGCGGGAGCTGGTGGGCTTTGCGGCCGGCTATTACCAGCGTGGCATCGGCGAGGTGGCGCTCGCGGTGCTGCCGCCCGAACTGCGCCAGCTTGCGCCCGATGCGCTGGCGCGCCGCATCGCCCGGCTGCGCAAGCGCCTGCTGCCGCCACGCGCCGATGCGCCGGTGCCGGCGCAGCCGCCGCTGACGCCGGCGCAGGCCGGGGCCGTGGCCGCGCTGGCGGCAGGGGCGGCCGAGGGCGGCGTCCACCTGCTGCATGGTGTCACCGGCAGCGGCAAGACCGAGGTCTACCTGCGCGAGGTCGCGCGCGCGCTCGAGGCCGGCGGCCAGGCCCTGGTACTGGTGCCGGAGATCAATCTCACGCCGCAGCTCGAGGCGCGCTTCGCCGAGCGCTTTGCGGCCCGGCGCATCGTCTCGCTGCACAGCGGACTGACGCCGGCACGGCGGCTCGCCAACTGGCTGCTCGCGCTGCTCGGCGAGGCCGACGTGGTGCTCGGCACGCGCATGGCGGTGTTCGCGCCGCTGCCGCGGCTGGCGTCCATCATCGTCGACGAGGAACACGACCCGTCGTACAAGCAACAGGAGGGCGCGCGCTATTCGGCGCGCGATCTGGCCGTGGTGCGCGGACGCATCGAAGGCGTGCCGGTGCTGCTCGGCTCGGCGACGCCCTCGCTCGAGACCTGGCACAACGCGACGCCGGCCGCCGACGGCGGCACCGGCCGCTACCGGCGGCTCGCGCTGCCCGAGCGCGTCGGCGGCGGCGCGCTGCCGGTGGTGCGGCTGGTCGACATGAACACCGTGCCGCGCGAGGCGCAGCGTGCCAGCGCGCTGGCGCCGGCGCTGCTGGATGCGGTGCGCGCGCGCGTCGAGCGCGGCGAGCAAAGCCTGCTGCTGCTCAACCGGCGCGGCTATGCGCCGGTGCTGCACTGCCTCGACTGCGGCTGGAAGAGCGGCTGCGCGCACTGCAGCGCCTGGCGCGTGTTCCACAAGGGCGACCGCACGCTGCGCTGCCATCACTGCGGCTTCACCGAGCGCGTGCCGCGCGCCTGCCCCGATTGCGGCAACGTGGACATCCAGGCGCTCGGCCGCGGCACCGAGCGGCTGGAGGAGCAGCTGGGGCAGGCCCTGCCCGGCGTGCGCGTCGCGCGCATCGATGCCGACACGACGCGCCGCGCCGGCAGCCTCGAGGCCGAGCTCGCGCGCGTGCATGCGGGCGAAGTCGATGTGCTGGTCGGTACGCAGATGGTCGCCAAGGGCCACGACTTCCGTCGCATGACGCTGGTCGCGGCCGTGCATCCCGACGCGGCGCTGTTCTCGAGCGACTTTCGCGCGCCCGAACGGCTGTTCGCGCTGCTGATGCAGGCGGCCGGCCGGGCAGGGCGCGACGCGGCGCAGGCCGGCGCGAGCGAGATGTGGGTGCAGACCTGGCATCCGACGCACGCGCTGTTCGACGCGCTGCGCCGGCACGACATCGAGGCCTTCGTTCGCAGCCAGCTCGAGGAGCGTCGCGCGGCCGGGCTGCCGCCCTACAGCCATCTCGCGCTGCTGCGCGCGGAGGCCAAGACGCAGGAAGCCGCGCGAGGCTGGCTCGACGCCGCCGCCGAGCTGGGTCAGGACGCGGCCACCGATGCCGGCGTGCTGATCTACCCGAGCGTGCCGACGCCGGTGCAGCGCGTCGCGAACATCGAACGCGCGCAGATGCTGGTGGAGGCTGCGTCGCGGCCCGCGCTGCAGAAGCTGCTGGCGTGGTGGCTGCCGCAGCTGCACGAACTCAAGGCGCCGCGAGTCGCCCGCTGGGCCGTCGACATCGACCCCTTGGCGATATAGGGCCCCCACGCTCACTGCGTTCGCTGCCCCCCGAGGGGGCTCTTGCTGCGGACCGGCGGAGCCGGATCCGCGCAAGCTCTCGGTTGGCAGCTCTCGGTTGGCGGCTGACTGCGCTAGTTGTGAGCTGTCAAGACGTTGTGTCGAGGCCCCGGTAGTCGAGAGGCTGGAGCGACGCGGCCGATGCCGCGGTGGGGGCGGTGCCAGTTGTAGTGGTGCTGCCAGCTGTGGAGGGCCTGGCGGCGCTCGGCTGAGTTCTGGTAGGTCCAGCCGTAGGCCCACTCGCGCAAGGCCGACTGGATGAAGCGTTCGGCCTTGCCGTTGGTCTGCGGCCGGTAGGCGCGGGTGAACTTGTGCTGGATGCCCAACTGCTCGCAGGCCGCCTTGAACGGCCTGGAGCGGAAGGCAGAACCGTTGTCCGTCAGCAGCCGCTTGATGGTCACGCCCAGGCGGTTGTAGTACGCCACGGCGTCGCGCAGGAACTGCACGGCGCTGTCCTTGCGCTCATCGGGGTGCATCGCCGTGTAGGCCACG